>NZ_CP059139.1:4462500-4792500 GCF_014109765.1 Pseudomonas berkeleyensis
GGATCAGGCCCGAGGATCCCGAACACCGCGCAGTACAGCCAATAAAGAGGTGGCACCGTCGCAGCCACGAAGACCGCAATGCGCCAGAGCCGATACCGCATCAGTAGTACGTCCTCAAATCCATACCCGCATAAAGCCCGGCCACTTCTTCGTAGCCATTGAACATCCGTGTATCGATCACGTTCGGACTGAACAACCCGCTAGGCAGCCGCCGCTCCATCGCCTGCGACCAGCGCGGGTGATCGACCTGAGGATTGACGTTGGCATAGAAGCCGTATTCGTTCGGCGCGATACGCTCCCAGGTGGTTTTCGGCGCCTGGTCGACGAGGCTGATGCGCACGATGGACTTGATGCTCTTGAAGCCGTATTTCCAAGGCACGACCAGACGCAACGGCGCACCGTTCTGAGCGGGCAATACTCGCCCGTACATGCCAACCGCCATGAACGCCAGCGGATGCATGGCTTCATCCAGGCGCAGCCCTTCCACGTACGGCCAATCGATCAAAGAGAAACCCGAGCGCTGTCCCGGCATATGTTCGGCATCGACCAGGGTTTCGAAACGTACATAGCGAGCCGATGAGGTTGGCTGAACCTGCTTGAGCAGATCAGCCAGAGGAAAGCCCAACCAGGGAATCACCATCGACCAGGCCTCGACACAACGCAGCCGGTAGATACGCTCCTCGAAGGCATGCGGCTTGATCAGATCCTCGATGGCATAGCGCCCCGGCTTGGCAACTTCGCCATCGACCATGACGCTCCAAGGCTCGACCTGCAACTTGCCAGCGTTGGCAGCAGGATCGCCCTTGCCCGTACCGAATTCGTAGAAATTGTTGTAGTGCGTCGCATCCTTGAAGGGCGTAATGCTCTCACCCTCAGCGACGACTGCCTGCCAGCGGGTTCCCGATAATTTCTCATCGAACCAGCCCGGCGCCTTGGCCGGCTCCGCATCAGCATACGTACCCAGGGTATCGGCACGCGCCCACCCCGGCACGGCCCCCACTGCAGCCAAAGCCAGCGAAGCCTGCATCAGCTTGCGACGGGAGAGATAAACGGATTCAGGGGTAACTTCGGACTCTAGAGCCCGAGAGGGGGGAGGAACTCGGATGAGCATGGCGACTCCGCGACTACAGTTCGAGAAACGAACTGTAGACCACGGAGCGCGAAAGAAATTACAGGGTCACGCAGATTTACGACGACGCAGTTGCAGCAGGTACTGAACAGGGCCGGAAGCGGCGTAAGCCAGGAAAATCAGGAGCAGGATACGAGGCGGATCACTGAACACCACCGCGAAGACCAGCACCACAGCCAGGATGGCCACGAACGGCACGCGCCCTTTCAGATCCAGATCCTTGAAACTGTAGTATTTGATGTTGCTGACCATCAGGCAGCCTGCGGCGGCAACCAGCAACGCCACGGCAAAGGCCATGTTCGAGCCTTTGATACCGAAATCGCTGAATGCCCAGACGACACCAGCCACCACCCCCGCCGCTGCCGGACTGGCCAGACCGATGAAGTAGCGCTTGTCGACACTACCGATCTGCGTATTGAAACGGGCCAGGCGCAAGGCGGCGCCTGCCACATAAATAAAGGCGACCATCCAGCCGACCTTGCCCATGCTGCCCAATGCCCACTCGAAGGCAAGCAGTGCCGGCGCGACACCAAATGCGACCATATCGGAGAGCGAGTCGTACTCGGCGCCGAAGGCGCTTTGCGTGTTGGTCAGGCGAGCAACACGGCCATCCAGGCTGTCGAGCACCATGGCCACGAAAACAGCAGCGGCGGCGACATAGAAGTTGCCGTTCATGGCATTGATGATGGAGTAGAAACCGGCGAACAGGTTGGCCGTGGTGAACAGGTTAGGCAGCAGGTAGATGCCACGGTGACGAACCTTGCGCCCCTCGGCGTCCTGCCCTTCCTCTATATGCTCATCGATCGGCAGCAGGCTTTCGGTATTTTCGCCTGCAGGCTTTTGATCTTCGGAACCTTCACTCATGAACAGCACCTTGCAACGGGTTTGACAGATTTCGACCGGGACGACTGAGCTCAGTTCGCCAGCCAGCGAGCTGGCTTTATACCAGAACCCTTGCCCCAGAATGAAAAAACGCGGCATAGAGCCGCGTCTTTTCACACATCGCAGACCTTAGTTCTTGGTCTTGTCGACGATCTTGTTGGCAGAGATCCACGGCATCATCGCACGCAGTTTCTCGCCAACCACTTCGATGCCGTGAGCGGCATTGTTGCGGCGGTAAGCGGTCATCGACGGGTAGTTGGCAGCGCCTTCGGTGATGAACATCTTGGCGTACTCGCCGTCCTGGATGCGCTTCAGCGCATTGCGCATGGCTTGGCGCGACTGCTCGTTGATCACTTCCGGGCCGGTCACGTACTCACCGTACTCGGCGTTGTTGGAGATCGAGTAGTTCATGTTGGCGATGCCGCCTTCGAACATCAGGTCGACGATCAGCTTCAGCTCGTGCAGGCACTCGAAGTAGGCCATTTCCGGCGCGTAGCCCGCTTCGACCAGGGTTTCGAAACCGGCTTTGACCAGCTCGACAGTACCGCCACACAGAACAGCCTGCTCACCGAACAGGTCGGTCTCAGTCTCGTCCTTGAAGGTGGTTTCGATGATGCCGGTACGACCGCCGCCAACGCCCGAAGCGTAGGACAGAGCAACGTTCTTGGCGTTGCCGGAAGCGTCCTGGTAAACGGCGATCAGATCAGGAATACCGCCGCCCTTGACGAATTCGGTACGTACGGTGTGGCCCGGAGCTTTCGGCGCGATCATGATCACGTCGAGGTCGGCACGCGGAACGACCTGGTTGTAGTGGATCGAGAAGCCGTGGGAGAAGGCCAGGGTAGCGCCCTTCTTGATGTTCGGCTCGATCTCGTTCTTGTACAGCTGGCCTTGGAACTCGTCCGGGGTCAGGATCATCACCAGGTCGGCAGCAGCAACGGCGCTGGCAACGTCAGTCACTTTCAGGCCATGGGCTTCTGCCTTGGCAACGGTGGCAGAGCCTTTACGCAGGCCAACGGTGACATCCACACCGGAATCTTTCAGGTTGCAGGCCTGGGCATGGCCCTGGGAGCCGTAACCGATGATGGCGACTTTCTTGCCCTGGATGATGGAGAGGTCGCAATCTTTGTCGTAATAAACTTTCATGTTCTTGGCTCTTATGTATCGAAAAGGATGGGGTGCTAGCACCGCGACACAGGCACCTTAAGTGATCCGTCCCATTGCGTAAAATGATATATTTGCAACACAACATGCCGCTATATGAAACGACCATGGATAGCCACGCACTTCGCCTCTTTCTTTCCCTGGCAGACAACCTGCACTTCGGCAGAACCAGTCGCGAGCAACATGTCAGCCCGTCGGCGCTCAGTCGCAGCATCAAGCAACTCGAAGACGAACTCGGCGCCCCACTCTTCGTGCGCGACAATCGCTCGGTTCGCCTGACCCGTGAAGGGCAGAAATTCCGTGAGTACGCGAGCGAGGTCATGAACGGCTGGCAGGCCATTCGCCAGACGTTCATGGAGGATCAGTCCGTCCTGCATGGCGAGCTTTCCCTGTACTGCTCGGTAACGGCGAGCTACAGCTTTCTCTACGACATCCTCAGCAGCTTCCGACAGGACTACCCGCGCATCGAAATGAAGCTGCACACTGGTGATCCGGCCAAGGCCGTCGAGCGCGTGCAACAGGGACTGGAAGACCTGGCCATCGGCGCCCGCCCCGACCATCTGCCAGCAGGCATCGATTTTCAGTCGATCACACGTTCGGAACTACGCTTCATCGGGCCGCAGTCACCTCAACTTCTTACCGAAGAGCAGCTCAAGCACCCGTCAGCGGAGAGCTGGAAAGACGTGCCAATGATTCTCTCGGAAGAGGGCCTAGCAAGGGTTCGCACCGACCGCTGGCTGAAAAGCCATAGCATCAAACCACGCATCTATGCCCAGGTGAGCGGTAACGAAGCCATCGTCAGCATGGTGAGCCTGGGCTTCGGCATCGGCGTAGTACCGCAGATCGTTCTCGACAACAGCCCTCTGACCGCGCGCATTCGCATCTACGACATTCAACCACCGTTGACCGCCTACGATATCGGCCTGTTCGCGCTGGAAAAACGCCTGAAAGACCCGTTGATCGCAGCCTTCTGGAACCGCCAGCAATAACCGTCGGCGAAAAAAAGCCCCGCACTTGGCGGGGCTTCATTTGAGCGTTGCGATCAGATACTCAGTACCTTGTCGCCACGCGCGATACCGGTAACGCCACTGCGCACGGTTTCCAGGATCGACGCCGTGCCGATGGCCTGGATGAAGCTATCCAGCTTGTCGCTGGTACCGGTCAGTTGCACGGTATAGACGCTGCTGGTCACATCCACGATCTGGCCGCGGAAGATATCGGTGGTGCGCTTGACCTCGGCGCGCTGGGCGCCAGTGGCCTTGATCTTCACCAGCATCAGCTCGCGCTCGATGTGAGCGCTCTCCGACAGGTTGACCAGCTTGACCACCTCGACCAGCTTGTTGAGGTTCTTGGTGATCTGCTCGATCACTTCATCCTGGCCAACGGTGGTGAGAGTCAGGCGCGACAGCGTCGGATCCTCGGTCGGCGCTACGGTGAGGCTTTCGATGTTGTAGTTACGCTGGGAGAACAGACCGACCACGCGGGACAGTGCGCCCGGCTCGTTTTCCAGCAGCAGGGAAATGATGTGTCGCATGCTCAGGTCCGCTCCGTCTTGCTCAACCACATGTCACGCATAGCGCCGTCCCTGATCTGCATCGGGTAGACGTGCTCGCTGGTATCCACGGCGATGTCGAGGAACACCAGTCGATTTTTCAATGCGAAGGCTTCTTCAAGTCCGGGCTTGAGGTCTTTCAGCGCAGTGATACGCATGCCCACATGACCATAGGCCTCGGCCAGCTTGACGAAGTCAGGCAGCGATTCCATGTAGGAGTGCGAGTAACGGCTGCTGTACTGCATGTCCTGCCACTGGCGAACCATGCCCAGCGCACCGTTGTTCAGGTTGACGATCTTCACCGGCAGGTCGTACTGCAGGCAGGTCGACAGCTCCTGGATGTTCATCTGGATGCTGCCTTCGCCGGTCACGCAAGCCACGTCGGCATCCGGGAAGTTCATCTTGACGCCCATCGCCGCTGGGAAACCGAAGCCCATAGTGCCCAGGCCGCCGGAGTTGATCCAGCGATTGGGCTTGTTGAAGCGGTAGTACTGCGCCGCGAACATCTGGTGCTGGCCCACGTCGGAAGTGATGAAGGCATCGCCTTTGGTCACTTCGCACAAGGTTTCGATCACGGCCTGCGGCTTGATGATGGAACCGTCGCCCTCGTTGTAGGGGAACAGACGGCCACCACCGCGCCACTCGTCGATCTGCTTCCACCAGCTGGCAACGGTGTCCTTGTTCGGGGTTTCACCGATTTCCTTGAGGATGGCGACCATTTCGGTCAACACGCTGTCCACCGGACCGACGATCGGAATGTCGGCCTTGATGGTCTTGGAGATCGAAGCCGGATCGATGTCGATGTGGATGATCTTGGCGTTCGGGCAGAATTTTGCCGCACCGTTGATCACGCGGTCATCGAAGCGCGCGCCGACGGCCAGGATCACATCGGCGTGATGCATGGTCAGGTTGGCGGTGTAGCTGCCGTGCATGCCAAGCATGCCGATGAACTGGCGGTCGGTACCCGGATAGCCACCGAGGCCCATCAGGGTGTTGGTGACCGGCAGGTTGAGCATCTGCGCCAGCTCGGTCAGCGGCGCAGAAGCATTGCCCATGATTACGCCACCGCCGGAATACATGACCGGACGCTTGGCGGCCAGGAGCATCTCGGCAGCCTTGCGGATCTGGCCGGAGTGACCACGCACCGCCGGGCTGTAGGAGCGCAGCTTGACCTTCTTCGGGTAGACGTATTCGAACTTCTGGGTCGGGTCACCCATGTCTTTCGGGATGTCGACCACGACCGGGCCGGGACGACCAGATTCGGCGAGGTAGAAAGCCTTTTTCAGCACCTCAGGGATTTCTGCTGGGTGCTTGATGATGAAGCTGTGCTTCACGATCGGGCGGGAAATACCGACCATGTCGGTTTCCTGGAAAGCATCGGTACCGACCATGTTGCTCGGCACCTGACCAGAAATCACCACCATCGGAATGGAGTCCATGTAGGCGGTGGCGATGCCAGTGATGGCATTGGTCGCGCCTGGGCCAGAGGTGACCAGCACCACACCGGCTTTACCGGTGGCGCGGGCATAGCCGTCAGCCATATGAGTCGCTGCCTGTTCGTGACGCACCAGAATGTGGGTCACTTCCGGTTCTTTGAACAGGGCATCGTAGATATGCAGGAGAGCACCACCAGGGTACCCATAGATGTACTTAACGCCTTCGTCACGCAGGAAGCGGACGACCATTTCAGCGCCAGATAAAAGCTCCACGTTGTTCACCTCTTGAACGCCAGTATGCCACCCACGAACGGGTAGCCCTAAGTAGGTTCTTACTGTCAGCGGACATGCACGACGGTGATCGTGGATTCAGAACATCAGCTTGACGAGTAACGGAGCAGCCCATGGTCTTGCGGGGCTGGCCCTCCCAGCGCGAGGTAACGCGTTGCGGGTGTCACGGTTCGGCGCGGGTAGCGCCTCTTTTCCCCGAGCTGAAGGACGCTTGCGGCGGACTCCACTACGGGGGAAGGCTGGATTGTTCGGGTTCGGCAGGGGCAAGTCAAGAGATGTGTAACCTATTATTCGATCTTCTGCTGTGACGTAGCGCAGGATGAAGATTGTTGGCTTTTGGTTATAGTAACCAGCAGCACCGCAGCTCTCGACAAAGGAAACAGCATGCGCCACATGATCCTTACTGGCACCTTGATGCTCGCCCTGAGCACGACCGCCATGGCCAGCCAGATTTACAAGTGGGTGGACGAACAGGGCGTCACTCACTTCGGCGCACAGCCGCCACAGGGTCAGCAGGCAACGACGATCAATCCTTCCGCCCCTCCTCCCCGCCCGGCCAGCAGCGAGCCGGCACCGACGGTAGAGGAGCAGCTCGACCCCGAGCAGGCGGCCATCGACAAGAAGGTCAAGGAGGATGTGGCGAAGCAAGAAGCCGAACGCAAGCAGTACTGCGAGAACGCCCGCACCAACCTGGCTCAGCTGGAAAACAACCCACGCCTGCGCATCGAAGATGCTGGCGAAGTGCGCCGTATCGACGAGAACGAACGCCAGGAACGCATCACCGAGCTGAAGAAATCCATCGCGGAAAACTGCAAGTGATGCAGAGCGCGCACTCCGTCAGGACGTGCGCGTGATCAGTTGATCGAACTCGCCAAGCAATTCCTGCAAGCGGCGCGCAACGCCCGCCTGCTGCTGATAGACCATCTCTGCCATCGCCTGGATTCCTGACACCGACGGCAATGCTGCCCCGGCCTCCAACAGCTGCTTCATCCGCGGCAGAAAAATCCACTGCAGCCATTGTTCGAAGGTCAGCGTATCGACGCAGAACGGCTCCTGACTGGCCAACGCCTCGGCGCTTGGCGCCTCGTCCTGCCACCAACCGAGTACGCGCAATTCGCGCTCGATCAGTAGCAACTGCTCAGCCAGCAGAGCAACCCGGCTTTCCATCACAGATTAACCCTGGCACGCTCACGCGCCTGAGCGGCACCGGCCGGATCACCCTGACGTTCACGCGCCTGGGCGATCAAATCCCACAGGCTGGCCTGTAGCGCTGGACGCCCGGATGCGTAAGTCAGACCGCGACGGGCGAACTGCTCGGCCTGGGCCGCATCGCCCTGAGCCAGACGCACTTCAGCCAGGCGATAGAGCACTTGCGGCTCACGTGGGGCGATGCGCTGAGCACGTTCGAGGCTGGATGCCGCACCATTGAGATCGCCACCGCCCTGCTGTTGCTGAGCGGTAGTCAGCAGCGCCAGCACCGGCCCGTCCAGCTGTTCGTCGGCAGCCAGACCGCCGCCGCTGGGAATGCCACTGGGCATGCTCGGAGCCGAGGAGCTGAAACCACCTTGAATCGGCGCAGAGGGCTGGCTGCTCACGGGCGGATCGAACGTCAGGCCACCACTGGAGGTGATTGGCTGCGAGTTGGTCTGCAATGGGGTTGAAACGGCGCCTTGCGGCACCATCACCACCACACCGGAATCCTCTTCGATGCGCTGCGGCGTGGCGGCCGGACTCGGCGCATTCACGGGGCCAGAGCCACCGGACGAGAGCGGAGAACCGGCATCGATCACCGGAATCGAACCCTGCGGCACCGTACTGCAACCACCCAGAACTACCGTCGCCAGCATCGTGGCAAGCCACTTCTTGTTCACATCCAATCCTCTTCAGGTAACACCGAGCCGTTCGGCTCGGCCGTCAATCCAACCAGCCACGCACCCAGTCCATCACCGATTCGACCGGTGCCTGGATACCGCAAGCGGAGCCCGGGGCAGGTTCACTGCCGCGAATATAAGGCATCTGTACCGCGTTCGGGCAGCCCGACGCCGAGCCGAGACCGGTCTGGCGATCCACCCATGCCTGGGTGATGTTGTCCGGCATCGGCATATCCAGAGGTAGCGGGTCAGCCTTGCGCATGAAACCGGTCCACACCTGCAGAGCGCCAGTCGCCCCCGTCAACGGAGTCGGGCCATTGTCGTCGCGACCGAGCCAGACCACCGACAACAGATCCTGACTGAAACCGGCAAACCAGCTGTCACGCGAGTCATTACTGGTACCGGTCTTGCCAGCCAGGTTCAACGAACTGGGCAGTTGGCTGTAAACCGAGCGACCTGTGCCTTCGCGCATGGTGCGCTGCATGGCGTTCTGCACCAGATAGATGGCACCCGGATCAAAGCGCTGCTGGATCTGGAATGGATAACGCCCGAGCGGCTCGCCTTCGGCAGTGAGCACGCTGCGAATCCCGCGTAGCGGTGTGTTGAAACCGCCATTGGCCAGGGTCTGGTACATGCCTGCCACTTCCATCGGCGTCAGTGCGCCGGCCCCCAGCAGCATCGACGGATAGGCCGGCCACTTGCGCTCTACGCCCAGTCGCTCGAGGGTCTTGAGCACGTTGGGCACACCGATTTCCAGACCGAGCTTGGCCGTGGACAGGTTGTAGGATTGCGCCAGCCCCTGATAGAGATAGATGGTGCCGTGGGCCTTGCGATCGTAGTTCTGCGGTGTCCAGACCTGACCATCCTGCCCCTTGATGGAGAAGGGCTCATCCTCCAGCCAACTGGTCAGGGTGTACTGGCTCGGGCGTTCCAGCGCCGACAGGTAAATCGCCGGTTTGATCAGCGAGCCAATCGGTCGCACCGCATCCAGCGCCCGGTTGAAGCCGGCGAAACGCGGTTGGCGACTGCCTATCAGCGCCTGAATCTCACCCGTTTCCGGGTTGGTCACGACCATCCCCGCCTGCACCTCATCCACACCTTTGCGGCCGGCCAGACGTTTGAGCGTCTCGGCCAGGGCCTCTTCGGCCTTGAGCTGCAGCACCGGATCGAAACTGGTGAAGATACGCAAACCCTCTTCGGTCAGATCCTGCTCGCGGTAGTCTTCACGCAACTGGCGCTTGACCAGATCGAGGAAAGCCGGGAAGGAGCTGTCGGCCATGCTCCCGCGAGAAGTGACGCCCAGCGGCTTCTGCTTGGCCGTAGCAGCCTCTTCGGCAGTGATCGAGCCCTGCTCGGCCAGCAGGTCGAGCACCAGGTTACGACGGGCTAGCGCGCGCTCGGGATTACGTCGTGGGTTGAAATAGGTGGGCCCCTTGACCATGCCGACCAGCAGAGCCACCTGCTCCAACTTGAGCTCGGAAACCGGCTGGCTGAAGAAGTACTGACTGGCCAGACCAAAGCCGTGCACTGCGCGCTGACCATCCTGACCGAGGAATACCTCGTTCATGTAAGCCTCGAGAATCTCGCGCTTGTCGTAGTGCAGTTCGAGCAGCACCGCCATCATGGCCTCGGTGGCCTTGCGCAGCAGGGTGCGTTCGTTGGTCAGGTAGAAATTCTTCACCAACTGCTGGGTCAGGGTACTGCCGCCTTGAACCAGACGCCCGGACGAGGCGTTGATCCAGAGCGCGCGGGCGATGCCCTTGGGCGACACGCCGAAATGATCGAAGTAATCGCGATCCTCGACCGCCACCAGCGCATCGATCAGGTAGGCCGGCACCTGATCCAGCTTGATCAGGATGCGATCTTCCTGATGCGCCGGATAAAGCCCGCCGATCAACAGCGGCTCCAGTCGCGCCACTGCCAGGTTAGCGCCGTCAGCCTGCGTCAGCCCGGCCACATAATCGCCGGAGAAACGCACGCGCACCTTCTGCGAAGGCTCGGCGCCCTCATAGAACTGGAAACCACGGCTGTGCAGCTCGATATTGTTACCGGCCACCGATACCGCACCCGGCCCATGAACCGTGCTCTCACGGCGATAGCCCAGCGCATCGAGCTCGCGCAGGAAGTCGTCCTTGGCCAGCTTCTGGCCGACGAACAGTTCCAGCGGTCTGGCATAGACCTTGGCCGGCACTGTCCAGCGCTTGCCGGAGAATTTCTCCTGCACCACGGCATCGAGGTAAACGGCAAAAACGGCAAGGATCACCAGGCCGACAAGACCGAGCTTGAGCCCCCAGCCAAGCCAGGGACGCATACCGGACGAGCGGGGTTTCTTGTTTGAGCGGGGGGAGCGTTTTCGAGTCATGGCGGGATTATACGCACTTTACATAGGGGCCAGCAGGCCGCTCGGATGGTTTGCAGAGCCGCTCACAGCGGCCATAATGCCGAGCTCGAACAGCGTCTAGAACAAGGATCGAACGTGAGCCAAGCCCTGATTGCCGCATTGCAGAACCCGGCCCTGTATCCGCATCCTGTGGATGGGTTTCAGGTCATTGAGACCCACATTTCCTGGGTTTTGCTCACTGGCCCCTATGCCTACAAGATCAAAAAACCAGTCAATTTCGGCTTTCTCGATTTCACCGAACTCGACGCACGTCGACATTTTTGCGCTGAAGAGCTGCGCCTCAACCAGCGTTTGACCCAGGATTTGTATCTGGAAGTGTTGCCGATCGGCGGCAGTGAAGACGCTCCGAACCTCGACGGCAGCACACCCGCCATCGAGTACGCTCTGAAAATGCGCCAGTTCCCCCAGGAGCAGTTGCTCAGTGCCGTGCAGGCGCGTGGCGAACTGGGCAATACGCATATCGATGCACTGGCCGAGCAAATCGCAGCCTTTCATCTGAGCGCTCCGCGAGTGCCACAGGAGCATCCACTGGGCACCGCTGAAGCGGTGATGACGCCGGTGCAACAGAACTTCGACCAGATTCGCCCGATGCTCAGCGACAAGGCCGATCTGTTGCAACTCGAAGCCCTCGAAGCCTGGGCCCAGTCCAGCTATGAGCGCCTGTATCCATTGCTGAGCGAGCGTAAGAAACAGGGTTTCATTCGCGAATGCCACGGCGACATTCACCTGGGTAACGCCGCGCAGATCGATGGCCGTGTGGTGCTGTTCGACTGCATCGAGTTCAACGAACCCTTCCGCCTGACCGACATCACCGCCGACATCGCTTTCCTCGCCATGGATCTCGAAGACCGCGGCCTCAAGTGCCTGGCACGACGCTTCATCAGCGCCTGGCTGGAGCACACCGGTGACTATGCTGCGCTGCAATTGCTGAATTTCTACAAGGCCTACCGTGCGATGGTGCGCGGCAAGGTGGCCCTGTTCCGCCTGGGCCAGGAACAGGATCCGGTGCAGCGCGCCGTGATCCTGCGTCAGTACCGCGGCTATGCCGCACTGGCCGAGAGCTACAGCGCCATTCCCTCCCCCTTCCTGGCCATCACTCACGGCGTATCTGCCGTGGGCAAGAGCCATGTCGCCATGCGCCTGGTCGAAGCCCTCGGCACCATCCGCCTGCGCTCCGACATCGAGCGCAAGCGCCTGTTCGGTGAGCAGACCGACGCCTCCAAGGATCAGCTTGCCAAAGGCATCTACAGCGCCGAAGCCAGTCAGGCGACCTACGATCGTCTGCACCAGCTTGCACGCGAGACGTTGCTGGCTGGTTTCCCGGTAATCATCGACGCCACCTATCTCAAAGCCGAGCAACGTCAGGCCGCAAGCGAGGTCGCCGAGCAGACCGGGGCTCCCTTCCTGATCCTCGACTGTCACGCACCGGAGGCCGTGATCGCCAGCTGGTTGGCGCAACGCCAGCAAGACGGCAAAGATCCTTCCGATGCGACGCTTGAGGTGATCCAGGCGCAGCAAGCTGCTCGCGAACCACTCGACGATGAAGAAGTGATCCACAGCAAGCGCGTCGATACCCATGACAGCGCCAGCCTGGATAGCCTGGTCGAGCGCATCCGCCAGCGCCTGCCGGGAATCTGAGCCGAATCACGCGTTGGCGCACCCTGCCGGGCAAAGCCTGGCAGGGCTTCTATACTGCCGGTGAGACCACTACCGGTATCTGCCATGAGCCAGCCACGCCAGCTTGATCATCCGCTCTATCACCTGCTGCATAACGACGATGTGAAGGGCTTCAATGCGCAAAAGCCCCAAGGCGTCGAGGTCGACCTTTCCGGCGGCGATTTCCGCGGGCTCGACCTGCGCAACATGGACACCGAAGCCGTCAACTTCACCGATGCCTATTTCCGCGGTGCCGACTTGCGTGGCCTGGATTTCCGTAATGCCAAGATCGAAGGGGCCAGTCTGGCCCACGCGCAGATCTCCGGCGCCTACTTTCCGGTCGAACTGACCGCCGACGAAATTCTCATGTCGGTTAATTTCGGCACTCGCCTGCGTTATCGCACCAAGTAAACCTGCGAGCGGAGTCGACACGGCGCTCGCCTCATTGACCGCTACACTTCCTGACAGGCACGCCAACGCGAAACACTCTCTCGCACGCATGGAGGCCCGATGAACGACGAACTGCAACATCTGAAGAACCTCGGAAAAACCTCAGCCCAGTGGCTGCATGCCGTAGGCATTCACAGCGCCAACGACCTGCGCCGCTATGGCGCTGTAGGGGCCTACCGCGCCGTACGCGCCCGCGGTTTTCGTGCTTCCAAGGTTCTGCTCTATGCGATAGAGGGTGCACTGCTCGACGTACATTGGAGTGAACTGCCGGAGGCGCACAAGGCAGAACTGAACGGCAAACTGGGCGAAGTGCAGGGTTACAACAAGAGCTAGCTCACAACACCAGTGCGTAGAGATTTACTCAGGACGCGCCGCAGCCTATTGTTTCAGGGACGTTCGTGCGGTCAGTCAGCCCAGCCAGTTCAAGGAATTACGGTTATGTATTTACTCGGGGAGCAACCGGCCTACGCCGATCAGTTGATCAATCGCCTGCAGAGCATCCCCACTCAGTTGCTGGAAGGACTGCAACCCGCTGGCGAACCACTGCGTCTGGAGCGAGTCGATGATCTGGCCCAGGTACTGCCGGGCAACCAGTTGTTCATCATCGAGAATGGCTTGCTGCATGCAGTGGTCGACGAACGTCCGCTGTTCTACCTGCAGGAAGGCGACTTGGTCGGCCTGCGCCAGGGCATCGACCTGCCCAGTTGCCGCTACAGCAGCGAAGAACCCATCAGCCTGCTCCCCTATTCACGCAGTGAAGTGTTCCAGCACATCTATGCCAGCGAGCAGCGTCAGGAACAGTTCATTCACTACCTGATCGGCCATACCGCCCTGCTCTCCGACGCACTCGCACGCCTGAAACAACCGGAGATCCGTCCAGCTACCGGTTTCCAGCACTTCGCCGCCGGCGAGGAACTGATCCACCAGGGTGACGACGCCGACCACGTGTTCATCATCATAGAGGGGCACGCCGAAGCGTTGGTCGACGGGCAGAAAGTCGGTGACGTGCAGAAAGACGAGATCTTCGGTGCCATGGCGGTATTCACCCGCGAGAAGCGCAGCGCCACGGTAGTCGCCAGCGAGCCCTGCACCGTCATGGTGATCCCCAAGGAGCAATTCCTCAGCCTGATGCAAAGCAACCCGCGCATCGCCCATAGCCTGATCGAGAGCATGGCGCGGCGCATCGACCTGCTGAACAAGGAAGTCACTCAACTGCGCGTACCGACCATTTCCTGAAACAGGAAAGACTCGACGAACCCCGGCAGAGGCCGGGGTTTTGCATTTCTGAGCCCTGGGAAACTTTCTGAGAAAAATTCTCAAAAGGGCGTTGACTATGAAATGAGAATTGTTATTATTATCTCAACTGGTCGCGAGATCAGCCGATAAGCTAAAGAGACCATTCAGTCGGACTCTTCAGATTATCTCCTCATCAGGCTAATCACGGTTATTGACCCGGCTCTTGCCGGGTCTTTTTTTGCCCGCTCGACAGCCTGTCTCAATCCTCGACCTGCGCCAGCCAGTCCGACAGGTTGAAAGCAAGGTGACACGGCTGATCAGCCCATCGCAAGAAGCGGCTAGGGTCGCAGTTTGGCGCAGTGATCCTGCTCAGGCTGGGCCGCTGTGTACCAGACGTAGTCGGCCATGGACGCGTCCACCGAACGGCCGACTTCGGCAAGAATCAGCACGGCAGTGGTGTTCCGCACCCCGAGGTCGATCAGGTGCAGCGGTACGCCAAGATCCTTGCGCACATGGAAGGCGCCGGCAAATAGCAGACTCGGTTGCGGAGCCGCCAACAAGGCCTCAGCCATGCGCCGGTCACGCTGCTGTTGTACGGCGAGCATCGCCGGTAACTGGCTCACCGGCAGCAGGCCGCAGTGCGAGTCGCGGATGTCGCTCAGCAGCCTTTCCTGAACGTTCGCCGCACTGGAACGCTCGCCTTGCAGCAGTGGCCGTTGACGGTAGATCTGCATGATCTCGGCACGATCCAGATTGGCGGCGAGCAAGGGATAAGGCTGACGCAGTTGATGCAACACCAATGGCCCATAGAGCGACCAGTCCCACCCTGGCTGCCAGGCCAGTGCGTCGAATGGATCGGCCATCGCCTGGCCTTCACGGATAACCGCCTGAGCCTGAGCGACCTTCTCTTGCTGATCGCGGTTGAGCATTTCCATCAACACGCTGCCCTGCGCTCGCCGCTTCGACAACTCACGCGACAGCCACAGCTGCAGGGCATGATGATCGGGGTTGTCATGCTGCTCGCCGACCAGCACCCGCTCGGCCTCCGCCAAACGCGATACGAGCTGCTGCGGACTGATCGTTTGCCCACTGTTCAGATCGACGATGCGGCCAAGGTCGGCATGCTCGCGCCCCAACGGCGCGATGGGCGCAGGCGGCGGTAACACATGCTGGCTCTGGCAGGCAGCGAGCAAGATCAGACAGCTCAGCAGAACGACTCGCATGACAGGCTCCAGCGATCAGCGTGCGACAATTAGCGGATGACCACGCTCGGGATGAGTTTGCACCAGCACTTCCAGGCCAAACACTGCCTGTAGCGGTTCGGCTCGCAGCACCTCAGCCGGCGTACCCAGAGCATGCATCCTGCCCTGCTCCAGTAATAGCAGTCGATCACAATAGCGCGCGGCCAGGTTGAGGTCGTGGAGAATCACCAGCACTGCCGCGCCAGCTTCAGCCAGGCGCCTGACCGCCTGCAAGCAGGTGTGCTGGTGCAGCGGATCGAGCATCGACGTCGGCTCGTCGAGCAGCAGAATCTGCTCCTCACCACCTGGCCATAATTGCGCCAGCACTCGCGCCAAGTGCACGCGCTGGCGCTCTCCACCAGACAGCGCGAGATAGCTGCGGCCCGCCAGGTGCGCAGCATCTGCTGCTTGCAGCGCCTCCTGCACGATCTGCGCGTCACGCACACGACCGCTGTCATGGGGCAAACGCCCCATGGCGACTACCTCTTCCACGCGAAAGGCGAAATTGAGGCTAGAACTCTGCGGTAACACTGCCAGACGCCGGGCACGCTCCGGCCCAGACCAGTCATCAAGCGCACGCCGATCCAGTGTTACCTGTCCGGCACTGGCGGGCAGCTCGCCGGTCATGGCCGCGAGCAAGGTGCTCTTGCCCGCACCGTTCGGCCCCAGCACACCCAGCAACTCTCCTGGGCGCAGCTGCAGATCGATACCACTGAGCACGACGCGCTGACCGCGGCGAATTTCCAGCTGTTCGACCTGCAGCATCAGCTTCTCCCCCGCACCAGCAGGTACAGAAAGAACGGGGCACCGATAAGCGCCGTGACGATCCCGATCGGCAATTCGGCGGGTGCCAGTGCCAACCGCGCAACAAGGTCGGCCAGCAACAGCAGGCTCGCTCCAGCCAGTGCCGAGGCCGGCAGCAGCAGACGATGATCAGGCCCCACCAGCAAGCGCATCAGGTGCGGTACCACCAGTCCGATGAATCCGATAAGGCCGGCAGCCGCCACCGCAGCGCCCACTCCCAGCGCCGTGCAGAACACCAGCTCACGCTTGAGCCGTTCTACCTCGAAGCCCAGGTGCCGTGCTTCCGATTCGCCCAGTAGCAAGGCATTCAACGCCCGTGCACGCCGCGGCAGCCACAGTGCGACAGCCAGTGTGGCCAGCAGCAGTGGCCAGAGCCGGGCATAGCTGGCACCGTTGAGGCTGCCCAGGTTCCAGAAGGTCAGGGTGCGCAGGGTCGCATCGTCAGCCAGGTAGGTGAACAGACCGATGGCGGCGCCGGCGAGCGCCGTGAGTGCGATACCGGCCAGCAACATGGTCGCCACGTTGGTCTGCCCGTCGCGCCGCCCCAGGCGATAGACCAGAGCCGTCACCAGCAAACCACCGATGAAAGCAAAAGCCGATAACAGATAGGGCGCGAACGCCTCGTGCAAACCGCCGAAGGCGGCACCACCGACGATGGCCACTGCCGCGCCGAGCGCAGCGCCACTGGAAACCCCGACCAAACCCGGGTCGGCCAGCGGGTTGCGAAACAAGCCCTGCATCGCCACACCGCAGAGTGCCAACACCATGCCCACAGCCAACCCGAGCAAAGTACGAGGCACGCGGATCTGCGCCAGGATCAGCTCTGCCTGTTGCACCGCGGCATCGGCTGCCAGCGGCACACCGAGCAAGCGCAATGCCGCACGCAGGGTATCGCCCAATGGCAGGCTGACAGGCCCCAGCGCCAGCGAGAGCCACAACACGAACATGAGCAACAGGCCCAATGCGATGAACAGTGGGCGTGCCTGAAGAGGAGGAATCATGGCTGGCGCAGGACTTCGGCGGCTCGGGATTGGCTGGCAGGATAAAAGCCTGCGGCCAGCATCGCCAGCCCATCCGGAACGCGAGGCCCAAGCCCCCCTACCAGCAGCGTTGGATCGAGCGCCAACAGGCGCCCGTCACGCGCGGCACGGGTTCCCGCCAACGCCGGGTTCTGTTGCAGCAATGCCTGCCTGGCCGCCTCCCCCTCCAGCGCGCGATCGGCAACCACCACGACCTGCGGATCGAGTGCCAGCAACGCTTCACTGGACAGTGCCTTGTAGCCACTGTGAGTGGCCAGATTGCGGCCTCCGGCATGGCTGATCAACCAATCCGCTGCCGTATCGACACCACCGACCAACGGACTGCCGCCGGCATGCCCGATCAGCAGTAAAACGCCTGGCGCCGCCTGGTCGTGCTGCGCCCGCTCGACCCATTGCCGTTGCGCCTGCAAGCGCGCCAGGTAGTCAGCGTAGGCGCGCTGCGCTGCCGCCTCATCACCGAGCAACTGCCCCAGGCGTTGCAGGTTGGCCTGCAGGCTGTCCAATTCGGCCTGTGCACTCAGGCGCTCGATACGCACGCCGGCAGCCGCCAGTTGCTCGAGCACCGGAGGCGGCCCCATTTCTTCGCTGCCGAGCAACAGATCCGGCTGCAACGCAAGAATGCCTTCGGCAGCCAGTTGCCGTTGATAGCCAATACTGGGCAGTTTGCTCAGCGCTACCGGATGGCGGCTGGTGGTATCGACGCCCACCAGCTTGTCTTCACCACCGAGCTGCACGACCCACTCGCTGAGCGCACCACCGGAACTGACCCAGCGCTGCGGCAACGACTCCTGAGCCAGAACCAGGTTGGGAAAGAGCAGGACGGCGGTCAGGCCGCCCAGAATATGTGCAAGACGCATGGTCTCGACTCCTCGAACGTGAGATAGGCCGACTCAGGACTTCGAATGGTCGGCGCTCGTGTTTCAGGCCAGAACAGGCAGCGCTTCGGCCAGTGCACAGCATTCGTCGCGCGCACGCGTACCGACACAGCGATGCGATTGAGAGAACATAATTCACCTGATAATTATTTGCAGCAGATAAATAGTCTCGACAACATCACACCCATTCCACTGCCGAACAACGCGCTACGCGCCTCTACCCCGCTCGTGTCTACCGCGAGTCTGGCCCCAGCTTCCCGGCATCTATGCCCTGACAGTTGCAAGTTCCACTTGGCGCATGGATGCGCCCTCCTCCTTCCTGCGGGATAATCGCGCCATCTGAAACGGAGACCGCGATGATCCGCCTGTGCGCCCCAGACGAACTGACCGAAGGCCAGAGCCGGGGCTTCCTGATCGACCAATTGAACCTGCTCGCCGTACGCAGGCACGGCCAGGTACATGCCTACCTCAACCGCTGCCCGCATCGCGGCATCGCGCTGGAATGGGTGAAAGACGATTTTCTCGACGACAGTGGCAGCCTGATCCGCTGCGCGAGGCATGGCGCACTGTTTCTCATCGATAGCGGCGAATGCGTCGCAGGCCCCTGCGAGGGACAGGCATTGCAGATGCTGGAGTGCCTGGAGGACGCGAATGGGATCTGGATCGTACCGTAGGTCGCGCTGTGCGCACCGCGCTCCCAAAGCAGAAGCCGGTGCGCACGGCGCCCCCTACGCCAGGACTTCCAGGCGGCGAACCAGGGCGATCCCTTCAGGGCTGATCTCGGCGCCGTAGGCCAGCACCTCTACACCCGCAGACTTGGCTTCGCGCAGACCGGCAGCGTAAGTCGGGTCGATTTCCTCGGCCGCACGTACAGCGCGGATGCCGGACAGGTTGACGCAATACAGCTGCACGGTACGCACACCGTCACGCGCCAGCGCAGCCAGTTCACGCAGATGCTTGGCGCCACGCAGGGTCACGGCATCGGGAAAGGCCGCGACGTCACTGCCGTCGAAGCCCAGGGTGACACTCTTGACCTCGACGTAGACTGGCCCATCCGGGTAGTCCAGGCGAAAGTCCGCACGGCTATTCTCCACGCCGTAAGCCACCTCGCGCCTGAGCGCGGTGAAGCCGACCAGCTCACTGATCAACCCGGCACGCAGCGCTTCCTCCACCAGCGCATTGGCCCGCGCGGTATTGATGCAAGCCAGGCGCCCCTGAGGGGTCTCGCTGATCTCCCAGCTACCCGGCAGTTTGCGCTTGGGATCGTTGCTGCGGCTGAACCAGACGCGGCAGCCCTCGCTCATGCAGTTGAGCATCGAGCCCGTGTTGGCGCAGTGAATGGTCATCTGCTCGCCGCTGGCAGTCTCGATATCGGCAAGAAAGCGCTTGTAGCGGCGCAGCAGACGCCCCTCTTCCAACGGCGGATCAAAGCGCATCGGGGTTCCAGCTCTTCAAGCCACGCGCGATACGTTCGACCGCCTGCTCCAGACGCTCGACATTCTGCGTGTAGGCAAAGCGCACATGGTGCCCCGCCTGGTAGCGACCGAAGTCCAGGCCCGGAGTGAACGCCACATGCTCGGTCTCGATGAAGTGGCGACAGAAGGCGAAGGCATCGCCACCGAAGGCACTGATATCGGCATATAGATAGAAGGCCCCTTCGGGCTCCACGGCGATGCCGAAGCCCAGCTCGCGCAGCGCTGGCAGCAGGTAGTCGCGACGACGCTGGAATTCGTGACGGCGCTCCTCGAGGATCGCCAGCGTCGCCGGCTCGAAGCAAGCCAGCGCAGCATGCTGGGCCATGCTCGGTGCACTGATGTAGAGGTTCTGCGCCAGCTTTTCCAATTCAGGCACGGCATTGTCGGGTGCGACCAGCCAACCGAGGCGCCAGCCGGTCATGCCGAAATATTTGGAGAAACTGTTGAGGACGAAGGCGTCGTCATCCACCTCCAGCACGCTGGCCGCATCACAGCCGTAGGTCAGGCCGTGGTAGATCTCGTCCACCACCAGATGACCGCCGCGTTGTTTGATGCAGTCGGCCAAGGCACCCAGCTCGTCCTTGTGCAGCAGCGTGCCGGTCGGGTTGGCTGGCGAGGCAACCAGCGCACCGACGCTGTCGCCATCCCAGTGCCGCTCGACCAGTTGCGGCGTCAGTTGGTAACGCACGTCCGGGCCGACCGGCACCAATTGAGCGGCGCCTTCCACCAGGCGTAGGAAGTGGCGGTTGCACGGATAGCCAGGGTCGGCCAGCAGCCAGTGCTTGCCTGGGTCGACCAGCAGGCTGGCGGCCAGCAACAGCGCGCCCGAGCCACCCGGCGTAATAAGGATGCGCTGGGGATCGATATTCAGCCGGTACCGCTCGGCGTAGAACCCCGCGATGGCCTCCCTCAGTTGCGGCAGCCCCCGCGCAGCGGTGTAACGGGTATGCCCCGCGGCCAATGCGGCCTGACCGGCACGAATGATCGGATCAGCGGTGGTGAAATCCGGCTCGCCGATCTCCAGGTGGATGACGTCGTGGCCGGCGGCCTGCAGCTCGTTGGCACGCGCCAACAGGGCCATCACATGAAAGGGTTCGATGGCGCGACTGCGCCCGCTGTAGAGCTGAGCCATGGGTCTATCTTCACGGTTGCGAGGCGCGGATTCTAGCAGGGCTGCTTCAGGCCGCGGCAAGGACAGGAAGCGCCGCCGCGCTTGACGCCCAGTCCCATGCAGATTTCGTTCACACCCCGGACAAGCTGGAGACAACCGGGAGTAGCGCGCCCCGATTCGATCTGGTAAGTTCGCCCGCTTGCAGCCGCAGGGCCAGGACAAATGCCTGGCAATGGAATACCCTGCGCGATGGATTTGAAAGAGTGAGAGGCGTCATCCATGCCCACAAAAGAAAAAGCCAAAAGCACCAGCCAGCTGATTCGTGGTTTCGAGCCTTATCCAGAGAAGAAGGGCGAGGAATACATGAGCGAGCCGATGCGCGCTCACTTCACCAGCATCCTCAATAAGTGGAAGCTGGAGTTGATGCAGGAAGTCGACCGTACCGTGCACCACATGCAGGACGAAGCGGCCAACTTCCCGGATCCGGCCGACCGCGCCAGCCAGGAAGAAGAATTCAGCCTGGAACTGCGTGCCCGTGACCGCGAGCGCAAGCTGATCAAGAAAATCGACGAGACCCTGCAGCTGATCGAAGACAACGATTACGGCTGGTGCGACTCCTGCGGCGTGGAGATCGGCATTCGCCGCCTCGAAGCCCGCCCGACCGCCACGCTGTGCATCGATTGCAAGACGCTGGCGGAAATCAAGGAAAAGCAGATCGGTTCCTGATCTGACGACGGGGCGCTTAGGCGCCCCGCTCTGTTTCTGGCCTTAGCTCCATGAACGCAGCCTATATAGGGCGCTTCGCCCCCACGCCCAGCGGCTACCTGCATTTCGGCTCGCTGGTCGCTGCACTCGCCTCCTACCTCGATGCCCGCGCCGTTGGCGGCCGCTGGCTGCTGCGCATGGAGGATCTCGACCCACCACGGGAAGTACCCGGCGCTCAGGATGCGATCCTGAAGACCCTGGAAGCCTACGGTTTCGAATGGGATGGGGAAATGGTACGCCAGAGCGAGCGACACGCAGAATATGCCGCCGTGATAGCCCGGCTGTTCAGCCAGGGACTGGCCTATGCCTGCATCTGCTCGCGCAAGCAGCTCGAAGGTTACGCCGGTATCTATCCCGGTTTCTGCCGTAACGCCTGCCACCCTGATCATGACGCAGCCATCCGCCTGCGCGTACCGGAACTGGACTATCACTTCGTCGACCGCGTGCAGGGCGAGTTCCGCCAGCACCTGGGCCGCGAGGTGGGCGATTTCGTGATTCGCCGTCGCGACGGCCTGTTCGCCTACCAGCTCGCGGTGGTGCTCGATGATGCCTGGCAAGGTGTTACCGATGTGGTACGCGGCGCCGACCTGCTCGACTCCACGCCGCGCCAGCTCTACCTGCAGGAATTGCTCGGGTTGCCGCAGCCGCGTTACCTGCACGTGCCGCTGATCATCCAGCCGGACGGCCACAAGCTGGGCAAAAGCTACCGTTCGCCACCGCTCCCTTCCGACCAGGCCGGGCCACTGCTGCTGCGCGCCCTGCGTGCGCTGGGTCAGCAACCGCCAGCCGAGCTGCAAGGTGCCGCCCCCGCCGAGTTGTTGGCCTGGGGCATCGCCAACTGGGATGCCACACGCATTCCACGCAGCCGCACCCTGGCCGAAGCGCAATTGAGGTAGGGTGCGCCACGCGCATCGATGAGCGCCAAGCCCGCTATTCCGGTCTCGGTGCGCACGGCGCACCCTACATGCAAGCCTCAAGTTTGTGGCTTGGGATGCGCGGCATCCTTTACCATCGCGGCATCTATCGACGAGATGTCACATGTATATCTACCGACTGGTTTTGATCCTGGTAGTGGGGATCTACCTGTTCTCCCCCGCCATCATGGACTGGTGGATCGATCACAATGGTGCCTGGTACCGGCCCTACTTGCTGTGGCTGATCCTCATCGTCGTGACCTTCATTCTTCAGAGCCAACGCGATGCTGACGAGCTTTAGCCTGAGCGAGCTGATCCTGATCAGCGCCGGCTACCTTCTGGTTCTGTTCGGCGTTGCCTGGCTCAGTGAACATGGCTTGATCCCACGGCGGATCATTCGCCACCCGCTGACCTACACCCTATCGCTGGGCGTCTACGCCAGCGCCTGGGCCTTCTATGGCACGGTGGGCCTGGCCTACCAGTACGGTTATGGCTTCCTCGCCAGTTACCTGGGGGTTTCCGGCGCGTTCCTGCTGGCGCCGGTGCTGCTCTATCCGATCCTGCGCATCACCCGCACCTATCAGCTGTCATCGCTTGCCGATCTGTTCGCCTTCCGCTTCCGCAGCACCTGGGCTGGCGCACTGACCACGCTGTTCATGCTGATCGGCGTGCTACCGCTGCTGGCCCTGCAGATCCAGGCGGTAGCCGACTCCATCGGCATCCTCAGCCGCGAGCCGCTACAGGAGAAAGTGGCGCTGAGTTACTGCGGCCTGATCATCCTCTTCACCATCCTGTTCGGTGCACGCCATATCGCCACCCGCGAGAAACACGAAGGCCTAGTATTCGCCATTGCCTTCGAATCGTTGGTCAAACTGATCGCCCTCGGCGCCATCGGCCTCTATGCGCTGTACGGTGTATTCGGCGGCCCGCGCGAGCTGGAGCTGTGGCTGGTACAGAACCAGGCGGCGCTGTCGACGCTGCATACACCGTTGCAGGAAGGCCCGTGGCGCACCCTGCTGCTGGTGTTCTTCGCCTCGGCCATCGTCATGCCGCACATGTACCACATGACCTTCACCGAGAATCTCAACCCACGCGCCATGGTCAGCGCCAGCTGGGGCCTGCCGCTGTTCCTGCTGCTGATGAGCCTGGCCGTACCACTGATCCTCTGGGCCGGCCTCAAGCTCGGCGCCACCACCAACCCTGAATACTTCACGCTCGGCCTGGGCATCGCGGTGAACAGCGAAACGCTGGCGCTGCTTGCCTATATCGGAGGGCTTTCGGCCTCCAGCGGCCTGATCATCGTCTCGACCCTGGCACTCTCGGGGATGGCACTCAACCACCTGGTGCTGCCGCTGTATCAGCCGCCGGCCGAGGGCAACATCTACCGCTGGCTGAAGTGGACACGCCGCGCGCTGATCGCCTTCATCATCATGGCGGGTTACGGCTTCTATCTGCTGCTCGGCGCACAGCAGGATCTGGCCAACCTGGGCATCGTCGCCTTCGTCGCCACGCTGCAGTTCCTACCCGGCGTGCTGTCGGTGCTGTATTGGCAGACGGCCAACCGCCGCGGTTTCCTCGCCGGGTTGCTGGCGGGGATCAGCGTCTGGGCGCTGACCATGCTGCTGCCGCTGCTGGGCAACCTGGAAGGTCTATACCTGCCGCTGTTCAACGTCATCTATGTGCTCGACGATGCCAGCTGGCACCTGGCAGCCATCGCCTCGCTGGCCGCCAACGTGCTGGTATTCACCCTGGTGTCACTGTTCACCGAGGCCAGCCCCGAAGAGAAGAGCGCCGCCGAGGCCTGCGCGGTAGACAACGTGCGTCGCCCGCAACGACGCGAACTGGTGGCCATCTCGCCGCAGGACTTCGCCGCGCAACTGGCCAAACCGCTCGGTGCCAAGACCGCGCAGCGCGAAGTGGAACAGGCCCTGCGGGATCTACACCTGCCGTTCGACGAAGGCCGCCCTTATGCCCTGCGTCGCCTGCGCGACCGTATCGAAGCCAACCTTTCCGGCCTGATGGGGCCGAGCGTGGCGCAGGACATCGTGGAAACCTTCCTGCCCTATAAATCCGGCAGTGAAGGCTACGTCACCGAGGACATCCACTTCATCGAGAGCCGCCTGGAGGACTACCAGTCGCGCCTGACCGGCCTGGCCGCCGAACTCGATGCGTTGCGTCGTTACCACCGCCAGACCTTGCAGGAACTGCCAATGGGCGTGTGTTCGCTGGCCAAGGATCAGGAGATCCTGATGTGGAACCGCGCCATGGAGGAGCTCACCGAGATTCCCGCGCAGCGCATCGTCGGCTCACGTCTGTCGGCCCTGGCCGAACCCTGGCAGAGCCTACTGCAGAACTTCATCGAACTGCCTGACGAGCACCTGCATAAACAGCACCTGGCGCTGGATGGACAGACCCGCTGGCTGAACCTGCACAAGGCCGCCATCAACGAACCCCTGGCGCCGGGTAACAGCGGCCTGGTGCTGCTGGTCGAGGATCAGACCGATACGCAGATGCTCGAAGACAAGCTGGTGCACTCCGAACGCCTGGCCTCCATCGGCCGCCTGGCCGCCGGCGTGGCGCACGAGATCGGCAACCCGATCACCGGCATCGCCTGTCTGGCACAGAACATGCGCGAAGAGCGCGAGCACGACGGTGAACTGACCGAAATCAGCGGACAGATTCTCGAGCAGACCAAGCGCGTGTCGCGCATCGTCCAGTCCCTGATGAGCTTCGCCCACTCAGGCAGCCACCAGCGCAGCGATGAACCGGTATGCCTGGCCGACGTGGCGCAGGACGCCATCGGCCTGCTGTCACTGAACAAGCGCAACTTCGACATCCACTTCTACAACCTCTGCGATCCGCAGCACTGGGCCTGTGGCGACCCACAACGCCTGGCGCAGGTACTGATCAACCTGCTGTCCAATGCGCGCGACGCCTCACCGCCCGGCGGCGCCATCCGTGTCCGCAGCGAGGCCAGCGAGCATACCGTCGATCTGATCGTGGAAGACGAAGGCAGTGGCATTCCTAAGGCGATCATCGACCGCCTGTTCGAACCCTTCTTCACCACCAAGGATCCAGGCGAAGGTACCGGTCTGGGCCTTGCGCTGGTCTATTCGATCGTGGAAGAGCATTATGGACAGATAACAATCGACAGCCCGGCTGACCCCGAGCGCCAATTGGGCACTCGAATTCGGGTCACCCTACCGAGGCATGTCGAGGCGACGTCCGTAGCGATGTAAACAGCGAGAGAGGCTGCCCATGGCACCTCCGTGACCGTCGAGAGACCGAATTGATGCCACATATTCTTATCGTCGAAGACGAAACCATTATCCGCTCTGCCTTGCGCCGCCTGCTCGAACGTAACCAGTACCAGGTCAGCGAGGCTGGCTCGGTACAGGAAGCCCAGGAGCGCTACAGCATTCCGACCTTCGACCTGATCGTCAGTGACCTGCGCCTGCCCGGCGCGCCCGGTACCGAACTGATCAAGCTGGCCGAAGGCACGCCGGTGCTGATCATGACCAGCTACGCCAGCCTGCGCTCGGCAGTGGACTCGATGAAGATGGGCGCGGTCGACTACATCGCCAAACCCTTCGATCACGATGAGATGCTGCAGGCCGTCGCCCGTATCCTGCGCGACCGTCAGGAAGCCAAGAGCGCCCCGGCCAGCGCAAGCCCCAGCGCCACGCGCAGTGCTAGCAGCGAAAAGGCCGCCGATAACGCCAATGGCGAAATCGGCATCATCGGCTCCTGCGCCGCCATGCAGGAGCTCTACAGCAAGATTCGCAAGGTTGCCCCCACCGACTCCAATGTACTGGTACAAGGCGAGTCCGGCACCGGCAAGGAACTGGTCGCGCGAGCCCTACACAACCTCTCGCGCCGCGCCAAGGCGCCACTGATTTCGGTGAACTGCGCGGCGATTCCGGAAACCCTGATCGAGTCCGAACTGTTCGGCCACGAGAAAGGCGCATTCACCGGCGCCAGCGCTGGTCGCGCCGGCCTGGTGGAAGCGGCCGACGGCGGCACGTTGTTTCTCGACGAGATCGGCGAGCTGCCACTGGAAGCCCAGGCGCGCCTGCTGCGCGTACTGCAGGAAGGCGAGATCCGCCGGGTCGGCTCGGTACAGTCGCAAAAGGTCGATGTGCGCTTGATCGCCGCGACCCACCGCGACCTCAAGACCCTGGCCAAGACCGGCCAATTCCGTGAAGACCTCTATTACCGCCTGCACGTGATCGCCCTCAAACTCCCGGCACTACGTGAGCGCGGCGCCGACGTGAGCGAAATCGCCCAGGCGTTTCTGGTGCGCCAATACACCCGCATGGGCCGCGAGCCGCTGCACTTCGCCCACGATGCGGAACAGGCCATCCGTCACTACTCCTGGCCCGGTAACGTTCGTGAGTTGGAGAACGCCATCGAGCGTGCGGTGATCCTGTGCGAGGGCACGGAGATTTCCGCCGACCTGCTGGGTATCGATATCGAGCTGGACGATCTGGACGACGAAATCTTCGGCCTGCCCGGCCTCCCCAATCAGCCGGGTAACAGCAGTCATGAGCCGACCGAGGATCTATCCCTGGAGGACTACTTCCAGCACTTCGTGCTCGAGCATCAGGATCACATGACCGAGACCGAGCTGGCCCGCAAGCTCGGCATCAGTCGCAAATGCCTGTGGGAACGCCGTCAGCGCCTGGGCATCCCGCGCCGCAAGTCCGGTGTGACCAGCGGTTCTTGACCTTTCGCCCCGGTGACAACCGACCTGCGCACAGGTTCCACAGGTTGTTACCGATTCAATATTCCGTAACAAAGGTCGGGTCTATCGGTAACGAAAACCCGGCCCTCCCCCCGACTCACATCACCCAACAAAACGCGCAAACCCTTGATTTACAAGGAATCGTAAAAACTGGCACGGCAACTGCTTTATCTCTGGCACAACAACAATAACAAGCAATGCCCTACACAATAAGAACAAGACGAAACGACTCCAGAACAACAAAAACAATAAGGACGGAGGCGCAGCTAACTGATTCTTTTGGAGAGGAGTTGCCTCAGGGGTTCGCCCCTTACGACCAGGCTGAGAACAATAAAACTGCCCCAAGGCAGCGCCGGAACTGGTTGGAACATGGCAGCATCAGCGTCCAAAGAAATCCGTTTGCTATTGGCTCCCCTCTCTAGGGAGCACCCGGTAAGCCACGGCAAGCCGGGAAGGGCCAAACAACAAAAACAACAGGCCCTCAATAACAATAAAAACAAAGCACGCACCAACTTGGGGGGGAGCTTCGGCTCCCCCAGTAGCTTCCGGTTCCCGGATCCCCGCCTGCCGCCTCTCTACACACCTTCTCCCTACACGATGCTAGAATCCGCAGCAATCATGCGGTCATCGTTTCGCATGCCGTTGAAAAAGTCGTTGCCAAGGCAAGCCGCTCTTAGCGCTGCGACGCCCGTGCCGGCAGTTTTTCAACAGTATGCGGGGCTGGCCGACCACTACTCCAAACAGTGCATCCCATGCTGAAAAAGCTGTTCAAGTCTTTCCGCTCACCTCTGCGCCGCGCCGCTCGTCCACGCAGCACCCCTGAAGTGCTGGGCAGTCGACAACATCCGCTCAATCGCAACGAGATCAGTCGCCACGCCATCAGCGTGGTCGAACGCCTGCAGAAAGCCGGTTATCAGGCCTATCTGGTCGGCGGCTGCGTGCGCGACCTGCTGCTGGATATCGATCCGAAGGATTTCGATGTCGCCACCAGTGCCACGCCCGAGCAAGTGCGCGCCGAGTTCCGTAACGCACGGGTGATCGGTCGCCGCTTCAAGCTGGTTCACGTGCACTTCGGTCGCGAGATCATCGAAGTCGCCACCTTCCGCGCCAATCATCCGCAGGGTGAGGAAGAGGAAAACAGCAACCAGGCCGCGCGCAACGAGAGCGGTCGTATCCTGCGCGATAACGTCTACGGCACTCTGGAAGACGACGCCCAGCGCCGTGACTTCACCATCAATGCGCTGTACTACGACCCGACCCAGGAACACATCCTCGATTACGCCCGCGGCATGCACGACGTGCGCAACCATCTGGTGCGGCTGATCGGTGACCCCGAGCAGCGTTACCTGGAAGATCCGGTGCGCATGCTCCGGGCAGTACGTTTCGCCGCCAAGCTCGATTTCGATATCGAGAAGCACAGCGCCGAACCGATACGCCGCCTGGCACCGATGCTGCGCGATATCCCCTCGGCGCGTCTGTTCGACGAAGTGCTCAAGCTGTTTCTCGCCGGTTACGCCGAGTACACCTTCGATCTGCTGCTCGAACACGACCTGTTCGCTCAACTGTTCCCGGCCAGCGGAGAAGCGCTCAAGCGCAACCCCGAGTACACCGAGAAGCTGATCCGTCAGGCGCTGATCAACACCGATGATCGCGTCCATGAGGGCAAGTCGGTCACCCCCGCCTTCCTCTTCGCAGCCATGCTCTGGCCAGCCCTTCCAGCCCGTGTGCTGTACTTGCAGGGCAAGGGCATGCCACCGATCCCCGCCATGCAGGAAGCCGCTCACGAGCTGATTACCGAGCAGTGCCAGCGCATCGCCGTGCCCAAGCGTTTCACCATTCCTATCCGCGAAATCTGGGATATGCAGGAGCGCCTGCCAAGACGCAGTGGCAAACGCGCCGACCTGCTGCTGGAGAACCCACGCTTCCGCGCCGGTTACGACTTCCTTCTGCTGCGCGAACTGGCCGGCGAAGATACCGGTGGCCTGGGCGAGTGGTGGACCGAGTACCAGGATGCCAACGACAGCCAGCGCCGGCAGATGATCCGCGACTTGGCCGGTAAACCCGAGGCCGCGGGCAACGCCCCACGCAAACGCCGGCGCAACAACAACCGGCGCAAACGCAGTGACGACGGCAGCGCCGCCGCAGAATGATGGAACGGGTTTATATCGGACTGGGCAGTAACCTGGAAACGCCCCGTCAGCAGTTGCAGGAAGCCCTAGGCGCTCTTGCCCGTCTGCCGCATAGCCAGTTGGCAGGCCGTTCCTCGTTATACGCCAGTGACCCGCTAGGCCCAGCGGATCAACCGCGTTACGTCAACGCCGTGGCAGCGCTGGATACCGAACTGGAGCCCTGGCAGTTGCTCGATGCCCTGCAACGCATCGAGCAGGAGCAGGGCCGCGTACGCAAGGCCGAACGCTGGGGGCCACGCACCCTGGATCTGGACATTCTCCTGTTCGGCAATCGGGTGATTTCAGATGAGCGCCTGACCGTACCGCACTACCATATGCACGCCCGCCCCTTCGTGCTCTACCCACTGGCCGAACTCGACCCCGAGCTGGAGTTGCCAGATGGACGCCACCTGCGCGAACTACTGGCTGCCTGCCCGTTCACCGGGCTGGAACGCCTGCCCGAGTGACACTGCGCTGTTGCGTGGCCCACTCCACTTCGGCTTCCGGGCAGCGCACAGCACCCGGTCTAACGTCTGTCGCCATCGCGCAGCCGCTCTAGCCTGAAGCCTGGCCGCCCACATTGGCGGTAACGCCAGTAACAGAGCGGTAACACCCGCAATTGACTTCAAGCCCCCCCATCAGGACTATAGGCGTCCCGTCGCCCAGCGCCGGGCGCACCTTTATGCCAATCCAGGCCGGATTGCAGCCAGATAGAAGCCGTACACCGAGCCTGAGCGAGGATCCTTGAAATGCCTGACGTTACCCTGACCACCCTGCAAAGCCTGAAGCAGAACGGTGAAAAGATCGCCATGCTGACCGCTTATGACGCCACCTTCGCCCAAGCCTGCTGCCAGGCCGGTGCCGAGGTGCTACTGGTCGGCGACTCCCTGGGCATGGTGCTACAGGGCCACGACAGTACCTTGCCGGTCAGCGTCGATGAGATGGCCTACCACACCGCCAGCGTCAAACGCGGTAACCAGGGCGCGCTGATCATCAGCGATCTGCCGTTCATGGCCTATGCCACTACCGAACAGACCCTGCTCAACAGCGCCAAGCTGATGCAGGCCGGCGCGCACATGGTCAAGCTGGAAGGCGCCGGCTGGCTGGCCGAACCGATCCGCCTGCTGGCCGAGCGCGGTGTGCCAGTCTGTGCCCACCTCGGGCTCACGCCACAAGCGGTGAACATCCTTGGCGGCTACAAGGTGCAGGGCCGCCAGGAGGCGCAGGCACGCCAGATGCGCGCCGATGCCATGGCACTGGAGCAAGCCGGTGCGGCCATGCTGCTGCTCGAATGCGTACCCAGCGAATTGGCGGCCGAGATCACCCAGGCGGTGAAGATTCCGGTTATCGGTATTGGCGCCGGCCCAAGCACCGACGGCCAGGTGCTGGTACTGCACGACATGCTCGGCCTGTCGCTCTCGGGCCGTGTCGCCAAGTTCGTACGCAACTTCATGGAAGGCCAGGACAGCATCCAGGGCGCCCTGAGTGCTTACGTGAAAGCGGTCAAAGATGGCAGCTTCCCCGCAGCCGAACACGGTTTCTCGGCATGAATACGGTCAAGACCCTGCGCGAGCTGCGCGCCGCGGTGGCCCAGGCACGCGCCGAGGGCAAGCAGGTCGGTTTCGTACCGACCATGGGTAACCTGCACGCCGGCCACGTTTCCCTGGTGGAGATCGCCTCACAGCGTGCCGATTTCGTGGTTGCCAGCATCTTCGTCAACCCGCTGCAGTTCGGCGCCGGTGAAGATCTCGACAACTATCCGCGCACCCTGGTTGCCGACCAGGAGAAACTCTTCGCCGCAGGTTGCCACCTGCTGTTCCATCCGGACGTCACGGAAATGTATCCGCATGGCATGGACAGCCAGACGCGCGTCACCGTACAGGGCGTGTCCGAAGGGCTGTGCGGCGCCAGCCGCCCTGGCCATTTCGAGGGCGTGGCCACCGTCGTCACCAAGCTGTTTCATATGGTGCAGCCGGATCTGGCCGTGTTCGGCGAGAAGGACTACCAGCAACTGGCGGTGATTCGCACACTGGTGCGCGACCTGAACATGCCGATCCAGATCATCGGCGCGCCCACCCAGCGCGCCGAGGACGGCCTGGCGCTGTCTTCGCGCAACGGTTACCTCAGCGCCGAGCAGCGCGCCACCGCGCCCGTGCTCTACCGCGGCTTGCAGGGTATCGCTGACGAACTGAAACGCGGCGCGCGCGATTACACTAGGCTGATCGAGAACGCCCAGGCGCAGCAACGCGAAGCCGGCTTCGTCCCCGACTACCTGGAAATCCGCAATGCCATCAGCCTGCGTCCGGCCGCCATCGACGATCGCCACCTGGTGGTGCTGACCGCAGCACAGCTGGGGAAAACCCGCCTGATCGACAATCTGGTCGTTGAACTGCCTGGCCAGTAGCAGCGTCCAAACACGGACGGTTACACTCTCAGGCCCGGGTCACCCCCGGGCCTTTTGCTTTCGCGGATCAGGAGCTCCGATGGCCTACTACCAGCAGCCTCACGACGTCACCACCCTGCCCGCCTGGCAGGCCCTGCGCCAACATCGCCAAGCGATGGCCGGATTCAGCATGCGCGAGGCTTTCGCCGAGGACGCCACCCGCTTCCAAAGCTTCTCCCTGAACAGCTGCGGCCTGCTGCTGGACTACTCGAAGAACCTGATCAACGAAGACAGCCTGGCGTTGCTGATCCAGCTGGCCGAGCAAGCCGGTCTGCCGCAGTCCATTCGTGCGTTGTATCAGGGTGAGCAGGTCAACGCCTCGGAGCAGCGCGCCGCCCTGCACACGGCCCTGCGCAGCCCGATCGGCCGCCGCCTGGTGGTCGATGGCACCGACATCATTCCCGAAGTGCACCGCGTGCTGCATCAACTGACCGAGCTGGTCAGCCGCGTGCACAGCGGCCTCTGGCGTGGCTACAGCGAAAAGCCGATCAAGGAAGTGGTCAACATCGGCATCGGTGGCTCCTTCCTCGGCCCGCAACTGGTGTCCGAAGCGCTGCGTCCGTTCACTCAACGCGGCGTGCGCTGTCACTACCTGGCCAATATCGACGGCAGCGAATTCCGTGAGCTGACTGCGCGACTGGATCCGGAAACCACTCTGTTCATCGTCTCCAGCAAGTCCTTCGGCACCCTGGAAACCCTGAAGAACACCCTGGCCGCACGCGACTGGTACCTGGCCATGGGCGGCCCGGAAGAAGAGCTGCATCGCCACTTCATCGCCGTGACCAGTAACCGCAAGGCAGCCATCGAATTCGGTATCCGCGAAGAGAACATCTTCCCGATGTGGGACTGGGTCGGCGGCCGTTACTCGTTGTGGTCTGCCATCGGCCTGCCCATCGCCCTGGCCATCGGGGTATCCAACTTCAAGGAACTGCTGGCCGGCGCCTACGCCATGGATCAGCACTTCACCCAGGCTCCCCTGGCCCAGAACATGCCGGTACTGATGGCTCTGCTGGGCATCTGGTACACCAATTTCTGGGATTCGCAGAGCCACGCGATCCTGCCTTACGACCATTACCTGCGTAACTTCACAAAACACCTGCAACAGCTGGACATGGAGTCCAACGGCAAGAGCGTGCGCCAGGACGGCAGCTCGCTGGACATCGCCACCGGCCCAGTGATCTGGGGCGGCGTCGGCTGCAACGGCCAGCACGCCTACCACCAGTTGCTGCACCAGGGCCGTCTGCTGGTACCGGCGGACTTCATCGTTCCGGTCAACAGCTACAACCCGCTCTCCGATCATCACCAATGGCTGTTCGCCAACTGCCTGTCGCAAGCCCAGGCGCTGATGCAGGGCAAGAGCCGCGAGGAAGCCGAAGCCGAGTTGCGTGCCAAAGGCCTGCCGGAAGCCGAAGTGCAGCGCCTGGCGCCGCACAAGGTCATCCCTGGCAACCGCCCGAGCAACATCCTGGTGATGAACCGTATCGCCCCCTTCACCCTCGGCGCGCTAGTGGCGCTGTACGAGCACAAGGTGTTCGTGCAGAGCGCCATCTGGGGTATCAACGCCTTCGACCAGTGGGGTGTGGAGCTGGGCAAGGAAATGGGCAAGGAAGTTTACCAGCGCCTGACCGGCCAGCTCGACAGCAGCGCTGCTGATGCCTCGACGCAGGGGCTGATCGAGCACTTCCGCGCACACCATCGCGGCTGATGGATCTGAGTGAGGTGCGTCCAATGACGCACCTCAACGACAGAAACGCTGGCGATACTCTCCAGGCGTCACACCCAGCGCTCGCGCAAAGGCCTGCCTGAGGTTGTACGCATTGACGAAGCCACTGCGCTGCGCCACGCGCTTGAGCGACGCCTCACCCGCCTCCAGCAATTGACAGGCGCTTTCCAGCCGCAGGTGCAGCAGCAACCGAGCCGGTGTCACCCCGAGTTCGGCCTGGCAATGCCGATGCAGCGTACGTGTCGACATCGCGAGGCTGGCGGCCATGCTCTCGACGTCCCAGACGCGTGCCAGCGACGTCCGTAACTCATTCAACAGAGGCTGCATCACCCCGTCGGTGGGCGCCTGCTGGGCCAGCAACTCCGCGCTGAACTGCCGCTGCCCCCCAGGCCGCCGCAGGTACATCACCAGGCCCTTGGCAACTTGCAGCGAAACATCACGACCATGGTCGTCCTCCACCAGGCTCAGGCAAAGATCCATGCCAGCCGTTACCCCGGCGGAACTGTAGAACGCACCGTCATGCACGAACAGGCTGTCATGCAACACCTCCAGACCGGGATAAAGCCGCTGTAGCAGCTCGGCATAACGCCAGTGGGTGACCACCTTGCGGCCCGTCATCAAGCCCGCCTGAGCCAGCAGAAAGGCACCTGTACACACCGACGCACAGCGCGCCGCCAGCGGCCCGGCCTGCGCCAACCAGCTCGCGACCTGCCCCTGATGCATGGCACGTTGGACGCCATATCCGCCAGCCACCAGCAACGTACAGCCAGCCAGTTCCTGCGGCTCGGGCAACGGCTGGGTCGCGATCGACAGCCCGCTGCTGGACGCGACCAGACCGCCCTCAGGCGATATCGCCTCTAACCGATAGGCCGGTCGACCAGCGGCCGACAAATGCTCATCCACTGCGGCGAACACGTCGGCCGGCCCGGTGGCATCGAGCAACTGAAACGCGGGAAACACCAACAGCAGGACTCTGTGCGTCATCGCTTCCTTACCGTCATCAATGGCAGTTTTTCACTCCTTTATGACATATGTGCCACGCCCGCACACGACAAACTGCTCGCCTCTCTCACGCAAAGGAACGACAGCATGCGCAGAAAATGGCCAATGACCGGGTTGCTGGGCCTGCTGTATTTCGCCGCTTGCGTACACGCCGCTGACGAACGACTGTCCACCTACCAGCCTCGTTTCGAGCGCGAACAGCCTGTGGTGGTCGTGCTCGCGCAGAACCAGATGACGGAGCTGACGGATTTCGTGGTGCCGCTGGGCGTTCTGCGCCGCAGCGCCGTGGCCAGGGTGCTGGCGGTGGCGACCGACCCGGGCGTGGTGCAACTGATGCCAGCGCTCAGTGTGCGGGCCGATGCCAGCATCGCCGGGTTTCAGCGCGATTTCCCCCAGGGCGCCGACTACCTGATCGTGCCCGCCGTGCACGACAGCCAGGACGCGCGCTGGCTGGACTTCATCAGACAGCAGGCAGCACTGGGCGCCACTGTCATCGGCATCTGCGACGGCGTGCTGCCACTGGCTCATGCCGGCCTGCTGCATGACCGCCGTGCGACAGGTCACTGGTACTCACGCGAGCAGCGCCTGAGCGACTTTCCCGACACCCAGTGGCAGGAAAATCGGCGCTACGTGGTAGACGGCCAGTTGATGACCACCTCGGGTGTCAGTGCAGCGCTGCCAGCATCACTGGCGCTGGTCGAAGCCATAGCCGGCACGGCCAAGGCAAGCGCACTGGCCCAGCAACTCGGTGTCAGCGACTGGTCAACCCACCATGACAGCGAGGCGTTTTCCCTTGGCAGCCAAGGCTACCTGACCGCGGCAGGCAACTACCTGGCGCGCTGGAGGCACGAAACCTTCGCCGTCACCTTGCTCCCCGGCATGGACGAAGTCAGCCTGGCCCTGCGTGTAGATGCCTGGGCGCGTACCTTTCGCACGGAGGTACAGGGCGTGGCGAATCAACCCGTATTCAGCGCCAGCGGGCTGGAGTTCATAGCGCAACGGGCAGACGCCTTCGGGTTACCAAAACTCCCGGGAGGCATGATGCCCGTCGGGCAGGCCCTCGACGAGGCACTCGCCGAAATCGCTACACGCTACGGTGCCTCGACCCGGAGCCTGGTCGCAGCGCAACTGGAATATCGCCACGACGAGCAGGATCGGCAGCATCTCGACACGCATAAGCCTTGAACCAAGCACCTGCTTGGGTGCACCCTTGTGGCCGTTGCGGACAAACAATTACAAGGACCCCGCCATGTTCGAGATCACTCGCCACCCCGTGCCAGACGCGGTGCGCCAGCGCGCGCACCTGGATAACGACGCGTACCAGCGCCTCTACCAGCAGTCCATCGAGCAGCCCGAAACCTTCTGGGGCGAGCAAGCCAAGACCTTTCTGGACTGGTTCAAGCCCTGGGATCAGGTGCACAGCAGCGACCTGAAACAGGGTCGTGCCGAATGGTTCAAGGGCGGTCAGCTCAACGTCACCTACAACTGCATCGACCGTCACCTGGAAAAACGCGGCGAACAGATCGCGATCATCTGGGAAGGCGACAATCCCGCCGAATCCGCGCACATCACCTACAACAAGCTGCACCACAACGTCAGCCGCCTGGCCAACGTGCTGAAAAGCCGTGGCGTGAAGAAAGGCGACCGTGTGTGCATCTACATGCCGATGATTCCCGAAGCGGCCTACGCCATGCTCGCCTGCACACGCATCGGCGCCGTGCACTCGGTGGTGTTCGGCGGCTTCTCCCCGGACGCCCTGCGCGACCGCATCCTCGATGCCGATTGCCGCACCGTGATCACCGCTGACGAAGGCGTGCGCGGCGGCAAGTACATCCCGCTGAAGAACAACGTCGACAAGGCGCTGCAGAGCTGCCCGAACGTCTCCACCGTGGTGGTGGTCGAGCGCACGCAAGGCGATGTCGCCTGGGTCGAAGGTCGCGACCTCTGGTATCACCAGGCGCTCAAGGAAGTCAGCGCGGACTGCCCGGCCGAGCCGATGGATGCCGAAGATCCCCTGTTCATCCTCTACACCTCTGGCTCCACCGGCAAACCCAAGGGCGTGCTGCACACCACCGGCGGCTACCTGCTCGGCGCCGCGATGACCCACAAGTACGTGTTCGACTACCACGAGGGTGACGTCTACTGGTGCACCGCCGATGTCGGCTGGGTGACCGGGCATAGCTACATCGTCTACGGCCCGCTGGCCAATGGCGCCATCACCCTGATGTTCGAAGGCGTGCCCAACTACCCGGACGCCTCGCGCTTCTGGCAGGTGATCGACAAGCACCAGGTGAACATCTTCTACACCGCGCCGACCGCCCTGCGCGCGCTGATGCGCGAAGGCGAAGGCCCGGTCAAGGCCACCTCACGCAGCAGCCTGCGCCTGCTCGGTTCGGTGGGCGAGCCGATCAACCCGGAAGCCTGGGAGTGGTACTTCAACGTGGTCGGCGAATGCCGTTGCCCGATCGTCGATACCTGGTGGCAGACCGAAACCGGCTCCATCCTGATCACCCCGCTGCCCGGCGCCACCGACCTCAAGCCTGGCTCGGCCACCCGCCCGTTCTTCGGCGTGCAGCCAGTGCTGCTGGATGAACAGGGCAAGGAGATCGAAGGCCCCGGCGCTGGCGTACTGGCGGTCAAGGCCAGCTGGCCAAGCCAGATCCGCAGTGTCTACGGCGATCACCAGCGCATGATCGAAACCTACTTCAAGCCCTACCCCGGTTACTACTTCACCGGTGACGGCGCACGCCGCGACGAGGACGGCTACTGGTGGATCACCGGCCGCGTCGACGACGTGATCAACGTCTCCGGCCACCGCATCGGCACCGCCGAGGTGGAGAGCGCGCTGGTGCTGCACGACGCTGTCGCTGAGGCCGCGGTGGTCGGTTATCCACACGATCTCAAGGGCCAGGGCATCTATGCCTACGTCACCCTGATGAAAGGCCAGGAACCCTCGGACGAGCTGAAGAAGGAATTGCTGACCCTGGTCGGCAAGGAAATCGGCAGCTTCGCCAAGCCGGAGCTGGTGCAGTGGGCACCTGGCCTGCCGAAAACCCGCTCGGGCAAGATCATGCGGCGCATCCTGCGCAAGATCGCCTGCAACGAGCTGGAGAACATGGGCGACACCTCCACCCTGGCTGATCCCAGCGTGGTCGACAGCCTGATCGACCAGCGCCTCAACCGTTGACCCTCGCGCCCGGCCCGAAAGGGCCGGGTTCATCTTGTCTTGCGCCAGCCAAGCGCCGAAACTGCGCGCCATGGAATCCTTACGCAAGCAGATTGAAAAGCAGGTTCACAGCCTCACCGGTGCCTCACTGGGTGTGCTCGACCTCGACCAGCCCCGTGGCGACGCCGGCCTGTTCGGCCCTGACTCGATGGTGTGGGAAGTGCACGCCGACTTCACCTCGATGATGGTCGGCGGCGTTTCTGCCCTGCTCCTACAGATGCTCCATCCGTTGGCACTGGCTGGCGTGTGGGATCACTCCACCTTCCGCCAGGACATGCTTGGCCGCCTGCGCCGCACCAGCCTGTTCATCGCCGGCACCACCTATGGCGGCGCACATGACGCCGAGCAGTTGATCGAGAAGGTGCGCACCATTCACCTGCAGGTGGTCGGCCATGCCCCGGATGGCCGACCTTATGCCGCCAGCGATCCTGAATTGCTGACCTGGGTGCACGTTTCCGAGGTCAGCCAGTTTCTCGCCGGCTACCTGCGTTACGTCGACCCGCACCTGCCGGTCAGCGAGCAGGATCGCTACTACCGCGAAGTCGCGTTGATCGCCGAACGCCTGGGCGCGCAGGACGTGCCCAAATCGCGCCAGGCAATCGAGGCATATCTTGAGCGCATGCGCTCGCAGTTGCTTTGTGACGAGCGAACCCGTGAGGTGGTGCGGCTACTCTACGCCGCGCCCATGCCGAGCATTCTGGCCAAACCCTTTGGCAGCCTGGTGATGCAGGCGGGTGTCGACCTACTGCCGGACTGGGCCAGCGATCTGCTCGGCGAGCACCAGGCCGCCTGGCGCCGCCCACTGATTCGCAGCAGCGTGCAGCGCACCGCCAGCCTACTGCGTTGGGCAATCCGCAACAGCGCCGCGCAACGGGCTCGCCGTCGACTGGCTTAGGCAGTATGTGGCGGGTTGCACCCGCCCTACGCGAGATAGCCTCACGGTCTGAGTCATCGGCCTGATCGTTACATGGCTTGAGCCGTAGGGCGGGTGTAGCCCGCCAATAAGGTATGGCCAGCCACAACAACCTCAGGCAAGAGGCAACGCCCTCCACAATGTTCGCCGAGCACGTGGCTGGCCGGTCACTGCAGGCTATGCGACCATCGGGGCCTTTCCGGTCACTCTCTGAACCGAGTCGAGGACATGCACATGCAAGACGTCGTCATCGTTGCCGCCACCCGCACCGCCATCGGCAGCTTCCAGGGCAGCCTGGCCGAGATTCCCGCACCGGAACTCGGCGCCATCGTGATCAAGCGCCTGCTGGAGCAGACCGGCCTCGACGGCGCCCAGGTCGATGAAGTGATCCTCGGCCAGGTACTCACCGCAGGCAGTGGTCAGAACCCCGCACGCCAGGCCGTGATCCGCGCCGGCCTGCCCCACGTAGTACCCGCCATGACCCTGAACAAGGTCTGCGGCTCGGGCCTCAAGGCGCTGCATCTGGCTGCCCAGGCCATTCGCTGCGGCGATGCCGAGGTGATCATCGCCGGCGGTATGGAAAACATGAGCCTGTCGCCCTACGTGCTGCCAAAAGCCCGCACCGGCCTGCGCATGGGCCACGCACAGATGCTCGACAGCATGATCGTCGACGGCTTGTGGGACGCCTTCAACGACTATCACATGGGCATCACCGCCGAGAACCTGGTGGAGAAGTACGGCATCAGCCGTGAAGCCCAGGACGCCTTCGCCGCCGCCTCGCAGCAGAAGGCCGTGGCCGCCATCGAGGCCGGGCGTTTCGATGCCGAGATCACCCCGGTGCTGATCCCACAGCGCAAGGGCGACCCGATTGCGTTTGCCCGTGACGAGCAGCCGCGTGCCGGCACCACGGCCGAATCTCTGGCCAAGCTCAAACCAGCCTTCAAGAAAGACGGCAGCGTCACCGCCGGCAACGCTTCCAGCCTCAACGACGGCGCCGCTGCCGTGCTGCTGATGAGCGCAGCCAAGGCGCAGGCGCTGGGCCTCCCGGTGCTGGCGAAGATCGCTGGTTACGCCAATGCCGGCGTCGACCCGGCGATCATGGGCATCGGCCCGGTGTCGGCCACCCGTCGCTGCCTGGACAAAGCCGGCTGGAGCCTGGCTGATCTCGACCTGATCGAAGCCAACGAAGCCTTCGCCGCCCAGGCGCTGTCGGTCGGCCAGGAACTGGGCTGGGACGCCGACAAGGTCAACGTCAATGGCGGCGCCATCGCCCTCGGCCACCCCATCGGCGCCTCGGGCTGCCGCGTGCTGGTCAGCCTGCTGCACGAGATGATCCGCCGCGATGCCAAGAAGGGCCTGGCCACCCTGTGCATTGGTGGTGGTCAAGGCGTGGCGCTGGCCATCGAGCGCGAGTAAGGCGCAAGAAAACGTAGGGCGGGTGCAACCAGCCACCACAGGCACCCGCCCTACGGTGGATGTGACGCCACGAAGATATTCGATGGTGAAAAAAGCGTTTCTGCGCGGACGTTTCAGGCTGACGAAACAGCAGATTCCTGTCTCAACGGTTAGACTTTGCCTCAACCAAAGTCTGATAACGAGAGATCACCATGCCCGAATGGCTCAACGCCTTGCCCAAGGCTGAACTGCACCTGCACCTGGAGGGCTCGCTGGAGCCCGAATTGTTGTTTGCCCTGGCCGAACGCAACCAGATCGCCCTGCCCTGGGCCGATGTCGAAACCCTGCGCTCTGCCTACGCCTTCAACAACCTGCAGGAATTTCTCGACCTGTATTACGCCGGCGCCAACGTGCTGCGCACCGAGCAGGATTTCTACGACCTGACCTGGGCCTACCTGCAGCGTTGCAAGGCGCAGAACGTCATCCATGTCGAACCCTTCTTCGACCCGCAGACCCATACCGACCGGGGCATTCCCTTCGAAGTGGTGCTGCGCGGCATCCAGCAGGCGCTAGTCGATGGCGAGAAGCAGCTGGGCATCAGCCATGGCCTGATCCTCAGTTTCCTGCGTCACCTGCCAGAGGAAGAAGCGTTCAAGACCCTGGAGCAGGCCATGCCGTTCCGCGATGCCTTCATCGGCGTTGGTCTCGACAGTTCGGAGAAAGGTTTTCCGCCACGGCTGTTCGAACGCGTGTTTGCCAAGGCGCGCAGCGAAGGCCTGCATGCGGTCGCCCACGCCGGCGAGGAAGGCCCGCCCGAATACATCTGGGAGGCGCTGGATCTGCTCAAGATCAAGCGCATCGACCACGGCGTACGCGCCATCGAAGATGAACGCCTGATGCAGCGCATCATCGACGAGCAGATTCCGCTGACCGTTTGCCCGCTGTCCAACATCAAGCTGTGCGTGTTCGAGCACATGGGCCAGCACAACATCCTCGAGATGCTCGAGCGCGGCGTGAAGGTGACGGTGAACTCGGATGATCCGGCCTACTTCGGCGGCTACGTCGGCGAGAACTTCGCAACCCTGCACGAGCACCTGGGCATGACCGAGGTACAGGCCAAGCGCCTGGCACAGAACAGCCTGGACGCGCGCCTAGCCTGAGCAAGAGCGTCGCCGCTGAAGCGCCTCCCACAATACTCACGCTCCGTGGGAGGGGCTTTGGCCGCGACGTCTCTCAATGCTCCGAGAGCTTGCGCCGCCTACCGGTGACCATCGACAACGGCAGGTTCTCGCGCAGCCGATAGCTCTCGAACAAGGCGGCGGCGATATGCAGGCCCACCAGCGCCATCAGGCCGTTGGCACAGAGCTCGTGGATTTGCAGCGGCAGATCTGCGCCCCAGAAGTAATCGACCTCCTCCATGAGAAAGCCGGTCACACCCAGGCCGAGCATCAGCGCCATCATCAGGATCATCACCAGCGCGCCCAACGGCGAATGCCCGAGGCGGTGATATGGCTGCCCGGAAATCAGCGCACGCAAGTGCTCGCTCAAACGCGCACGGCTTGGCCAGAAATCCGCCCAGCGCGCTGCCGGGGTACCGACGAAGCCCCACACCAGGCGAACCACCAGCCAGGCCACGGCGTAGTAACCGAACCAGCGGTGCCAGTTCTCGCCCTCTTCGGTAAAGAAGTAGTTGGCCAGGAAAGCGCCGGCCAGGGACCAGTGGAACAGGCGCACCACTGGATCCCACAGGCGTATGGTCGGGGCGTTCATCAGCTTTCCACGTTGCTCTTGACGGCATCACCACTGACCGGGTCGAAGTAGATCTCGACCTTTTTGCCGTCCTTGTTGAAACCGTAGATTTCGTAGCAGTTGCCGCCGGTGACCTTGAACTTCTTGATCTCGTAACCCTGAGCCTTGAGATCGGCCTGGAACTTGTCCTGATCCTGCCACTGCGACTTGTCGGCGGTGGTGCATTGAGTCGCGGCGAAAGTCAGCGGGCTGGCCAGAACCAGGGACAGCAGAAGCAGTTTGCGCATGATCGAATCCTCTTCGGTGCAGGGAAGTGTGTCTGCGGGGACTACTCTCGCGCCTGAAGCTTAAGGTTCTATTAGCGCGCGCAAAGTCGTAGCGCCCTCGCACCTGTGGAGAGAGGGTTAGGGCTGCCCCTCTCCCATGAATGGGAGAGGGGCGCAAAAGCACTGAAGCTTTAGAAGTCGAAATCGACCTTGGCCCAGAAGGTACGCCCCGGCTCGTCGATGCGGGTCTCGGCCGGGAAGCCGAAGCCCGCGTCACCCGCCAGGTTGAGGTGCTCGGTGTAGTTCTTATCGAGCAGGTTATCCACCCCAGCGCTGAGCTTGACCTGCTGGCTGACGCGATAAGCACCGTTGAGCGAGAGCACACCGAAGCCGGCGCTGTCGGCAAAGTCCTGCCCTACCACGTTGCCACGCCCTTCGGCGATGCGGCCCTGGCCATCGACCACACGCCACAGAGCGCCGACGCTCCAGTCATCACGCTGGTAAGTCAGGCCCAGGCGCGCCTCCAGCGGCGGCATCTGCGGCAGCGCCTCTCCGTCACTGCTGTTCTTACCCCAGGCGTAGGCCAGTGTGGCGTCGGCCTTCCAGTTGGAATCGAAGGCGTAGGCCACGCCCAGCTCGCCTCCCATGATGCGCGCATCGACGTTGTCGGCCTGCGTGCTCATGCCACGGTAGTCGAACAGAATGTAGTCGCGGATCTGCCCGGCATAGGCAGAGGCCCAGGCCTGCAGCTTGTCGTCCTGATACTGGATACCGATATCGAGTTGGGTGGTCTTCTCCGGCTTGATGCCGTCGAACGCGTTGTCCGCGCCAGTCGGGCCATTGAGGCCAGCGGAGAACAGCTCCCAGTAGTCGGGGAAACGCTGCACATGGCCAATACCGGCATAGACGGTGGTCGGCGAGCCGGACAGGTCGTGCTCGTAGCGCACGAAACCGCTGGGCAGGGTATCGGCGCGGGTTTCGCCCGCCGTCGGGTTGGGCGTCGACATGCCCATCATGTTGCTGAAGTTCTGCCGATAGTCCTTGGCCGAGGCCCGATCCAGGCGTGCACCGGAGATCAGCCGATCACGTTCGGCCAGGCTCCAGGTGGCTTCGGCGAATACACCGTAATTGTGCATCAGCGCGTCCTTGTCCCAGGGGAAGCGATCAGCATCGACATAGGGCATGCCCATCATGCCGCCGCTGGAACTGCGCTGGCGGTGCTCGCTGCGCTGCGCATCGACACCGGTGATCAGCTCGACGTCTTCCCACTTCCAGGTCGCGGCCAGGCGTGCACCCAGGGTGCGGCGGTCGACCTGCGCCGCCATCGGCCCGGCCATCATGCTGGTCGGGTCAGGCACGCGCAGGCGGAAGTTGTCCATGATGTGGTCGGCGTAGTTGTAGTAGACCTTGGCTTCGACCTTATCCAGCACACCGCCAAGGTTGCTGCGCTCGATGCGTAGGCCGAGGCTTTCGCGCTTGAACTGGGTGCCGTCCATGCCTCGGCCACCGTAGCGCGCTTCACCATCGCCACGGCCGGCACTGAGTTCGATCAGGGTATCGGCATCCGGCGTCCAGCCCAGGGCCACGTCGCCGTTCCACTTGTCCCAGCGCGAGGCGATGGTGTCGCCGTCACCGTTGTCGTAATCGTCCGAGTGCGAGCGGTTGCCCATTACCCGCAGGTAGCCCTGCTCGCCGCCGACGGCGCCATCCAGCACTTGATCGAAACGGCCGTTGGAGCCCGCCAGCACACTGGCATGCAGACGCGCGCCCAGCTCGCCGAAACGCTCCGGCTCACGCTCGAAACGCACCACGCCCGCCGAAGCGCCTGGTCCCCAAATCACGGTTTGCGGGCCCTTGGTCACGGTCAGCAAGTCGAAGGTTTCCGGGGAGATGTAGGAACTGGGTGCGTCCATCCGCCCAGGGCAGGCGCCGATCATCTGCCCACCATCGGTGAGCAGTAGCAGGCGCGAACCGAACAGGCCACGCAGCACCGGATCGCTGTTGCTGCCGCCGCTGCGAATCGCGGAGAAACCGGGAATGGTCTTGAGGTAGTCGGCTGCATCACTGGCCGGCACGGGCTGGCGTGCATCCTTGGGATCAGCCACCACGGTCAGCGGTGAGCTTTGCTGGATCGCCGTGATCACGCTGGGCGGCAGTTCGTGCACATGCTCCTCGGCAGCCTGCAGTGCAGTCATGGAACACAGGCCGCAGGCGACGGCCAGGGCGGACAAGGGAAAACGCGAGCGCACGGAAGCGGCGCCCGAAACGAAGGAAACGGACATGCGGATACCTGAAAAGTCGATTTGCGAAGAGGCCAGATAACGGCCTCATGGAAATGCTGAGTTCAGGCGCGCATGGGCGGTGCGCGTGACAGCGCATGAGGAAAGTGGGCACCTGGCAGCGGCTGCGCCGGTAACGCCAGGGCGACGTCACGAGACGACTCCAGGCGGCTCGCGGCCATCGAGCAGGTGTCGGCCAGCACAGGGCAATGCGAGAGCAGCGAACAGTAGCCGCAGGCATCCACCTGCAACACTGGGCTGGAGTTGCCCGCTGGGGCCGGCACACTAGCGGCCCCGTCATGACAGCTGAGTTCGCTCAGCCAGCGCCAGTCAGCCGGCTCGGCACGCAGTTGCGACGCCAGAGGCGCCAGAACGATGAGGACGAACGCCAGCAGCCCCAGCTGGGCAGCGAAGGTTCGTCTGCGTGCCGTGAACATCATCAGTGCTGGTGCTTGCCTGCGTCATGACCGGCGGCATGATCGTGCCCCTCCGGCACATCTTTCTGCACGGCGACCTCGACCTCGACAGCACCGGCTTTCTCGAAGGTGAGGGTCAGCGGGAAGCGCTCACCATCCTTGGCCTGCTGCTTCAGGTTGAACAGCATGACGTGATAGCCCATGGGCTCGAACTTCACCTCGCCACCGGCGGGGATGGCCACATCCTGCACCTGCTGCATCTTCATCACGCCATCGGCATGCACGTGCTCGTGCAGCTCGGCTTTGCCGGCCACCGGCGTGCTGACGCTGAGCAGGCGATCAGCCTCGCTGCCCTTGTTGTGCACCACGAAGTAAGCAGCGGCAGTCGGCGCCACCGGCGGCATCTCGCGCGACCAGGGATGGTCGATATGCAGTTGGCCAACTTCGTATTCATGCGCCTGGGCCAGCAGCGCAGGCAGCAGCAGGGTCAGGCCGAGCAGGGTTTTCTTCAGGGTCATGGGTATTACCTCCTTGGGGGAAAACGAAAACATCAGAAATCCAGGGTCAAACCGGCGTACAGCGCGCGGCCGTCGCCCGGTGCATGCAGGGATTGGGCAACGCCCGCAGTGCTGTCGTACCACACGTATTCGTAGTAGCGGTTGGTGACGTTCTTCATCTGCACATCGACGCTGACCGTCTCGCTGACACGGTATTCGGCACCGAGGTTGAGCAAGGTGTAGCGACCATACTCGCCCGTGGTGTTGGTGCGTTCCAGGTAGTAGTCGCTCTGGCCGTTGACCCAGGCGCTGAGCTTGAGCTTGGCGCTGGCCTGATAATCGGCGCCCAGGGCGTAGAGATGATGCGGTACGTGATCCATTTCCTTGCCCTTGCTCGCCGGCAGATTGGGGCTCGGTTCGAGTATCTCGGAGAACTGCCGCGAGTAGGACAACCAGATGCGCGCCAGGTCGCTCGGGTACAGGTTGAGCTGCACGTCGTAACCACGGCGTAGGGTCTCGCCGACGTTCTCCGAATCACCGACGGCATCGTTGAGCTTGCGCTGCACCTCGTCGGTGGCGTGCTGCTCCCAGTAGGCCACGCGGCCATCGAGCCAGGCCACCGGGCTGAACTTGATGCCGGTTTCCCAGCCTTCGTTGATCGATGGCTTGAGGTCATCGGCCTGGCCCGCCAGCTTGTAGGCGCCGGAGCCGACGCCGACCTGGAAGGTGCGCCCCCAGTTGGCGTAGAAGCTGGCTTCCTTCCAGGGCGAGTAAACCAGGCTGAATTTGGGCTGGCGGATGCTGCCGTAGTCGTTGGCGCTGGCGCGCTCGCCGGTCAGTTCGTTGCGATAGTCACCCTCGATGCGGTCGACACGATAGGCCGGGATCAGCTTGAGGCTTTCCCAGGGCTCGATCACTGCCTGCACGTAAACACCGGTGGTGGTCAGATCGAACACCTGATCGCGAGTCTGCGCAGTGCGCACACGGCTAACCGTCGCATAGCGCTCGCTGACCACCTCCTGGCGCTGGATATCGGCACCGCCTTCCAAGGCAAAGTCATGCAGGCCACTGACCACCGGGCGCCAAGTCAGGCTGCTGATGGCACCGTATTGATCCTCGTCGTTGAAGCGCTCCTGCTGACCGACAGTGCGCCAGTAACGTACCCAACGACGATCCTTGAAGTGGTTGTAGTAGGCCTTGCTCGACCAGGCCAGATTCTCGGCGACATCCGTATCCAGATGCAGACTGAGCTGATCCATGCTGCGCTCACCCTTGTCGGTGGCGTTGCTGGCATAGGACTGGCGCGGATGACCATGAGCATCGGCATGACTCAGGTAGCCGGACTCCAGCGCCTCGCCTTCGTAGTGGCGGGCGATCAGCCCGGCGCGCCAGCCGGCATCGGCGGTGTAGAACCACTTGCCGGCGAAGCTCTGGCGTTCGGCATCGGCGTGATCGCGGTAGCCGCCACTCTTCTGGTAGGCGACGAAGTAGTTCTGTGACCAGTTGCCTGTCTCGATGCCTTTTACCAGTTGCAGCTCCTGGGTATCGAAGCTGCCACTGCGCAGGCGCAGCTTGCCTTCGTCGCCGCCGATGCGGGTGTTGATGCTGGCATTGCCGGCGATGTTGTGCAGGCCGTAGCGCGGGTCGTTGGTGCCGCGCACCACTTCGATGTCTTCGATATCCAGCGGGAACACCATGTCGATGAACGGCATGTTGCCGTCATTGGTATTGCTCGGGATGCCATCGATCAACAGCTTCACCGCGTTGACCTCGCCCTCGCCGTTGAAGCCACGAAACGACAACTTGCCGGAGGTGGTGCCCTGGTTGAACTGGGTCAGCATCACCCCCGGCACGCGGTTGAACAGCTCCCAGCTGTACTGCACGGGTTGTTTTTCCAGCACGTCACTGCCGACGTAATCCACCGAGCTGAGTACGTTGTAGCTCGACAGCGGCCCTTTTTCCTCACCGGTGACAGTGACGGTGCCCAGTGCCAGGGTGCTGTCGGCCAGAGCGGGAATGGCCTGCAGACCGAGGGCCAGTGCAGCAAGGTGAATAGAGTGTTTAAGCGTTTTTTGCGTCACTTGCATGTGTTCAATTCCAGTGCGGCTGCCCGCTTCGGCAGGCGCCGCCAAAATCGGTCACGGCCAGGTATCCGAGTCGCACTTGGCCACATGAGGAGGTCAGGCCGAAGGTGCGCTGGCTGCCGACTGGCGGCGCCACAGGCCGAGCAGCCAATCCAGCGCCCAGACCAGCAGCAGCGAGGCACCGACCAGTGGGAAGATCACGCCGAGTACGACCATCACGCCGATGGCGGTCTTCCAGCGCGGCAGGTCGTGGCGCAGTGGAGGCACGCCGAAGCCCCCTGCCGGTCGGCGTTTCCACCACAACACCAGGCCGCTGACGGAGCTGAAGAGGATCAACAGGCACACCGCAGCCATCAGCAGCTGGTTGACCAGGCCGAACATGCGGCCCTCGTGGATCATCACGCCGCTTTCCACGGCTTTGGCCACCAGGCCGTAATCCTTCCAGCGCACATCGGCAAGTACCGCACCGCTGTATTGGTCGAAGTGCAGGGTGGCGTCGTTGCGCGGATCACTGGCGAACAACGCAACGGTGTACACGCCCTGCTCGCCTCGCGGCAGGCTAATGCTGTAACCGGGCTCGACACCCCGTTCGGTGGCCGTGTCGACCACATGCTGTAGCAGGCTGACAGGGGCAGTTGCGGCCTGATGCCCGGCATGCCCTTGATGCGCGGCATGCGGATCGGAAGCCGGCAGCGGCGTGACTTCCACCGCCCAGGCCACCGTTTGCTGGCTGCTGCTGTTGAGGCTGCCGGTCAGTTGGCCGGACTTGGGCACGTCATCCCACATCGCGGCGGGAAAGTGATTCCAGGCACCGGCGAACTGCGCGCCCCAGTAGCCCGTCCAGGTCATGCCGGTGAGCAGCATGAACAGCAGCAGTGCGCTGCCCCAGAAACCGGTCACCGCATGCAGGTCGCGCCACCACAGGCGCCCCCGTGCGTTCAGGCGCGGCCACAGCACACCCGCCCCGCTGCTGCCACGCGGCCACCACAGATACAGGCCGGACACCACCAAGACGATGCCCCAGCCAGCGGCCAGCTCGATCAACCGGTCACCGACAGTGCCGATCAGCAGATCACCGTGCAGCTTGCGCGCCACGGCCTGCAGGTTCCACAGCGCATCCTGAGTGCCGAGAATGCTACCGCTGTAGGGATCGACGAACAGGTTCAACTCCTGGCCGTCCTGGTTGACCACGAACTGTGCACTGCGATCCTGCGCGGCGGGTGGCAGGTACTTGCTGACCACTGCCTGCGGATAGGCTTCGCGGACGATGGCCATCTGCTGGTCGGCACTGAGTCGTTGCTCGGCGACTGGCACCTGCATCAGGTCGGCGTACATCCATGCATCGAGCTGCGGCTTGAACAGGTAGATGATCCCGGTGATCGACAGCAGGATCATGAACGGGATCACGAACAGCCCGGCATAGAAATGCCAGCGCCAGGCCAGGTTGTAGAACGACGGGGTCGCACGCCCACGGGCAGGGGCGGCGGAGTCGGAATAAGACGCCATGAAGCTTTCTCCAGCCTGCCGCAGTCAATGACGCGGCGAGGCACTCGCGTGATGGAAACGCCCGGAATGGGCGCACGGATCAGGCGAGCAGAGGAGAAGCGCGCGGGTTGGCCGGGGGCCAGTGGTCGCGGGCCAGCCGCGGGATGTACAGCGTGAACAGCGGGCGTACACGCTCAGCAGCGAGCAGACCGAGAAGGCCGAAGAACGCAGCCAGGATGATCGCGCTGAACAAACTGGCCAGGGCGCAGTTGGAGCCAGTAGCCGGGTTCGGCGCAACGATGCCGGAACCGTCGAGGTCAGCACCTGCGCCGAAGTTGCCCTCGAAGGAACAGTACTGGCCATCCAGACCGCTGAGTTGCATGCCGGCCATCTGCCCGTGGCTGATCGCGCAGACGAACGCACTGAACAGGATGCTGAAGTACAGCAACCAGGCAGTCAGCGAGCGGTCTTGGCGGGCCAGTTTCATGGGACGCGACTCTAAACAGAGGATGGCAGCGCGACACTGCGGTACGTTGCCGCAGTCGTTCGATGCAGAAGTCTAGCAGAGGCTCAGGGCTTTAGCGCATGGCGACTAATGCCATGGCGCGGCATCCAGCAGGCGCTGGCAACGCTGTTGCACGAACTCACGCAGCAGGTGCACCGCCTTGCTCAATTGGGCACGGTGGGCGCACACCAGATACAGCGGCGTCGGCTCACCCGACCAGTCGGGCAGCAGTACCTGAAGTCGCCCCTCGCAGACATCGTCGGCGACATCCAGCCAGGACTTGTACACCACGCCCTGCCCGGCCACCGCCCAGCGACGCGTGACATCGGCATCATCACAGATCCGATCCCCCCGGACGCTCAAGGCAATTTCGCGCTTGCCATCGTGAAAGCGCCAGCGGTCGTGCACACGACCATGCAACATGTAGAGCAGGCAATTGTGGCGGGTGAGATCGTCCACGGTCTGCGGCGCCCCATGCCGCGCGAGGTAAGCAGGCGAGGCACAGAGCACCCGTCGATTGCTCTGCGCCACCGGCAGGGCCACCAGGCTGGAGTCCTCCGGAGCGCCGTAGCGCAGGGCGATGTCCACCGGATCGCGAAACAGGTCGGCCACGCGGTCGGCCAGCAGCAGGCGCAGCTGCAGTTGCGGATGCTCACTCTGGAATTCGTCGAGCCAGGCCAACAGCGTGTTGCGACCAAAATCCGAAGGTGCCGATAGCTGCAAGGCACCGCGAATGCCTTCCTGGCTGCCAACCAACTGCTGACGTCCCTCCTCCAGGCTCTGCAGCGCCAGGCGCGCGTGCACCAGATACAACTCGCCCTCTGGCGTCAGGCGCAGGCTGCGCGTCGAACGCGCCAGCAAGCGCACTTGCAGTTGCTGTTCCAGGCGCTTGAGTGCAGCGCTGGCCACGGCCGGTGACACATCCAGCATCCGGGCAGCGGCGGAAAGACTGCCGGTTTCAGCGGTACGAACGAAGAGCTGCAGGTCATCGAAACGCAGCATGGCGAACTAACTTTCAAAAAAATAGTGAAAGAGACTCTATATCCAGCTTCTTTTTCTTGCCATGCAAATAAACGAGCATGGATTCACCCCATGCAGGAGCCCGCCATGAGCCAGCCACTGACCCTGATCGCCACCATTACCGCCCTGCCCGGCCAGAGCGCTGCCGTGTCCGAAGGCCTGCGCCGCCTGGTCACTGCCAGCCGCGCCGAACCCGGCTGCCTGCAATACGACTTGCACCAACACCAGGCGCGTCCCGAACAGTTCGTGATGATCGAGCAATGGCGCGATGCCCAGGCATTGAACGAACACCGCAACACCTCGCATTTCCAGCACTTCACCCATGCTTTCGGTGAACGCGTGACCGGGATCGAACTGCTCCCGCTGCAACGCATCGCCTGACCGACTTACCAGGAGCCGCACAATGAAAGCCATCGCCTATTACCAATCCCTGCCGGCCGACCACGCCGAAGCCCTGCAGGATGTACAACTGGCCGACCCGACACCGGGGCCGCACGATCTGCTGGTCATGGTACGAGCTGTTTCGGTGAACCCGGTCGACACCAAGATCCGTCGTGGCGTGACCCCGGAGAACGGCGCCGCCAAGGTACTCGGCTGGGATGCAGCCGGCATCGTCAAGGCGGTAGGCAGTGACGTCAGCCTGTTCAAGCCGGGCGACAAGGTTTTCTACGCCGGCGCCATCGACCGCGCTGGTGCCAACAGCGAACTGCATCTGGTCGATGAACGCATCGTCGGCCATATGCCGAAGAGCCTGTCATTCGCCGAGGCCGCTGCACTGCCATTGACCGCCATCACTGCCTGGGAGCTGCTGTTCGAACGCCTGCAGGTTGCCGAAGGCTCGCATGACCAGAGCCAGAGCCTGCTGATCGTTGGCGCTGCCGGCGGCGTTGGCTCGATCCTGACTCAGTTGGCACGCCGCCTGACCGGACTGACGGTGATCGGTACCGCGTCGCGCCCGGAAACCCAGGCCTGGGTTCGTGAACTGGGTGCGCATCATGTGATCGATCACAACCAGCCGCTCAGCGAGGAGCTGGCGCGTATCGGTATCGGCCAGGTCACCCATGTCGCCAGCCTGACGCAGACCGACCAGCACTTCACGCAACTGGTCGAGGCGCTGCAACCGCAGGGGCGCCTGGCACTGATCGACGACCCGGAACAACCGCTGGATATCATGCAACTCAAGCGCAAGAGCCTGTCGCTACACTGGGAGCTGATGTTCACCCGCTCGCTGTACCAGACCGCGGACATGATCGAGCAGCACCGCCTGCTGGATCGGGTATCGGGGCTGGTCGACAGCGGCGTACTGAAGACGACCCTGGGCGAGCATTTCGGCCGTATCGATGCCGCCAACCTGCGCCGCGCCCACGCGCTGCTGGAAAGTGGCAAGGCGAAAGGCAAGATCGTCCTCGAAGGTTTTTGAGGCGCGATGGTGGTCGGAACCGAATGGGGTGGGCTGAAGCCCACCCTACGACCGACCTCTCTCGGTAGCGCTTATCGCAAAGCGTTCTTAACGCTGGCCAGCCGTTTGACCCACGTCAGAAAAAGATCATGCAAGCGGACTATCCTGACCTTCCCAACCAGCGCCGACAATTCGTCGCAGCTCAAGGAGGTGGTCAGCATGAAGATTGTCGTCCAACCGCAAAAGCAAGGTGGCGAAAACCTATGGCAAGTACGCCTGGATCAGCATTGCGTCAGTTTCCGCAGTGAAGAAGAAGCCCGGCAATTCGTCGCCACACTGGAAGCACGACTGCGAGCACCGCATCGCCTGCCGGAGCGAACGGAACAACGACGCGCGAGCTGAGGCCCAGCCTTTACAGCCACGTCGCTGGGTGCGCGACGCTCACCGAAAGCCCCTGGTGCGCACTGCGCACCCTACTCCCTAGCCTGGCGCAATGCCGTGCTGCTGCGCAGCATGTCCAGCACGGCATCGACCAAGGCTGGCGCCTGGGCGGCCAGATCGAAGTTGGGCACCAGCAGCCAGTTGGTCTCGATGCCTTCCATATAGGCATGCAGGCAGACAGCGGCACGGGGGCAGTCGAGGTCACTCGGTAGCTGCCCCTTGCTGACTGCATTGCCCAGCGCCTTGGCGATGCGCAGGTCGCAGTCGAGGCTAAGTTCCTGCATGCGTTCACGCAGGCCCAGCAGCTCGCCGGTGTATTCACATTTGTAACGCAGGATGTCGTGAATACGCCGACTCTGCGAATCCTGCGCCAGGCGGGTCAGCGCCTTGACCAGCAATTCGCGCATGCAGCCGAGTGGATCCGGCTCATCCTCGCTCTCGCTGGCACGCGCCAGTTCCTCCAGCGGCAGGCGCAGGCGATCGAGCATCGCCTGAAACAGGTCTATCTTGTTCTCGAAGTGCCAGTAAATGGCACCACGGCTAACGCCGGCCTCCTTGGCCACCTCTGCCAGAGAGGCGCGGGAAACACCCTGGGAATGAAACACCTGCTCGGCTGCATCGAGTATCTGCACTCGTGTCGCCTGGGCTTCCTCTTTGGTTCGTCTGGCCATATGGCCCCCGTATGCGCGTTGCCTGTAACCCTCCCGTAAGGGAGACGGGGCGAGAGTATGAGGGCAGTTTTAGGCATTTACAAACATTCACGTACGTAAGTATATTCGGCCATCATTTTTTCCCCCTGCCTTAGCACCCTTCGCCCGTCGGGCTCAGATTCGATAAAACGAGGTTCTCAGATGCATTCGAAGCCAGCCTTCGCCGCCTTGGTTTCTGCCGTCGCCGTGGCGCTGATCAGTCTCACCGGCTGCCAGGAATCCAGCGCCCCACAGACCCAGCAAACACCGCAAGTCGGAGTGGTCACTCTCGAGGCCAAGCCCTTTACCCTGACCAGTGAAGTACCAGGCCGCACCAGCGCCTACCGCATCGCCGAGGTTCGCCCACAGGTCAACGGCATCATCCAGAAACGCCTGTTCACCGAGGGCAGCGAGGTCAAGGCCGGTCAGCAGCTGTATCAGATCGACCCGGCGACCTATGAAGCCACCTTCAAGAGCGCCCAGGCCACGCAGATCTCGGCCAAGGCCCTGGCCGACCGCTACAAGCTGCTGGTCGCCGACAAGGCTGTCAGTCAGCAGGCCTACGACGAAGCCCGCGCCGCCGGCCTGCAGGCCGATGCCGCGCTGGAGCAGGCACGCATCGATCTGCGCTACACCAAGGTGCTGGCACCGATTAGCGGTCGCATCGGCCGCTCCGCCGTGACCGAGGGTGCGCTGGTCAGCAACGGCCAGGCCAGCGCCATGGCCATCATCCAGCAGCTCGACCCGATCTACGTCGACGTCACCCAGTCGAGCAAGGAGCTGCTGCGCCTGCGCCGCGACCTGGCCGACGGCCGACTGCAGAAAGCTGGCGACAGCGCCGCCAAGGTCGCCCTGAAACTGGAAGACGGCAGCCGTTACGCCCACGAAGGCACCCTGGAATTCTCCGAAGTAGCCGTGGACGAAGGCACCGGCTCGGTAACCCTGCGCGCCGTGTTCCCCAACCCGGATCACCTGCTGTTGCCGGGCATGTTCGTGCATGCCGAGCTGCTCTCCGGGGTCAAGCAGAACGCCATTCTCGCCCCGCAGCAGGGTGTGACCCGCAACCAGCGCGGCGAACCCACAGCAATGGTGGTCAATGCCGAGAACAAGGTCGAGCTGCGCGTACTCAAGGCTGATCGCACCGCTGGCAGTGCCTGGCTGGTGGAAGACGGCCTGAACGAAGGCGACCGCCTGATCACCGAGGGCCTGCAGTTCGTGCAGCCTGGCGCCGAGGTCAAGGCCGTGCCGGCCAGCAACGTCAAGACCGAGCAGCCTGCTCAAGACGCCGCCCCCGCCAACGGCCAGGACTAACGGAGAAGTACTGAATGTCCAGATTCTTTATCGACCGGCCGATCTTCGCCTGGGTGATCGCCTTGGTGATCATGCTGGCCGGCGGCCTGTCCATCCTCAAGCTGCCGATCAACCAGTACCCAAGCATCGCGCCGCCCGCCGTTTCCATCCAGGTTTCCTACCCGGGCGCCTCGGCGCAGACGGTACAGGACACCGTGGTTCAGGTGATCGAGCAGCAGCTCAACGGTATCGACGGCCTGCGCTATGTCAGCTCGTCGAGTAACTCCGACGGCAGCATGGAGATCATCGTTACCTTCGAACAGGGGGTGAACCCGGATATCGCCCAGGTTCAGGTGCAGAACAAGCTGCAACTGGCGACACCGCTGCTACCGCAGGAAGTCCAGCAACAGGGCATCCGCGTGACCAAGTCGGTGCGTAACTTCCTCATGGTCATCGGCGTGGTGTCGAAAGACGGCAGCATGACCCGTGAAGACCTGTCGGACTACATCGTCTCCAACCTGCAGGATCCGATCTCGCGTACTAAGGGCGTCGGTGACTTCCAGGTATTCGGCGCGCAGTACGCCATGCGTATCTGGCTCGACCCGGCCAAGCTCAACAGCTTCCAGCTGACGCCTGTGGATGTGCGCAGCGCCATCCAGGCGCAGAACGTGCAGATTTCCTCCGGCCAGTTCGGCGGCCTGCCTGCGGCGCCGGGCAACCAGCTCAACGCCACCATCATCGGCAAGACGCGTCTGCAGACCCCGGAAGAGTTCCGCAAGATCCTGCTCAAGGTTCAGGCCGACGGCTCCCAGGTACGCCTGGGTGATATCGCCAAGGTCGAGCTAGGCGGTGAGAACTACGCCATCAACGCGCAGTTCAACGGCCTCCCGGCTTCCGGTCTGGCGATTCGCCTGGCCACCGGTGCCAACGCCCTGGACACCGCCAAGGCGGTACGTGAGACCATTTCCAACCTGGAACCGTTCTTCCCAGCCGGCATGGAAGTGGTCTTCCCCTACGACACCACGCCAGTGATCTCGGCCTCCATCGAAGGGGTGGTACAGACCCTCTTCGAAGCGATCGTGCTGGTGTTCCTGGTGATGTTCCTGTTCCTGCAGAACCTGCGCGCCACCATCATCCCGACCATGGCGGTGCCGGTGGTGCTGCTCGGCACCTTCGGCGTACTCGCGGCGTTCGGCTTCTCCATCAACACCCTGACCATGTTCGCCATGGTGCTGGCCATCGGCCTGCTGGTGGACGATGCCATCGTGGTGGTGGAGAACGTCGAGCGGGTGATGCGCGAAGAGGGATTGTCACCGAAGGAAGCGACGCGCAAGTCCATGGGCCAGATCCAGGGCGCGCTGGTCGGTATTGCCCTGGTGTTGTCCGCGGTGTTCCTGCCGATGGCTTTCTTCGGCGGCTCCACGGGGGTGATCTACCGGCAGTTCTCCATCACCATCGTCTCGGCCATGGCCCTGTCGGTGCTGGTCGCGCTGATCTTCACCCCAGCGCTGTGCGCCACTCTGCTCAAGCCTATCGATGGCGACCACCACGAAGCCAAGCGCGGCTTCTTCGGCTGGTTCAACCGAACCTTCGAGCGCAGCAGCAACGCCTATCAGCGCGGTGTCGCCGGCATGCTCAAGCGCAAGACGCCTTACCTACTGCTGTATCTGGTGATCGTCGGCATCATGGTCTTCATGTTCACCCGCATCCCCACCGCCTTCCTCCCCGAGGAAGACCAGGGTGTGCTCTTCGCCCAGGTGCAGACGCCGTCCGGATCCAGCGCCGAGCGTACCCAGGTGGTGGTCGACGAGATGCGCCAATACCTACTGGAAGACGAAACGAGCACGGTCAAATCGGTCTTCACCGTCACCGGCTTCAACTTCGCCGGCCGTGGTCAGAGCTCCGGTATGGCCTTCATCATGCTCAAGCCCTGGGGTGAACGCCCTGGCGCCGAGAACGGCGTCGCCGCGCTGGCGCAACGTGCGCAGATGCACTTCTTCAGCTTCCGCGACGCGATGGTCTTCGCCTTCGCCCCGCCGGCCGTGATGGAGATGGGTAACGCCACCGGCTTCAACTTCTTCCTGCAGGATCAGGCGGGTGTTGGCCACGAGGTGATGAACGAGGCACGTGACAAGTTCCTCAAACTGGCCAACGAGCACCCTGTACTCGACAGCGTGCGCGCCAACGGCCTGCGTGACGAGGCGCAGTACCAGTTGCTGATCGATGACGAGCGCGCCCGTGCACTGGGTCTGTCGCTGGCGGATATCAACAGCACCCTGTCGATTGCCTGGGGCGCCAGCTACGTCAACGACTTCATCGACCGTGGCCGGGTGAAGAAGGTCTACCTGCAAGGCGCATCCGAAGCGCGCATGAGCCCGGAAGACCTGAACAAGTGGTACGTGCGCAACGACCAGGGTCAGATGGTGCCGTTCAGTGCCTTCGCCAGTGGCGAGTGGACTTATGGCGCGCCGAAGCTGGCGCGCTACAACGGCGTCTCGGCAGTGGAAATCCTCGGTGCCCCGGCCCCTGGCTACAGCACCGGCGATGCCATGGCTGCCGTCGAGGACATCGCCTCGCAGTTGCCCCAGGGCGTTGGCTACTCCTGGACCGGACTTTCCTACGAGGAACGCCTGGCCGGTTCGCAAACCACTGCACTGTTCGTGATCTCGGCAATCGTCGTGTTCCTGTGCCTGGCAGCGTTGTACGAGAGCTGGTCGATCCCCTTCTCGGTCATGCTGGTCGTGCCGCTGGGGATCATCGGTGCCTTGCTGTTCACCGAGCTGCGCGGGCTGTCCAACGACGTGTTCTTCAAGGTCGGCCTGCTCACCACCATCGGCCTCTCGGCGCGTAACGCGATCCTCATCGTCGAGTTCGCCAAGGCGCAGTACGAACAGGGCATGACCTTCGCCGAGGCTGCCATCGAAGCCTGCCGCATGCGTTTGCGCCCGATCATCATGACCTCGCTGGCGTTCATTCTCGGCTGTCTGCCGCTGGCCATCGCCAGTGGCGCTGGCGCTGGCAGCAAGCACGCCATCGGCACCGGGGTGATCGGCGGCATGCTCAGTGCGATGATCCTGGCGATCTTCTGGATTCCGTTGTTCTACGTGGTGGTCTGCTCGCTGTTCGAGAAAAAGCGCCCCGAGCAGGCCAGTGAAAAAGAGAAGGAGGTACTGCAATGAGGCAGTCCCTGTTGTCCCTGGCCGTGGCCACCGCTCTGCTCAGCGGCTGCAGCCTGATTCCCGATTACGAGCGCCCGGAGGCGCCGGTAGCAGCCGACTGGCCGCAAGGCCAGGCCTATGGCAGCGCCGCCAACGAGGGCAGCCGCGCTGCGGCCGACCTGCAGTGGCGCGAGTTCTTCCGTGATCCGGCGCTACAGCAACTGGTGCAGGTGGCGCTGGAGAACAACCGCGACCTGCGCGTCGCTGCGCTGAACGTGGAGGCCTATCGCGCGCTGTACCGCATCCAGCGTGCCGACCTGCTGCCTTCGGTCTCCGCCGATGGCACAGGTACCCGCCAACGCCTGCCGGCCGACCTGAGTCAGACCGGCGAAGCCCGCACCAGCGGCCAGTACAGCGCAACCCTGGGCGTCAACGCCTGGGAGCTGGACTTCTTCGGCCGTATCCGCAGCCTCAGCGAGCAGGCGCTGCAGCAATACCTGGCCACTGAACAGGCGGCACGCAGCACGCAGATCAGCCTGGTGGCCAGCGTCGCCAATGCGTATCTGCAGTGGCAGACGGATCAGGCGCTGCTGCAACTGACGCAGGACACCCTGAAGACCTTCGAGGAAAGCTACCAACTGACCCAACGCAGCTTCGACGTCGGTGTCGCCGATGCTCTGGCCCTGAGCCAGGCGCGCAGCTCCGTGGACAGTGCGCGGGTCAGCCTGGCGCAGTACCAGCGCCAGGTCGCTCAGGATCGTAACGCCCTGACCCAACTGCTCGGCACCAGCCTGCCCGCCGATCTGCCACAGGGCCTGGCGCTGAATGCCGAACTGCTGGAACAGGTTCCCGCCGGGTTGCCCGCCGACCTGCTGCAACGTCGCCCCGACCTGCTGCAGGCCGAGTACCAGCTCAAGGCCGCCAACGCCAATATCGGCGCGGCGCGCGCGGCGTTCTTCCCCAGCATCAGCCTGACTGCCAATGCCGGCACCGCCAGCAGCCAGCTGTCCGGCCTGTTCGACAGTGGCTCGGGCACCTGGCTGTTCCAGCCGCAGATCAGCCTGCCGATCTTCAACGCCGGCCGCCTGCGTGCCAACCTCGACTACGCCGAGCTGCAGAACGACATTCAGGTCGCGCAATACGAGAAGGCCATTCAAGTGGCCTTCCAGGAAGTCGCCGACCGCCTGGCCGCACGCACCACCTACCGCCAGCAACTGGACGCGCAACGCGCCCTGCTGGAAACCACCGAGACCTACTACAACCTGGCTGAACGCCGCTACCGCACCGGCGTGGACAGCTACCTGACCCTGCTCGATGCCCAACGCCAGCTGTTCAGCGTGCGCCAGCAAGTGATCATCGACCGCCTGGCCCAGCTCAGCAGCGAAGTGGAGCTGTACAAGGCACTGGGTGGTGGCTGGACGAATACGGAGAACACCTCTCCACGAGGTTGATTGCGCGTAACCCGCTTCAAGGACGACCTTACCCAACGCGCCGCCCCCGCAGTCTTTGCGGGGGCGTTTTTTTCTGGCTTAGCAAATGGAGGACGGTCAGAGCGACGACTTGAGAATCTCGAACGCCTCTTCGAGAAAACTGGCCACCGGTTTGGGCTGGCCCGTCTGCTCCTGCCAGGCAAGGATCGCCAGGCGCATCGCACCCAGCGATGCCATGGCCACCACGCGCAGGGTCATGCGCCGCTCGGGTTGACGCCAGACCTCGCAGAGCGTGGCGAACAGCAGTTTCTCCTGCTCCGCGTAATACGCCTGCTTACGCGCCAGCAACGACTCGCTGGAACGCATCAGCCGGTCGATTGCCGCCATCTCCTCGGTGGTGTAGCGAGAAATATGGCTCACCAGCACATCACGCACGGCGTCCAGCGGCGAGGTATCGGGCGATACCTGCAGCAGCTCGGCGTGGATGCCGGCCCAACCGGCCTCCTGCCAGGACAGGATGACGTCGTCCTTCGACTTGAAATAGGAAAAGAAGGTACGCCGTGAGATACCTGCCTCAGCGGCGATCGCATCGAGCGTGGTGGTTTCGTAACCATTTGTGAGAAACAGGCGCTGCCCCACTTCAGCGATACGCTGGCGAGTCTCCCGGCGCTTGCGCTCTCGCAGGCCTTCGACGGGTGTGCTGCCCTGGGGAGGGAGAGGTTCGGACATTCCAATAGCCTATTGCAGAAATTGCACTCAGTGCACTAATGTTTGCACTCAGTGCAATTATTAATGCACTCAGATTAACGCCCCATTCTGAGGCAAGGCAATGATCATGGCCAACTGGACAGCTTCCGACATTCCCTCCCAACACGGCCGCACGGCCGTCATCACTGGCACCGGCGGCCTCGGTTTCGAGGATGCCCTGGCCCTGGCTCATGCAGGCGCAACGGTGATCATCGCGGGGCGCAATCCCTCCAGGGGAGCTGCCGCCGTCGAGCGCATCCGCCAAAGCGCTGCAGGAGCCGATGTCAGCTTTGCCGAACTGGATCTCGCCAGCCTCGACTCTATCCGGACTTTCGCCAGACGGCTCGGCGACTCACACAGCCGTCTCGACCTGTTGATCAATAACGCCGGGGTGATGACACCGCCGCAACGCCAGGAGACCGCGGATGGTTTCGAGCTGCAGTTCGGCACCAACCATCTCGGCCACTTCGCCCTGACCGCACAACTGTTGCCACTGCTGCGCAAGGGCGACCAGCCTCGCGTCGTCAGCGTCTCGAGCATCGCCGCCAGGCAGGGCGCCATCGACCTGACCGACCTGCAATCGGTGCGCAACTACAAGCCGATGGTTGCCTACAGCCAATCCAAACTGGCCTGCCTGATGTTCGCCCTGGAACTGCACCGGCGCAGCCATGCGGCTGGCTGGGGGATTCAGAGCATCGCAGCGCATCCGGGTATTTCACGCACCGAACTGCTGCCCAATGGCGCCGGTAAATGGAGTGCAGCTGGCAGTGCGCGGCGTTTTCTCTGGTTCCTGTTCCAGCCCGTCGCACAGGGGGCGTTGCCGACGCTGTTCGCCGCCACCTCGCCGCGAGCAGAAGGCGGCGCCTATTACGGTCCCGACCAGCTCGGCGAAACCCGTGGTCAGCCAACGCTGGCCAAGACCCCGCTGCAAGCGCTGGATCAAGGCATGGCCAGACGCCTCTGGAATGAATCCGAGCGCCTCACGGGCATGGCCTTTCCCCTTCCGCCGCTACGGGCGCAAAAGCCCTACCAGCTTTTTCAATGACCGGATCGATGCGCTCAATCACCAGAAATCTCCGCCGCCAGGAACCTGTCCAGCGATGAATACGACTCTGAAATACACAACAGCAACCGGCGAGAGTGTCGCCTCCGAAGTCGACACCCTGTTGCCAAAAGCACAGAGCAAAGGCTGGAAAATGCTGGCAACGGCGTTGCTGGCCAGCTTGGCAGTCTCCACCCCAACTCAGGCTACTGAGGACGAAGCAGAGGCTCCGGCCTACGAAATCGTCGATTTCGATTGGGTCGACCAGTCCCGTTCGCGCCCGGTGCCCGTGCGCCTGTACTGGCCAGCCAACGTACAGCCGGGCAGCTCGGTGCCTCTGGTGGTGTTCTCCCATGGCATCGGCGGCTCGCGCAAAGGCTACAGCTACCTCGGCAAGCACTGGTCGAGCCATGGCGTCGCCAGTCTGCATGTACAGCATGTCGGCAGCGACTCAGCGCTATGGCGGGGCAACCCGTTCAACGTGGTCGCCCGCCTGCACAATGCCGCACAGGAGAGCGAGGCCATGGCTCGTGCGAGCGACGTGAGCTTCGCCCTCGACCAGATGCTCTCGGGCGCGACGGGCCAGAGAGGTGCAGCGGTGGATCGCCAGCGCGTCATCGTCGCCGGTCACTCCTACGGCGCCAATACGGCCTTGCTCACAGCGGGTGCACAGGTGATCCGCGACGGTAAGACCATCGATTATCAGGACGAACGTTTCTCCGCGGCAGTGATCATCTCGGCGCCACCGTTCTACGGTGAAAGCAATTTGCCGGCGGTGCTGGGCAACGTCTCGGTGCCTACGCTGCACGTGACCGCCACCGATGACGTGATCCAGATTCCCGGCTACCGCTCAGGCGCGGATGATCGCCTGGCCATCTACGATGCGCTGGCCAATCCACAAAAGCTGCTGGCGGTGTTTCGCGACGGCTCCCACAGCATCTTCACCGACCGTTCGTTCACCGGCGGCCTATCGCTCAATGCCCAGACCAAGGCAGCGACGGCCGATCTGACCCTGGCCTTCCTCGACCTGGTGTTCGAAGGCGATGAAGCCGCCTTGACGCAATGGCGCACGAACTGGCAACCGATCCTGGCTCAGGCCCCCGGCATCGGCTCGGCATCGCTGAGCATCGCCCAACCACACCGCAGCCATTGAGCTCAGACCGTGAAACGTCGACTCCACCAGGCAAAGGCACTCGCTGCCGCTCCGCACAGCGCGATCACCAGCGCCATGGGCAGCGCCGAGCCGTCGTGCAGAGACGCCACCAGTGCCGAGGCACCGGCCGCTACAGTGAACTGCAGGCTGCCGAGCAGGCCTGAGGCGCTACCGGCATGCTGCCCCTGCCCTGCCATGGCGCAGGCGGTGGCATTGGGCAATACGCAGCCGAGACTGGCTACGCAGATGAACAGTGGAATCATCAGCGGCCAGAGGCTCGCCGGCTGCCACGCCGCCAGCGCCAGCAGGCACAGCCCGCTGGCCAGATACACCAGCACCATGCGCCGCAACCACAAGGCCGGCCCACCTACCCGCACCAACCGCGCATTGACCTGCGCCATGATCACGAAACCCGCCGCATTGCTACCGAACAACCAACCGTAGTGTTCGACCGGTACCCCGTAGAGTTCGATGAACACGAAGGGCGAACCTGCGATATAGGCGAACATCCCGGCCATGGCCACACCGCCTGCCAGGCTGTAGCCCATGAAAGGCGCATTGCCCAACAACGAACGGTACTGGCCGAAGGCGCCGCGGAGTGGAGCCGGCTGCAGATGCTGCGGACGCGTCTCCGGCAACCACAGCAGCACGGCCAGCAGGCAAAGGCCGGCGAACAGCGCCAGGCTATGGAAAATCCACGGCCAGCCCAGCGTATTGAGCAGCAGGCCGCCACCCAGCGGGGCGAGAATCGGCGCCAGCCCCATCACCAGCACCAGTTGCGAGAAGACCTTGGCCGAAGCCAGCGGATCGCACAGGTCGCGCACCACCGCACGGGTGATGACCATGCCGGCACAGCCACCAAGGGCCTGCACGAAGCGCGCACCGATCAGCCATTCCAGGCTCGGTGCCAGCGCACAGGCCAGCGACGCGACGGCGAACAGGGTCACCCCGACCAGCAGCGGCACACGTCGGCCGAAGCGATCAGCCAGCGGCCCGTAGAACAGCTGGCCGAGGGCGATACCGACGAAATAGGCTGCCAGCGACAGCTGCACGTGCTCCACATCGGTGGCGAACTGACGTGCCAGCGCCGGGAAGCTGGGCAGGTAGAAATCGATGGCAAGCGGGCCGAAGGCGCTGAGGGCGCCGAGGATCAGCAGAATACGCAGAGGCATGGGCAGTCCGAATTTTTCTTAGCCTGCTAATCGTCTCACCCTTGACGCCGTCGACGAAAGAGCCGGGCAACCGGAAACCACCTGGCGTATTCGGCGCAGCCTCGATTTCGACCCGGACTCCATCCGGGCTAGGTGACAGACAACATCAGGTGCCTTGTCCGGGCTCTTGTGCCTCTGCTTCATCCTTGCGGCGGCTGAAACGCTGCGCCGCCAACTCCACCAGCAGGTAGAACATTGGAATCAGGAAGGTGGCCAGCAGCGTGGCCGCGAGCATGCCGCCGATCACCCCGGTGCCGATCGAATGGCGACTGGCTGAACCGGCACCGGAGCTGATAGCCAACGGCACGCAGCCGAGAATGAAAGCCAGCGAAGTCATCACGATGGGGCGAAAACGCAGCTTGGCCGCCTCCAGCGCGGAATCGAAGATGCCCTTGCCCTCGGCGCGCAGCAACACCGCGAACTCGACGATCAGGATGGCGTTCTTAGCCGCCAGACCGATCAGCGTGACCAGGCCCACCTGGAAGTACACGTCGTTCTGGATGCCACGCAGCCATACCGCAAGAATCGCCCCGAACACCGCGAAGGGCACGGCCGTGACCACCGCCAGCGGCAGCGTCCAGCGCTCGTACTGCGCGGCAAGGATCAGGAATACCAGAATCAGGCCGAAGACGAAGGCCTGCGCGCCGGAACCTTGCGTGGCCAGCTCCTGATAGGCCGAGCCGATCCACCCCAGGCTGTAGTCCTCGCCGAGCACCTCGTCGGCCACCTCCTGCATCGCCGCCAATGCCTGTCCCGAGCTGTAGCCAGGGGCCGGGCCGCCCAGCACCTTGGCCGAGGGGTATACGTTGAAACGGTCGTAGGAATCCGGCCCGAGGATGCGCCGCACGCGCAGCAGGGTCGACAGCGGCACCAGATCGCCGCTGCTGGAGCGCACGTAGACCTGGCCGAGATCCTCCGGCTTGCGGCGGAACTCCGACTCCGATTGCAGGCTGACCTGCCAGGTGCGCCCGTAGAGGGTGAAGTCGTTGACGTAGTAACTGCCGAAGGTCGCCTGCATCGCGGTGAACACATCGCTGACACTGACGCCCAGAGCGCGGGTCTTGGTGCGATCCAGGTCGATGTAGTACTGCGGCACGTTGGCGCTGAAGGTGCTCTGCACGCCGGCCAGCTCCGGCCGCTTGCTGGCAGCCGCGACAAAGGCCTGCACCTTCTCGCCAAGCTGCTCGACACTGCCCCCGGAACGATCCTGAATGAAGGACTCGAAGCCACCGGTGGTGCTCATGCCGGTGATCGGCGGCGGATTGAACGACAGCACCAGACCATCCTTCTGCGCGGCCCCCATACCCATGAACTCGTGGGTCAGGTTGCGCGCATCGAGTTCGGCCGTGGTGCGCTCGCTCCAGTCCTTGAGCGGTACGAAGGACACCCCGGCATTGCTGCGCACACCGAAGGTGAGCACGTCGAAGCCGGCGAAGGTCACCACGTCCTGTACCGCCGGGTGCGCCATCAGTTGCTCGCTCACCGCACCACTCAAGGCCTCGGTGCGATTGAGCGAGGCCGCGGGCGGCAGGTAATAGGCATTGATCACGTAGCCCTGATCCTCATCAGGCACCAGCGAACCGGGCACCCGCGCGAACAGCAGCATGATCAGCGCGATCATCCCGCCGAACAGCAACAGACCGACCAGCGAACGTTTTAGGAAGAAACGCACACCCGCGCCATAGCCGGCGGTGGCCTTGTCGAAGAAGCAGTTGAACACGCGAAATGGCGCGGCCGGCTCATGATGGCCGGGCTTGAGTAACAAGGCGCACAGCGCGGGTGACAGGGTCAACGCGACGATGCCGGAAATCACCACCGACACCGCGATGGTGATCGCGAACTGCTTGTACATCTGCCCCGCCAAACCGCCGAGAAACCCCACCGGAACGAATACCGCGCAGAGCACCAGCACGATGGCGATGATCGGCCCGGTGACCTCCTCCATCGCCTTGATCGAAGCGTCGCGCGCACTCAGGCCCTGGGTACGCATCACCCGCTCGACGTTCTCGATCACCACGATGGCGTCGTCCACCACGATGCCGATGGCCAGCACCATGCCGAACAGCGTCAGCAGGTTGATGGAAAAACCCAGCAGGTACATGCCGGCGAAGGTGCCGACCAGCGACACCGGAATCGCCAGCACCGGAATCAGCGTGGCACGCCAGTTCTGCAGGAACACGAAAACCACCAGCACCACCAGCACCAGCGCTTCGAAGAAGGTCTTGATCACCTCGTCGATGGAGACCTGCACGAACTTGGTGGTGTCGTAGGGGATCTTGTAGGCGATGCCTTCGGGGAAGCGCTTGCTCAGGCGCTGCATGGTACGTTCGACCGCTTCGGCAGTCTCCAGAGCGTTGGCGCCGGGCTGCAGGTAGATGCCGAAGGCGGCGTTCTGCTGGCCATTGAGGGTGGTGACCAGCGAGTAGTCCTGTGCGCCCAGTTCGACCCGGGCGACGTCCTTGAGCAGCAGGCTGGCGCCGGTGGCATCGGTACGCAGGATGACGCTCTCGAACTCCTTCGGATCGGTGAAGCGCCCCTGAGTGGTGACGGTGTAGGTGAAGTCCTGCGGCTCCTTGAGCGGCTGCTGGCCGAAGCTGCCGGCGGCGAACTGCGAATTCTGTTCGCGAATGGCGTTGACCACATCGGTCGGTGTCAGGTCGTACTGCGCCAGCTTGTCCGGGCGCAGCCAGATGCGCATGGAGTAGTCCTTGGAGCCGAACTGGCTCGCATCGCCAACGCCCTTGAGGCGTTTCAGCTCATCGATGACGTTGATCAGCGCGTAGTTGCTGATGAAGATCGGGTCACGCGAACCATCCGGCGAATAAAGGGTGATCACCTGCAGAATGTCCGAGGACTTCTTCTCCACCTTCACGCCTTGTCGGCGCACCTCTTCCGGCAGCTTGGCCAGCGCGGCCTGCACCTTGTTGTTGACGTTGATGGTGGCCTGATCCGGGTCGGTGCCGACCTCGAAGTACACCGTCAGACTCATCGCTCCGCTGCTGGAGGAATTGGACAGCTGGTAGATCATGTTCTCGACGCCATTGATCTCCTGCTCCAGCGGCGCCGCCACGGTTTCAGCGATCACCTGCGAACTGGCGCCCGGATAAGCGGCACTGACCGACACCTGCGGCGGCAGGATTTCCGGGTACTGGGCGATGGGCAACGAGCGCATCGCAGCCAGGCCGGCGAGCACGATGACGATGGAAATGACGGTGGCAAACACCGGACGATCGATAAAGAAGCGCGAGATCATGAGCGTTACTCCTGCGCCGGGCTTGCAGGCGTGGCTGCCTTCGCCTTCGCCTCCTCGACCTTGACCGGACTGTCAGGCCGCACCTTGGCCAGACCATCGACGATCACCCGCTCGCCATCACTGACGCCGGAGAGAATCAACCAGCGCCCGTCGGCCGTATCCCCCGTCGAAACCTGGCGCATACGCGCGATGCTCTGCTCATCCACCACGTAGACGAACGTACCGCGCGGCCCCTGAGCGACGGCGCGCTCCGGTACGGTGATCGCCCGCGGACGCGTCAGCCCCTTGACCTTCACCCGTACGAACTGGCCCGGCAGCAGCTTTTGCTCAGGGTTGGGCACCACGCCACGCGCGCTGACGGTACCGGTGCCTCGGTCGATCAGGCTGTCGGTGAAGTCCACCTCGCCTGCCGTCGGATAGGCCGAGCCATCGCCAAAGTACACCTCGACGCTCAGTTTGCCGCCGCTCGGCGGTACCAGAGTGCCTTCGGACAACTCCCGACGCAGGCGTTCGGCCTCGGCATCCGGGTAGGCGAAGTTGGCGAAGATCGGATCGAGCTGGGTGATCTGCGTCAGCAGGCTGGCACTGGGATCGCCGGCGACGATCAGGCTGCCTTCGGAGACGCTCTCCTTGCTGGTCATCCCGGTGATCGGCGCCTTCACCGTGGTGTAGTCGAGGTCGATCTGGCGCGACTGCACCTCAGCCTGAGCCGCCTCGATATTGGCCTTGCTCTGCTCGAAGTTGGAGATGGCATTATCCAGTTCGCTCTCGCTGGCAAAGCCCTTCTTCTGCAATTCGCGGATGCGCTTGAGGTCACGATCGGTCTGCCGAAAACGCGCCTGCTCCTGCGCCAACGCCCCCTTGGCACGCGCCAGGGCGGCTTCATATGGGCGCGCGTCGATGCGAAACAGCACCTGATCCTTCTGTACCCTGCTGCCTTCCTGATAGGTGCGCTCCTGCAGGATACCGCCGACCTGCGCCCGCACCTGCACCTCGCGATAGCCCGTCGTACGGGCCGGGTACTCCAGTACCACGGGTAGCTCACCCGCCTTGATCCGCTCGACTGTCACCGCCGTTGGCGGCGCATCGGCGGCCTGCGCACCGAGCGCCAGGGCAAGACTTGCGAACAGGCAGAAACGAATCAGGCGAACGAGCGACATGAGGCATTCCTCTCCTTGGGCGAAACGCATCGCAGGGGCGGCGCAACGAAGCGTGCCCCCGACAGGCAGGGATAATCGGTACACTCGGCACAACCAGAGCCTAGCTTCAATTAACCGGATCGCCATGCGTAGAACCAAAGAAGACGCGGAGAAAACCCGCTGCGCCATCCTCGCCGCTGCTGAACAACTATTCCTCGAGCGCGGGGTCGCCCACACCAGTCTGGAGCATATCGCCCGGCATGCTGGGGTAACGCGCGGTGCGGTCTATTGGCACTTCCAGAACAAGGCGCACCTGTTCCACGAGATGCTCAACCAGGTGCGTTTGCCGCTGGAGCCGCTGGCCCAGCAACTGGCCGAGGTCGACGGCTTGTCATCGCTGCAGTTGTTGCGCGACCTGTGCATAGAGGCCATGGCCAACCTGGTGCTGGATGAGCAACGCCGACGCATCCTCACCGTGCTACTGCGCCGCTGCGAATTCACCGAGGATTTGCGCGAAGCCGAGGAGCGTCACGAAGCCTTCGTCAATCAGTTCATCGATTTGTGCGAACAACAGTTCGCCCTGCCAGCAGTACAGCCTTACCTGCAGCCTGGCATCACGCCGCGCCTGGCCTCACGCACGCTGCACGCGCTGATCGTCGGCCTGTTCAGTGACTGGTTGCGCGATCCCAATCTGTTCGATGCCCAGACCGATACCCCGGCCATGATCGACAGCTGTTTTCGCGGCTTGCTGCGCCAGTGGCCCTAGAATGAATCGGGGCCACCCTGCCGGGACGCGCGGCGCACCCTAGGGGAGTTCGGCCTGGTAGCCCTCTTCGCGAATCGCCGTCTGTACCTGCTCAGCGTTCAAACTACTTTCTACACGGACCAGCCCGGCGGCGAGGTCGACCTCGACCTTGGCCGCCTGATCCAGCATCTGGATCGCCTGGGTGATGGCCCGCACGCAATGGCCGCAGGACATTCCGCTAACCTTGAACTGCTGCATCTGTTGACTCCTTGAACCGCTGGTCGATGGGTGTAGTCTCGACCTTGCCACAATGGCAAGGTCAAGCCCTTGCGTCATGTCATCCGCTTCGTTTTCAGCATGAGGGTCGCCACCATGCGCCTGTTCCATCTGATGCTCTTCCCGCTGCTGGCATCCCAAGCCCTTGCCCAACCACTCGCCCCTCTGCCAGCGACTACGCAAGGCGAGGGCTACGCGGTGCTGATCGTCTCGCGCGAGCGCCTGGAGGTGGCCACCACCTGCGAAGTCGCGCTGTATCTGCATGACCAGATGGCCGCACGCCTGCATCAGGGCCAGTCGGTGTCCTTCAACCTGCCACCGGGCCCGGTTTCTCTGCGCCTCGGTCTGACCGGTACTGGCCCGTGTCAGGACGGCATCAACCAGCTCGCGGGGCAATCGCTGGAGCTGCAGGCTGGCGAAGTGCGTCGCTACCGTATCGCCATGGGCAGCGATGGCCTGCGACTGCATGCCGCGCCTGCGTTGAACTGAAGGCTTGACCTTGCCATGGGGTCAAGGTTGATCCTGTAGCCACGATGCTACAGGGAGCTGCACCATGATCTTCGACCTACCCATTGAGGGCATGACATGCGCCAGTTGTGCCGGCCGTGTCGAACGCGCGCTGAACAAGTTGCCAGAGGTATCCAGCGCCAGCGTCAACCTGGCCAGCGAGCAGGCGCGCGTCGAGGCAACCGCCGGCAGCCTGCCGCAACTGATCAGCGCCATTGAGGGCGCCGGCTACAGCGTCCCCAACCAGCCGCTGGAGTTGAACATCGAGGGCATGACCTGCGCCAGCTGCGTCGGCCGTATCGAACGCGCGCTGAACAAGCTGCCAGGCGTCAGCCAGGTGGCCGTTAACCTGGCCGACGAGAAGGCGCGCCTGCAGGTGCTCGCCAGTTTTGATCCACAGCAGGCGCTGAAAGCCGTATCCACTGCCGGCTACAAGGCCTGCCTGCTCGATGGTCGCCCTGCCACGGATGATGCCGACAACCGCCTGCGTCGTGAGCGACTGACGTTGTTGGCGGCCATCGTCCTGACCCTGCCACTGGTTGTGCCGATGCTGGCCGAACCCTTCGGCCTGCACTGGATGCTGCCGGCCTGGGCGCAGTTCCTGCTCGCCACGCCGGTGCAATTCATCTTCGGCGCCCGCTTCTACCGTGCGGCCTGGCGCGCCCTGAAGGCCGGTGCCGGCAATATGGATCAACTGGTCGCCATCGGCACCAGTGCCGGCTACGGCCTGAGCCTGTACCAGTGGGCGGTGACGCCTGCCGGGCAGATGCCGCACCTGTATTTCGAGGCCTCGGCGGTGATCGTCAGCCTGATCCTGCTCGGCAAGTACCTGGAAAGCCGTGCCAAACGCCAGACCGCCAGTGCTATCCGCGCCCTGCAGGCGCTGCGCCCGGATCACGCGGTACGCCTGGTGGAGGGGCGCGAGGAACGCGTCGGCCTGGAGGCCCTGGTGCTGGGCGATCGCATTCTGGTCAAGCCGGGCGAACGCTTCCCGGTCGACGGCCAGGTGCTGGAAGGCAACAGCCACGCCGACGAGGCGCTGATCAGTGGTGAAAGCCTGCCAGTGGCCAAGCAGCCCGGCGACAAGGTCACGGCCGGGGCCATCAACGGCGAGGGACGCTTGCTGGTGGAAACCACCGCCCTCGGTGCGGAGACCGTGCTGTCCCGCATCATCCGCCTGGTCGAAGACGCCCAGGCGGCGAAGGCGCCGATCCAGAAGCTGGTGGACAAGGTCAGCCAGGTGTTCGTCCCAGCCGTGCTACTGATCGCCCTGGCCACGCTGCTGGGCTGGCTGGCATTCGGCGCGCCGCTGGAGAACGCCCTGCTCAACGCCGTGGCCGTGCTGGTGATCGCCTGCCCCTGCGCCCTCGGCCTGGCCACGCCGACCGCGATCATGGCGGGCACCGGCGTGGCTGCGCGCCATGGCATCCTGATCAAGGACGCCGAGGCACTGGAGGTGGCGCATGCGATCCAGCACATCGCCTTCGACAAGACCGGCACCCTCACCGAAGGCAAGCCGCGCATCGTCCACATCGGTCTGGTCGACGCCAGCGAAGCAGAGCTGCTGAGACTGGCCGGTGGCCTGCAACAGGGCAGCGAGCATCCACTGGCCAAGGCCGTGCTGCAGCGCTGCGCCGAACAGCACATCCCCCTGCCAACGCTGAGCGACAGCCATGCCCTGGCCGGGCGCGGCATCGCTGGTAGCGTCGAAGGCCACATCCTGCAACTGGGCAGTAGCCGCCTGCTGGAAGAAAACCAGCTACAGGCCGGCGCGCTGGCCGAGTCCGCACGTACCTGGGAAGCCGAGGGCCGCACGCTGTCCTGGCTGATCGAAACCGGCAGCGTCCCTCGCCTGCTCGGCCTGCTGGCGTTCGGCGACCAACTCAAGGACGGCGCCGCCGACGCCATCGCCGAATTGCGTGAACAGGGCATCACCAGCCACCTGATCAGTGGCGACAATCAGGGCAGTGTCGCTGCCGTGGCCAGCGTGCTGGGCATCGACGAACCGCACGCCCAGGTGCTGCCGGCGGACAAGGCACGCCTGGTTGGCGAACTGCGCCAGCATGGCACCGTGGCCATGGTCGGCGACGGCATCAACGATGCGCCGGCCCTGGCGGCTGCGGACGTCGGCATAGCCATGGGCGGCGGCACCGATGCCGCCATGCACGCGGCCGGCATCACCTTGATGCGCGGCGACCCGCGTCTGGTATCGGCCGCACTGGAGATCAGCAGCCGCACCTACGCCAAGATTCGCCAGAACCTGTTCTGGGCCTTCATCTATAACCTGATCGGCATCCCGCTGGCTGCCGCCGGGCTGCTCAACCCGATGTTCGCGGGGGCTGCCATGGCCCTGTCCAGCGTCAGCGTGGTGAGCAACGCGCTGCTGCTCAACCGCTGGCGACCGAAAGGATCGTAGCCGGCATTTTCTTGAACCGGCGCATGGTATGGGAATGCCATCATTGAACCTGCGCCCGGTGTCCGGCACCCTTCAGGCTTCGCCCAACTCATGGATGGAGGCCAAGGCATGCTGGATGCCAATCAGGCGCATATCACCCTCGCCATTCCTGCGGTCGAGAACGACCTGCAGGTTCTGAGCTTCGAGGGGCGCGAAACGCTCAACAAGCCCTACCGCTTCGAAATCGAACTGGTCAGCCAGAGCGCCGAACTCGATCTTGACGCTCTGATCAACCAGACCGCCTACCTGGCCTTCGGCCCCTCCGGCAAAGGTGTGCACGGTGTGGTCTACGCCATCGAGCAAGGCGACTCGGGCAAGCGCCTGACGCGCTACCGCATCAGCCTGCGCCCACAACTCGCCTACCTGGCCCATCGCTACAACCAGCGCATCTTCCAGCACCTGACGGTGCCGCAGATCATCGGGCAGATCCTCGAAGACCACGGCATCCAGAGCGACGCCTATCAATTCCAGCTCGGTTACATCTACCCCGAGCGCGACTACTGCGTGCAGTACGACGAAAGCGACCTGCACTTCATTCAGCGCCTGTGCGAGGAAGAAGGCATCAGCTTCCACTTCCAGCACAGCGAAGACAGCCATCGCCTGGTGTTTGGCGACGACGCCAGCGTCTTCCCCAAGCTCGATCCGCTGAATTACCAGCAAGACAGCGGCCTTTCCGCTGACAACGAAGTGGTACGCGCCTTCGGCGTGCGCCTGGAAACCCGCAGCACCCAGGCCACCTGGCGCGACTATGACTTCGAGCAGCCCAAGCTGCAGATGGAGGCGGACTACCGCAGCGAATTCACCCCGGCATTGGAGGTGTATGACTACCCCGGCCGCTTCACCGACCGCACGCGCGGCAAGCACCTGGCCAAGCGCAGCCTGGAGCGACTGCGCAGTGACTACGAACTGGCCAAAGGCCAGAGCGACGCCTACCTGATCTGCGGCCACTTCCTCGCCCTGGCCGGGCACCCGCGAAAGCAGTGGAATGACCTCTGGCTACTGGGTGAAGTCATCCACGAAGGCAAGCAGCCACAGGTGCTGGAAGAGTCGGTGACCAGCAATGCCAAAGCCAGCGACGGCTTCCAGCAAGGTTACCGCAACCGCTTCACCGCTACGCCTTGGGACATTCCCTACCGCCCTGCTCTCGAACACCCCAAGCCCAAGGTACTCGGTAGCCAGACCGCCGTCGTCACGGGCCCGGCCGGCGAGGAAATCCACTGCGACCAGTACGGCCGGGTGAAAGTGCAGTTCCACTGGGATCGCGAAGGCCTGGGCAACGACACCACCAGTTGCTGGCTGCGCGTAGCCTCCAACTGGGCCGGCGATGCCTATGGCGGTGTGGCCATCCCACGGGTGGGTATGGAAGTGCTGGTCACCTTCCTCGAAGGCGACCCCGACCAGCCCCTGATCACCGGCTGCCTCTACCACGCCGAGCATGTGGTGCCCTACGACCTGCCGGCGAACAAGACCCGCAGCCTGTTCAAGACCCTGAGCAGCCCCGGTGGTGGCGGCTACAACGAGTTCCGTATCGAAGACCGCAAGGGCGCCGAACAGATCTACATCCACGCCCAGCGTGACTGGGACGAGAACATCGAGAACAACCAGAAGATCCGCGTCGGCAACGAGCGCCACGACACCGTCGAAGCCACCACCCACACCGAACTGCGCGCCGAGGAACACCGCACCACCGACCTCGACCGCAAGGTGGAACTGCGCAGCAACGACCACCTCACCGTTGGTACTACTCAGCACGTGAAAGTCGGTACCGGCCTGTTCATCGAAGCTGGCAACGAAATCCACTACAACGCCGGCAGCAAGGTAGTAATCGACGCAGGCATGGAACTCACTGCCGCAGGCGGCGGCAGCTTCCTCAAGCTCGACCCGAGTGGTGTCACGCTCAGTGGGGCGAATATCAAGATGAACTCGGGGGGCGCGCCGGGAAGTGGAGCGGGAGCCAAACCGATATTGCCTGGCGAAATCAAACCGGCGGATGCGGATAAGGCCGGGCAGAAAACTCAACTCGCACTGGCAAGTACTCAACTATTGATTGCTCGCAAGGCTCGTGAAGTAGCGGCCACCTTTTGCCCAATTTGCGAGGCATGCCGTGCGGGAGCATGCGCACTGCCGCCCCCTATATGAAGGCAGCAGTCAAACAATGAACGCGGCCAGGGAAAATAACCTGAGCGAACATCAGCCCGTATAGTTTGTTGGATCTGGGCTAAGCAATACCTTACTCAAGGAATGCTGGGCACAGCATACTCGTAAATACCCCTGGAACCTGGGTTCAACAACCAGGCGTCCAGGGGCATCAATCAGCGCATTTTACAACCTACTTCACAACTGTCAGATGCCTTACCGGAGCAGACCACTCTGCGCTAGTAGCCCCTCAGTTTTCTGTCAGGAATGGGGGGTGACATCAAGAGTGCCGCGCGGCTTACTCACATTCGATGCCATGAGACGGCTATCCCCTACCAGCTGCGGAATCATGGCTATCTGCACCAACTCTGTATTTTCAGGGTGACTCATCCAACGTTCCAGGCTCGCCTGTAATGTTTCCGCACTAGCTGCACTACCGTATACATCTGCCAGAGTCAGTCTCCTGTCACGCAAGGTTGCCAGCCTTTGCCGCGTGGTATCCAGACGTTGCAATTCGGCAGAGAGGGCACGCCGCAATGCCTCGTTCTCCTCCTTGATCTGTTCTGCATGACGACTGGTAGGGTTATACCCACGCCCCCTGCTCGCTTCAGCCAACCTCTGCTTCATATCCACCAAAGCATTATCGATCCAGCTGAACTCACGCTCGGTGATCAACGTCTGTCCGGTTTCTTCGGTCTGCTGCCAACGGCGCAGGGTCGCCCAGGCATTGGGGATATAGGCACCGACCATGGAATGATCGCCAGCCTGACCGATCTGCCGCAGGAACGAAGCCCGGCTGGGCATATCGCCGTTCTTGTCCACCATACGGGTGCAGGCCGCCTCTTCGATGGACTGGCACCCAGGAGCCCAAAGAATCGACGACAGCTCCCTTCCCTCGAAGGACGCCGGCATAAAGTGCTGTAGCTCACCATGATGCTGATAGGGCTTGCCGCCCACTCGCACCAGGCCAATGACAATCGCCAGCAGGCCAAGTACCGGATTGCTGAAAACCTTGATCGCGCCGGTAAAGAAGACGCTGCGCCGCACATTCATCCAGGGCGCCGGCACGCTGGGCACAGGATCGTTATTGTTGACCATGCGATGGTGAGCCAGGGCACTTGCCCCCTCGATCAAGGCCGCGTCACCAGCACGCGGGGCACCGTAGGTGTAGAGCAGGATGTCGTACTCACGCTCTTTATTACGACGTAATGCCTCGGCCAGCAGGAAGGCGATAGCCCCTCCCAGACTATGGCCACAGATAATCACCTTCTGTCCGGTATGAAACTGATCAAGATAATCCTGAATGAAACCCTTGATCGCCAGATACCCCTCGTAAAATCCCCGATGCGCCTTGCCCCCTCCCTCGAAGGGCACCTGCAACGCATCCGCATCGCGCCAACCATCGAACAGGGTTTCCCAGAGGCTTACGTTACCAGTGCCCCGTACAGCGATCAGGATCACTTCATCATGATGACTGATAAAAGCCTGGGTATCGGTATTACCGCGTCCAAAGTTGAAGAAATGCCGATTACCGGGGTGCTCCTGCTCCTCACCCAAGTCAGGGCTGTTCTGCTCGTACAGCGTCGGGTCGAAAGGCAGGATTTCGAAGCGTTTCGAGTACGCAACGTTCTCGTAGAGAGGGAAGTAACGCTTGCTCTGCCCCTTGTCGACTCTCCAGCCTTCCTCTGCATTGGCCAGCGCCTCACCGAACAGGTTGCCGAAGCTCGGCGATAGCGGAAAGCTCACACTGTCCACTGGACGGCTCTCTGGCACCTGGCCGAAGTCGTTGTAGCTCATGGTGGCCATCAGCGCGAGCTGATAGAGATTCAGAGCACTGAAGCGATTGTCACGGGACAATATGGGTCGCAGGGCGCGTAGCGGGCGAACTTCCAGCACATGGTGCTTGTTCGGCAGCAAACCAACCCCTTTGAGCGGTGTTTTCCCAGGCTCGCCAGTGATCTTTGCAAGCCCAGGGCTAGGCGGGTAGAAGCGCTTGACCACCGGCGGAAGATGGGCAGCATGTTCGACCAAGTCGCGCACCTCTACCTGGATGAACACATCGGCACGAGATTGTGCGGGGTTATGCTCGCGGCGGTAGCCGTCCTTATGGAAAAACAGGGTTTGCTCGGCACGGACTTGTAGATCGGTAATGGGGAGCTTGTAACTGGGCCGCGACATTAACCAACGATATGATTTATCATTCCCAGAATAACCTCCTCTCAAAGTAAGTATCACGGAGCCACGAGAACAGTTTTCTATTTTGGCAAAACCTTCGGTATTCAGAACCCCCTCATAGATCTGCCCTGCACTATCGGTTACTTCATAAGCTAGCCCTGCATATGGCTGACCATCACCGAACTCATCGACTAGTTGAAAGCTGACCCAATGCCCTTGCAAGGGGCAAGCCTGCATACGGCCACTGAAAAAAGGTTGTTCCTGTTCATCCATGGTTTTATGTGGCGTCATGCCTGATCTCCTTATTCTTCAGTACAACCTGGATAGATGGTGCACTCACGACCGCCGGTCATTCTGAAAGATTTAAAGTCGGTGGTATTACCACGACAGAATCCGTACTGATCATCTAGTCCATCCCCCATGCAACGTTTCCAGCCATTGGGAAATTTGACCCAGTTATCATCGACCGCCGGTTTTTCCTCTGCCGCCAACCCAATCACCAACCTAACCGTCTGGCCAGCCAACTGATCACGTTGCAACGCCCCGCCCGGCAAACGCTTGAGCACCTGTCCCTGTTCGTCCAGGCCACGGCATTGAAGGATCTTTGCGATATAACGTTGGGGGCCGACGGTACGAAACAACCACGTACACTGCCCACGCAAAACCTTTTCGCCGCTTGCAGGCATGCCAGAGTAGCCCGCTGGCAACTCATCCCGGAAGGACAGGCTGGCAAAGTCCGAATGGGAGTTCACCTGGTTGGGGCGATCCTCACGCCACTTGCCACGCAGATCGATCCGCATACTGTTCAGCACCAACGCACAGCCGCCGACACGGGCTGTGAGCGGCACCTGGAACTCCACCCGATGAGCCTCAGGCCGGTAGTCCGTCTCGAAATACTTGCGATCCGGAGCTCGCGGGCTACCTGTACCAGGCACCGTGCAGTCCTGCCCCGCCGCCGGTGCATAGTAGGCATCGCCGCTAAACTTGAAGTTTGCCGGCAGATCGGCTTGCAAAGTGAAGTGCTCACTTTGCAAGACCGAGCAACCACTGATCACAAGTAGGCCAGCCAACAGTGCGAAGAAACGTGATGTTCCCGAGATTGAGGAGTTACGCTGATGATCACTACGAAACATTTGTCCCACTTCCTCCTTGGTTATATAAGACTTCATGACCTGATTTCCTTATTCGGTGCAGTTGGGATAGACGGTGCACGTTCTCCCGTCCGGCATCTTGAAGTCAGTGAAGGTAGGCGGTGCTTGGCAACGAAACGACTCCTTAGTTTCAAGGCAAGGTTTCCAGCCAGAACTCGTTTTCAACCATGATCGGCCGAAATATGGTCTTTCCTCCTGCGCCAGCCCGATTACCAGCCTGACCGTCTGGCCTGCCAGCTGCTCACGCTGCAAGGCCCCTCCCGGCAAACGCTTGAGCACCTGTCCCTGATCATCCAAACCACGGCACTGGAGAACTTTCACGATATAACGCTGAGAGCCAGCAGTACGAAACAACCATGTACATTGACCCGGAAACACCTTTTCGCCGCTCGTCGGCATGCTAGAGGAGTCCGCCGGAAGCCCATCACGGAAGGACAGACTGGCGTAGTCACCGCCAATATCTAGGCGTCGCTCCCCCCATTTTCCCTCCAGATCGATCCGCATACTACTCAACACCAGCGCACAGCCGCCGGCACGTGCCGTGAGCGGCACCTGGAACTCAACACGATGCGCCTCCGGCTGATAGTCCGTATCGAAATACTTGCGATCCGACGCCAGCGAGCTGCCCGCCCCCGGTGAGGCGCAGTTCTGTCCTTGGGCCGGTGCGTAATAAGCATCGCCGCTGAATTTGAAGTTGGCGGGCAGATCGGCCTGCAGAGTGAAGCGTTCACCCGGCAACGCCAAGCAACCACCCAGGGCCAGCAGACCGGCACAAAGAGCCGCGCCACTTAATCGCGGCGAGACTTCATACTGATCCTGCATCGCCCTTCGATACACCATCCATCTACACCCCAGCTATTGGTTAACCAGTGCATCCACTGGCAACAGCGCCGTATCAATCACGATATCTGCTGGCAACGACACAACAGTCAAGACGGGGCAAACTATCGTGAACCAACAGATCACCGCATGAGGATTTCCACTGCCACTACCAGCGCTGCTGAAGCCCAGCAACATCAGATCGCCGTGCGTGCCCTTGTAATAATCCACATAGCGTTCGCCGCTAGTTGCCTCAGACGATCTGGCGAACAATGTTCCGCATCCGTTCAAGATCGGGAGCAGTATCAAGACAAAAGCCAGCGTTAATAATTTCTTCATTCACCGATCCTTGTGCACATTTATTTGAGCGAAGCCTACAGATAACTCAGCTCTACGCATCTCCACGCCAAAATTTCAGCTCATCGCGAAGGCGCTCGAAATGGGCTTGCGAGGTTTCTCCGATGTTGGGCTGCCATTTTTCCGGCAGCCTGTTATCCGGCGCATACAAGCTCTGGGTGATCAACAAATGCAACTGTTCAGGTGCATTCCAACCCCATGTTCGAGCCTGTGATAGTTGCTCTTTCAACCAGTTACTCGGCTCATAGGCCAGGGCCAACTGGCTATACGCTTCCGTATGTTCAGCCACCAGATAACGGTGCAGGTTGTCCTGCAATATCAATGCATTGGTTTCGTTATCCGGCAGATTCAACCAGGCGGGTTCGGCAGGGACAGGGTGGTCACCTGGGGCGGGGTTGCCCTGCACCATCCACTGCGAGCCTTGCCAGCAGCAGAGGCTGGCAATTGGCCCCAGATAACCGGGAAGCTCATTGGCCTGCAGATGGCTGAGTGCCCTGGCAAGAATGCGGTTGTCATGAAAGCGATATAGCGCTTGCTGCGGCCGCTGCCCGACAACCAATCGATCACGCCAATGCTTTACCAGTCCGTCCAGCGCACTTGTTTCAGTACTAGCAAGCCATCCCCAATTACTCTCCGGCGAATCGATCAGGGAATCAACCGCGGGGTCATTGGAGGAATTGAGCTGGAAAATAGCAGGCCCGACATCTGCCAATTCGGCTACAGGGGTATCTATATAAAGAGGGACATACTGATGACTATGCACTGATCTGAGCAAAGCCTGGCGTGCCTCACTCAGGGCATCACAATCAAGAAACAAGTAGAGTTGGCGCCCTAAATCCAACTGCTCATACATCCATTGTCGAGCAATGCTAACATCCACCAAGTGTGATCTCCCTATCTTTACCGTATTTTCATACAGCGTTCCATGCAACAGAACCTGGGCTTTCGTGCCAAAGCCTCTGCGATATCAGCCCAGCCATATAACTCGCAAACCTGAGAGTCTACCCTACACCTGCGTGAGCAAAATATTGCGCACTTCGCTTACACGTCATGTTTGTCGCAGCCTCCAAGCAGCCCCAAGCCAATCATCACAAAATATGTCAAACCCAGCTCATCTACCTTGTAACCGAACTATCTGAAGTAGTATTGAGGCCAACCGATCTCAGCTCGTCCAAGAATGTTGATATTGGCGGAATTTCTAAAATTTTTACGGGCCGCTGTCACATTACCTACCAGAGCTCACTCTCCTCATACCGCTGAGCATTCTTACTCCTCAACCATTAACTGCTGGTTAGATGGCGCCACTCCTCTTTTCTCGATAAAGCCTGCGCTATGCTAATGCCGCTTTCTGATGACCGAGACCGTCACCATGAACATCGGCCAAGCCGCCAAACACACCGGCCTTAGCGCCAAGATGATTCGCTACTATGAGTCCATCAACCTGCTGCCCCATGCTGGACGCTCGGAGAGTGGCTATCGGCAGTACAGCGCGGGCGATCTGCACCGCCTGGCCTTTATCAAGCGGGCGCGGGATCTGGGGTTTTCTCTGGAAGAGGTCGGCAAGCTGCTGGCCTTGTGGCAGGACAAGCAGCGCGCCAGTGCCGATGTGAAGGCGCTGGCCGAGGGGCATATCGCCGAGTTAGAACGCAAGATCGCCGAGATGAGTGCGCTGCGCGATACGTTGGTGGAGCTGGCGGCCAGTTGTCAGGGTGACAACCGGCCGGACTGTCCGATCCTGAAAGGGCTTGAACAGGGTGTAGGCTGCGGCGAGCCGATGTGTTCGCATCGCAGTAAAGACACCCCGTAGCCCGGATGCAATCCGGGGATGCAAACGCATCCCCGGATTTCACCGTTCACAGGTGCGCACAGTGCACCCTACGGATCGGAGCCCTCGGCAAATACCTGATCAGCGCATCCAGGGCGGGATCGGTTCGGCGTCCTTGGGTTCGTCTTCGGCGTTGAGCAGGGCCTGCTTCTTCGCTTCCTCGGCCAGCGCGGCCTTGATCTCGCGCATCACCGCGTCGATATCGGCGGCGTCTTCAGGCTCGGCGAACTCACCGGTCAACTGCGTATCCGGCAGCAGTTTGCCGGCCTCGTAGAGCGCCCACATTTCCTTGGCGTATTTGGTGAACCTCAATTCGGGTGCAAATTGACCGAAGTACTCGGCCATGTTGCGCACATCCCGCTCGAGCATGCTGAATGCGTGGTTGTTGGCAGCCGCATCCACGGCTTGTGGCAGATCGATGATCACTGGGCCTTCAGGGCCGAGCAGCACGTTGAACTCGGACAGGTCACCATGCACCAGGCCGGCGCAGAGCATCTTGACGATTTCCTGGATCATGAAGGCGTGGAACTCACGCGCGTCATCCGGGTGCAGGTCGACGTCATTGAGCCGTGGCGCAACGTCACCCTCACCGTCACCCACCAGTTCCATCAGCAATACGCCATCGAGAAAGTCATAGGGTTTGGGCACTCGCACGCCAGCGCTCGCCAAGCGGAACAGTGCGGCGACTTCGGCATTCTGCCAGGCCTGCTCCTGTTCCTTGCGGCCGTACTTGCTGCCCTTGGCCATGGCGCGAGCCTGACGGCTACCGCGCACCTTGCGCCCTTCCTGATACTCGGACGCCTGGCGGAAACTACGTTTGTTGGCCTCCTTGTAGACCTTGGCGCAACGCAGCTCGTCGCCGCAGCGCACCACATAGACCGCTGCTTCCTTGCCGCTCATCAGCGGCCGCAGCACCTCGTCCACCAGGCCGTCCTCGACCAGGGGTTCAATACGTTTGGGCGTCTTCATCGGTGTGGATCACGGGTCCTTTCTGGCCGAGAGAATAATTGCGGCCCATCGTCGCACAGCCTGAGGCGGATGCCGACTGTTGATCGTCATGCACTGACCAGATGACGCCTGAGCGCCTCGATGGCGTAGCGCACCTTTGCCGGTTGCGCATCGCGCCGCGGCGTCACGATATGCAGGCCGATCGGTTCCAGTTGCCAGTCCGGCAGCAACGGCAGCAGCTCACCGCTGGCCAACAGATCACGGACTTCCGGCTCAGGCTGCAACGACACGCCCATACCCGCCAGAGTGAACTGGCGCGCCGCAAGAATGTTGTTGCAGCTGATGCGCGTCTCCAGACGCAGGCGTTGCTGCGCCCCGGCAGGGCCATGCAGCGTCAGATGCTGGCTGCGCTCGAGGTGCAGGCCGATCCAGTCCAGTTTCAGCAGTTGCTGCGGCTCGCTGGGCCAGCCGGCACGTGCCAGATAGGCCGGAGCAGCGCATAACAACATCCGCCAATCCGCCACGTAACGGGCGACCAGGCCGGAGTCCTCCTGACGGCCGACGCGAATGGCGAGGTCGATGCGTGATTCGATCAGATCGATCTGCTCATCCTGAAAGAACAGGCTCAGACTCAGCCCTGGATGAGCGCTGAGCAGCGGCGCCAACGCCTCGCACAGCAGTGGCCCGGAAAATCCGACCGGCGCGGCGACACGCAACTCCCCCACCGGTGCATCGCGCTGCTCGGCCAGACGCTGCTCGGCCTGCTGCGCCAACTCGACGATCTGTCGGCAGCTCTCGTAAAAAGTCGCCCCCGCCTCGGTCAGGGTCAGCTTGCGCGTCGTGCGGTGCAGCAACGTGACGCCCGTGGCCTCCTCCAGTCGACGGATCTGCTGGCTGACGGCGGAAGCCGTCATGTCCAGCGCTTCGGCAGCACCGACCATCGACCCCTTTGCAACCACCGTGGCGAACAGCGCCATGCGCTTGAGCTGTTCCATTATGAAGCTCTACTTAATTATTCAAGTGCATAAGGCCACTTTTTCTCGTGTTTATCCAGCAGCAATGATGTGTACACCGTCACTATTAGAGGTTTCCCCATGAAGATCGCTCTGATCGGCGCCACTGGCTATGTCGGCGCGCCATTGCTGCAGGAAGCACTGAACCGCGGCCATCAGGTCACGGCACTGGTACGCCACCCGCAAAAACTGATCGCACACCCTCAGTTGACTGCCGTGCAGGCAGACGTGCACGACAGCGTAGCGCTGGCCGAACAGCTACGTGGACATGACGTGGTTATTAGCGCCTTCAACCCTGGCTGGGGTATTGCGGATATTCGCGAGCAGTTCATCGCCGGCAGCCGGGCGATCATTGCCGCCAGCAAGCTGGCCGGCGTCAAGCGCCTGCTGGTGGTCGGTGGCGCCGGCAGTCTGTACGTTGCCCCCGGCGTGCAATTGATCGATACGCCGGACTTTCCAGCCGAGTACAAGGAAGGCGCCGAAGGCGCGCGCCAGGCGCTGGAAATCCTGCGCGGCGAGCAAGAGCTGGAATGGACTTTTCTCTCGCCAGCGGCCCTGCTGGTTCCGGGCCCACGCACCGGCAAGTTTCGCCTCGGCCAGGACGAGTTGCTGATGAATGGCGATGAGCCCGGCAGTATCTCGGTTGCCGACCTGGCCGTGGCGCTGATCGACGAAGCAGAGCAGCCACAACATATCCGTCAACGCTTCACCCTGGCTTACTGAGCCTTGCCGCGCCCTACTGCGGTAGGGCTTGGCGTGAATCACACGAAAAAGGAACTCCCATGCGTACATTCAGCAGCAGCGCCTTCGTCGCTACCGATACCCCGGCTCGCTACATCAGCCGACTGTGCAAGCACTTCGCGCACAAGATTCCGGTCAGCTTCGACGAACAGCAGGGGCGTATCGAGTTCACCTCTGGCCTGGCCACCTTGAAGGCAGAAAGTCAGGGACTGCGTCTGCAGGTGGAAAGTGCAAGCAGCGATGACCTGCAACGTCTGCAGGGCGTTGTCGGCAGCCACTTCGAACGCTTCGCCTGGCAGGAAGAACTGACCCTGGACTGGCAGCCTGATTAGGCGTTCAGAGCGCATCCAGGCGGGCACGCAAACGGCGCAACACCGCTAACGACTCGGGGTTGTCGCCATGCACGCAAAGGCTGTCAGCTCGCAGGAGCAGTGGCTTGCCATCGATATCATCGAAGGCTTCGCCACTGGCGATGGCCAACGCCTGACTCAGGATACGCTCAGGATCCTGGTGCACTGCGGCACTGAGCCGGCGCGGAGCCAGTTGCCCATCGGCCAGATAGGCCCGATCCGCGAAGGCCTCGAACATCAGCGGAACATCGGCCTCATCGGCCAGGCGCAGTTCCCGATCATTGTCAGCAAGCGCCAACACCATCAGCGGCAGCCCCTTGCGGTAACTCGCACAAGCATCGAGCACCGCTCGCAGTAGCGCATCGTCACGCACCAGATCGTTATACAGCGCACCGTGCGGTTTGACGTATGCCAGTTGGCAGCCGGCTGAACGACAGAAGGCATCCAGAGCGCCTATCTGGTACAGCACCAGAGCGCGAACCTCCTCCGGCGAACACTGCAGATGGCGCCTGCCGAAACCTTGCAAATCGGGATAGGAGGGATGCGCGCCCACGCTCACGCCGTGCGCTACGGCCAGCTCGACGCTACGCGCCATGATCAGCGGGTCACCCGCATGGAAACCACAGGCCAGGTTGGCCTGATCGATCAGCGGCATGGCCAGTTCATCATCGCCCATGCGCCAGGCACCAAAGCCTTCGCCCATGTCGCAGTTGAGAAGAATACGGTTCATGCCGGCAGCTTAGAGCGCCCGGCAAGCATCCGCAAAGCTCTACTCACATTCGAGAATTAATCGCATTTACAAAATTTACACCTACCTGCAGCCCAGTCACTGCGGGCTCTCCAGCCATATGGCACAGGTTTCAATATCATCCGCAATTGAACCTTATATGCAAATCACTATCATCCCGGCCGTTCGCAACCGTTCCGACTGCACCCTCTTACCGCCAGGAGTAGATCGATGTCCGCCCTCAATTCCCGCACCGCCTTGGCTAGCGCCATTGCCTTGGCCGCCAGTTTTGGCGCCCAGGCCAACGAGCCCATCGCCCTCGGCGACGTGGTTGTCAGTGCCTCCGGCTTCGAGCAGAAGATCACCGAAGCCCCCGCTAGCATCAGCGTAATCAGCCGTGAGGAACTGCAGCAGAAGCGCTACAGCAACCTGGGCCAAGCACTGGAAGACGTGGAAGGTATCGATGTACGCCAGGGCACCGGTAAGACCGGTGGCCTGAATATCAGCATCCGGGGGTTGCCCAGCGACTACACCCTGATCCTGATCGACGGTCGCCGCCAGAATACTGCGGGTAACGTGACCCCCAACGGCTTCAACGAGACCGCGACCAGCTTCATGCCCCCCATGTCGGCCATCGAACGGATCGAGGTGATCCGCGGTCCGATGTCGACCCTGTATGGTTCTGATGCCATGGGCGGCGTAGTCAACATCATCACCCGCAAGGTAGCCAAGGAATGGGGGGCGAGCCTGAGCCTGGATCACACCTTCCAGGAGGACCGCGACTACGGCGAAGCCAGCAGCACCAGCCTCTACGCCAGCGGCCCACTGATCGAAGGCTTGCTGGGACTGGCGGTGCGCGGCAGCCTGTATGACCGGGGTGAATCGGATCTGCAGTTCGACAACGACAGCACTGTCAGCAAGCGCGGTGCATCGCCGGTCGAAGGACGCAATACCACCTTCGGCACCCGTCTGACCCTGACGCCGAACGAAGATCATGATTTTGCGCTGGACTTCGAGCGCGGCCGCCAGGTCTATAACAACGACGACTGCCAACTCGGCAACCTCGATGGCAAGAATGGCGGCAGTGCCACCGATGGCTGTACCACCAACGCGCCGCTGCGGGCCAATGGCTACAAGGACGAGCTGCGCTTCGAACGCGATCAATTCGCTCTCAGCCACACCGGGCGTTTCAGCCTGGGCACCCTGGAAAGCAGCATCACTCACAACACCACGGAAACCTTCGGCCGTACCATTCCAGGTACGCCAATCGGCAATGCCTATACCGGTTTCCCCTCTATCGTGATTGGCGATGATCGCAAGCTGAAGTCCACCGATCTGATCGTCGACACCAAATTCATCGCTCCGCTGGGTGAGTCGCACATCGCGACCGTCGGTGCTCAGTGGTGGGACGCCAAGGTTACCGATGGCATCGCCGATGAAGACTTCCAACAAACCTCTTGGGCGCTTTTCGCAGAAGACGAGTGGCGTCTGCGTGACGACCTGGCACTGACGCTGGGCGCTCGCTACGAGGATCATGAAGCCTTCGGCGGACATGTAAGCCCACGTGCCTACCTGGTCTGGAACACCACCGACACCTGGACACTCAAGGGCGGTGTGAGCCGCGGCTACAAGACCCCGACGCTCAACCAGCTGCACGATGGCATCAATGGCGTGACTGGCCAAGGCGCGACCATCACCATCGGCAGCCCGGATCTCGATCCGGAAATCACCACTAATACCGAGATTGGCGCGTATTACGACAACCTCACAGACTTCAATGCCAACGTCACCCTGTTCCATAACAAGTTCAAGGACAAGATCGACGACGGCACGCCGCTGGCCAACTGTTTCTACACAGCGAATCCGAACCAGCCGGGCTGCGTCAGCTATGGCTCGGGCTTCACTCAGGAGAACTTTGCCCAAAGCGTGAACATCGGCGAAGCCGTCACCAAGGGTGTGGAAGTCGCAGGGCGCTGGGAATTCGCTCCGGCCTGGGCACTGGCTCTCAACTACACATATACCGACAGCGAGCAGAAGAGCGGTATCAACAAGGGTGCCCCACTGACCAATACCCCGGAGCACATGGCCCATGCACGCCTGAGTTGGGCTGCCAACGATCGCCTCACGCTGTGGTTCAAGGGTGAGTACCGCGGTGAGCGTTCCCGCTTCACCGACCGCTATGAGAATCTGACGGCTGCCAACAGGGCCTTGTATGACGCAGCCGGCGATCTGAAAGCCTATGAAGTCTTCCACCTTGGTGGCTCGTTCAAGGCCTCGAAGAACGTGACGCTCAGCGCCACGATCTACAACCTGTTCGACAAGGACTTCACCAGCGGCAGCTACTACACCACCAACACAGGCACCACTGGCTGGGCTTCCGACTACACACAGATCGGGCAGTCGACCACCGGTACCATCGAGGAAGGTCGCCGTCTCTGGCTATCCACGGTCATCGAATTCTGATCCGACGTAGCTAATACAAAACGCCAGCCTTCGGGCTGGCGTTCTGCTTTCTAGCGCCTGCCGACCTTGCAGGTGGGACTCCGCGTCACTGCACGCATAAGCGACAGGTCATCGCATCGTCAGCCATAGCCGACTCGACAAAGCGCGGATATTGGCCATGCGAGATAACGGCTCTCTAGCGAACCACAGGCCGCCAGATCACATCCGGGCCGATGCTGGCCAGATCGGCGCATCCGGTCAGGGCCATGGCCACTTCCAGTTCGGCGCGCAGCAGTTGCAGTACATGCGCGACACCGACGGCTCCCGCAGCAGCCAGAGCAAACACATAGGGCCTACCGACCAACACCGCATCCGCGCCCAAAGCCAGCGCCTTGAGAATGTCGCTGCCCCGACGAATGCCGCCATCGAGTAACAACGGCACCCTCCCCTGCACTGCCGCGGCCACTTCTGGCAGCACATCGATGGTTGCCGGCATGCCATCCAGGGTGCGACCGCCATGGTTGGAAACGATCACGCCATCCATCCCCGCTGCCAGAGCTTGCTCGGCGTCAACGCCACTCATGATGCCCTTGAGCAGGATCGGCAAGCGCGTCTGTGCACGCAGCCAAGCCAGGTCGGCCCAGGTCGGCGCTGCGGCCAATAGCGGGCCACCCAGCAGCAGGCTGCGGCTCTGTGGGTCAGCCTGGGCCTGCAACGGCCGCATGCCCCGCAAGTTGACCGCCTCGATACCCGCAGGCAGGGCAAAGCCCGCGCGTTGCTCGCGGTTGCGCACGCCGTTGACCGGCGCGTCCACCGTCAGCACAAGTGCCTGATAGCCCGCACGCTCCGCGCGACGGATCAGCTCGACCGTGAAATCACGATCAGGCTGGATATACAGCTGGAACCACAACGTCGACTGGGCCTGCGCGGCGATGGCCTCCAACTCGACGCTGGCCTGGGTGCTGACCACCATCCCGGCCCCCAGCGCAGAGGCGGCCAGGACGCTGGCCAGTTCGCCCTCGGGATGGGCGAGCTGCTGATAGGCCACAGGGGCGAGAAAGATCGGATGAGCGAAGTCCTGACCGAACAGGCGCAGGCGCGTGTTGCCACCACTGAGATCCTGCAGCACCCGGCCGCGCAGACGCAGACGCTCGAATGCCGCCCGGTTGTCCGCCAGGGTCAGCTCATCGGCAGCGCCACCGGCGAGGTAGGCCCAGGCCTGCTCGCTCATACGCTCACGGGCATAAGGCTCGTAGTCGGCGACGGCAGCGATGGTCGACGGAATCTGCTGCAGCGTGGGCAAGGGCATGGCATTTCTCGGCGCGTTGGTGCGTGGGAGGTATCGTTGAATTCATGCCCCGGCTCGTACAGGGCCACAAGGCAAGCACTCAGGTCTGCGACCATTGCCGCAGCAGGTTGTGGTAGATCCCGGTCAGGCGTACCAGCTCAGGACTATCCGGCACCTGCTGACGCAGCGCCTGGATGCTGTCATCGAGTTCCAGCAACACGCCACGCTGGTCATCCTGGCGCACCAGGCTCTGCACCCAGAAAAACGAAGCCAGACGTGCACCGCGGGTCACCGGTTCGACCCGATGCAGACTGCCGCTGGAATAAAGGATCAGGTGCCCGGCGGGCAATTTGATGCGTGTGTCCTGCACCACCAGTTCGCCACCTTCGTACTCATCCGGCTCGCTGAAGAACAAGGTGGCCGAGAGATCAGCACGAATCCGATGCGGCGTGCCTGGCACGCTGAATACGGCGTTGTCGATATGGTCACCGTAAGTGCCGCCCCCGGTGTAACGGTTGAAGCGCGGCGGCACTACTTTCAGGGGTAACGCTGCGGCCATGAAACGCGGGTGCTGGGCCAAGCGCGCAAGAATGAAATCCCCCAGTTGCTGGGTCAGAGGATCATCCTGAGCCAGTTGCTGATTAGCCTTGACGTTCACTGCCTGATGTCCGGCCGTTAGCCGGCCATCCTGCCAGTTGCCGCTCTCCAGCGCCGTGCGGCACTGCTGCAGTTGTTCGGCGCTCAGCACGTCGGGAATGCTCAGCATCATATTCAGGGGTTCTCCAGGGCCAGTCGCCGTTGCGAATGATTCTAAAGGGCCGTGGCGCTCGGACAGAAGCCCGAGATGCACTCACTGCCAACAACGCAACACCGAATAACGGACGTTACACACAAAGCCAAGCCGGGTCGGCAGTTTCGTGTTTCGATTAAACCCAGGCGGTCGATGGTTAAAGCCCACCCGACAATGCCTCGAACGCTTCGGGCGAGCCAGGCAACAGGTGAATGAAAACGCCCCGGCTGCCTTACAGCCGGGGCGCTTGTGCACTCGATTCCACTTAGAAGCGGAAGTTGGTGCTCAGCGTGAAGGTACGCGGGTCACCCAGCAGTGCACGACGGCCCTGCCAGTTGGCCGAACTGACGTACTCCTCGTTGGTGAGGTTGTCGACGTTCAGGCTGACATCCACATTGGCATTGACCTCGTAGCTGGCCATGGCAGCGAAGGTGGTGTAGCTCGGCACACGACCGTAGCGACCATTGGCAACGATACGCTCGACGTCATCCGGACGCCCCAGGTAGGACGAGCCAACATGTTGCGCGCCCAGCCCGAGGGTCAGGCCGACCGGCAGACGGTAGGTCGTCCACAGGTTGCCGGATACCTTGGGTGTGAAGGCCAGCTCATCGCCATCGGTGCGCAGTTCGGTACCGTAGTCGCCGCCATTGGCACGACGACGGACGTCATCCAGGTAGGCGCTGTGCTTGCGCTCGCTGTCCATGAAGACGATGCCGGCGAAGACATCCCAGTTCTCGGTGATCTTGCCGCTGGCCCCCAGCTCCAGGCCTTTGACCACCTGCTCGCCGTAGCCCTTGAGCGTGGCCGGGCCGGTTTGGCCGACGTCCAGCCCGGTGATCGCCACCTTCTTCTTCACCGTGTAGAACAGCGCAGCTGTGGTGGACAGGCGGCTGTCGAAGAAGTCCCACTTGGTGCCGATCTCGTAGTTGTGCGCACGCACCGGATCGGCGCCCTTGATCAGCGCCGGCAGGCCCTGGTCGGTACGCGAGATATCCGAGTTGGACAGGTACGAGCCCGGCGGTTGAGTGGATACACCGTAGGCCGCGTAGACGCTGCCGTTGGGCAGCGGCTTGTACACCACGCCCAGCTTGCCGCCGAGGCTCAGCTCGGTGTCGTCGAAGTCGTCACCCGGTGCGGCACCGCCGGCCAGGCGTTTGTTGCTGATGCTCGCCTCGTACTGCTCCAGGCGCAGACCACCGGTCAGCTGCCACTGCGGGTTGATCTCGATGGTGTCGTAGACGTAGAGCGCGGCTGTATCCACATCCACTTTGGTGCGATCACGCGGTGCCAGTGCTGCCGGCACGCTGCGCTCCCAGTCCGGGTCGAACACGTCGACCAGACCCGGCAACGTCTGCGACGCGAAGCCCAGCGACTCGGACTTCTCGCGGCTCAGCTCCAGGCCCGCCGAGAGGTTATGACGCAGACCTCCGGTGCTGAACTGGGTGGAAAAATTGGTGAGGTTGCTCAGCGAGGTGTTGACGCGGTCGTACTGCTGACGCTGCACGTTGACCAACGCGGCATTGGCGTTGTTGTCGTCATCCAGCACATGGGTGTAACGCGCCTGGCGGTCGACACGCGCCCAGCGGGTCTGGTTGCTGATCGTCGCCCCCGAAGCTAGGTCATGCTCGATACGGAACATCAGCGCATCGCTGGTGGTGTCATCGAAGTCGGACTTGAGGCCGAAGTACTTGTCGCGATCTGCCGACCACACCGACGGATCGAACGGCGTATTGGCGCCCTTGAGCTTGTCACGCAGGGTCACACCGGCTACGCCCAGATCCGGGCGGTCGTTCATCTCGACGTGTTCGTAGGCGAAGATGGTACGCGTATCGGTACCCAGGCCGAAGGCGACCGACGGCGCGATGCCCCAGCTGTTCTTCTCGGCATGTTCACGGCCTGCGACACCGCTGTCCTCGACTAGCAGGTTGAGGCGAAAGGCCGCGTGATCGTTGATCAACTGATTGGTATCGACGGTGGCGCGCCGACGCGGCTCGGAATCGTACTGGTCGAAACCGAAGCTGGCACCACCAGCAATGAAGCTTTCCAGAGTCGGGGTCTTGGTCACCTGATTGACGTAACCACCCGCACCGCCGCGGCCATTGTCGGCTGCCGGGCCCTTGAATACCTCGACCTGTTCGACGTTGAACACATCACGGGTATAGCTGCCGTTGTCACGGGCGCCGTCGATGAACAGGCTGCCACTGGTGTTGAAACCGCGCAGGCTGAAGTTGTTGGTGCCGGTAGCAAAACCGTTTTCCCCGGCCTCGAAGCTGATACCGGGGGTGTTCTTCAGCACATCGGTCAATGTCCGGGCGTTCTGCTGACGGAACAGGGTCTCTGGAATGATGTTGACCGTCTGCGGCGTATCGAGCAGGGCGGCGGTCTGCTTCGGCGAGGACGCCTTGTCGACCTTGAAGCCTTTGTCCTGTTGCCCCTGGACGGTGATGTCATCCAGTTCGACTGACGACTCCTGGGCCACGGCGAAGCCGGACAACAGGGCCAGACTGACAGCCGAAGCCAACAGACGACGCGGTGGGAGGGCGGCACGCTTGTTATCGTTTTTGCTCACGAGAATCACTCCTGATTGAGACTGCGCGCGATAGTAAATGAGACTTAGTCTTAATCAATCTTTACGAATGATTTACATGAACTTCTTTGTAACAAAAATGTCAGCGCTCTCTCCTGGCAACCAGCGAAGCGCTCTAGAGCGGCAACTCGGCCATCACTATGGAGGGCGTATAGAAATCGGGCGCCAGAAATGAAAACGCCCACACAAGGTGGGCGTTCTTCATGCAACATCCGGGGGACGAGCCCGCAACGCTCAAAGAGGGCCACGGGGCAGCTATCGGGCGGTGCGCACGGCGCACCCTACACACGACAGCTCCCAGGTTGTGGCTGCCTTACAGGTAGTAGGACTTCAGCGGCGGGAAGCCATTGAACTCCACAGCACTGTAACTGGTGGTGTAGGCACCGGTGGACAGCCAGTACAGGCGGTCACCGCTGGCCAGGTTCAGTGGCAGGCCGTACTTGTAGTTCTCGTACATGATGTCGGCGCTGTCGCAGGTCGGGCCAGCGATCACCACCTCTTCCATCTCGCCCTTCTTCTCGGTCCAGATCGGGAACTTGATGGCTTCGTCCATGGTTTCGATCAGGCCGCTGAACTTGCCCACATCGGCATACACCCAGCGCTCGACGGCGGTACGCGACTTGCGCGCCACCAGTACCACTTCCGATACCAGCACACCGGCGTTGGCGATCAGCGAACGACCCGGCTCGAGGATGATTTCCGGCAGCTCGTCACCGAAGTCTTCCTTGAGGAAGCGGGTGATTTCCTCGGCGTAGGTTTCCAGGTCATTGGTACGCTGGATGTAGTTGGCCGGGAAGCCGCCACCCATGTTGATCATCTTCAGGGTGATGCCGTCTTCTTCCTTCAGGCGCTCGAAGATCACCTTGACCTTGGCGATGGCCGCGTCCCACACGTCGATGTCGCGCTGCTGCGAACCAACATGGAAAGAAATGCCGTAAGGCACCAGGCCCAGTTGCTTGGCCAGGATCAGCAGATCCAGAGCCATGTCCGGCTGGCAGCCGAACTTGCGCGACAGCGGCCAGTCGGCGCTGGTGGAACCCTCGGTGAGGATACGCACATAGATCTTCGAGCCCGGCGCCGCCTTGGCGATGTTGCGCAGGTCAGCCTCGGAGTCGGTGGCGAACAGGCGCACGCCCTTCTCGAAGAAGTAACGAATATCACGGGATTTCTTGATGGTGTTGCCGTAGCTGATGCGCTCCGGGCCGACACCGGTGGCCATCACCTTGTCCAGCTCGTAGATCGAGGCAATGTCGAAGCTCGAGCCCTTGTCACGCAGCAGCTCGATGATCTCAGTGGCCGGGTTGGCCTTGACCGCGTAATAGATCTTGGCAAACGGGAAGCAGTTGCCCAGTTGGTCATAGGCATCGGCAATGATCTGCCGATCGATCACCACGAACGGGGTTTCGTGCTGGTCGGCAAATGCCTTCATGCGTTGGAAAGTGGCGGGTGCGTAGTAGTCTTCGACCTTGATCGACATGCTGGGGACTCCAATGGCAAAACCGGGAACACATTGATTCGGGCAGCAGAACCGCTTACAGGTTCCGCCACGTGTCGGGGCTGGCAGCGCCACGCGCTGACCTGAACGTCTGACAGTTTCCCCACTTTGGTTCGCCTACTTCCCAAGGCATGTCGCCGAGCATCACCGGTACCGACCATCAGCCGGCCGGCAACCTCTCGTCGTCAGTACTTGAGCCGGATGGATCGTTTCCAGCATGGACGTTCGGGCGCGGACTTTAAGACCATGCGCCCCTCAGATCAACCGGAAATTAGTCCTAATTTCATCTCGTTCCGGATATCACACAAAACGTCCTGAAATGCTGAACAGCCGGGGCTTTCAGGCAGTTTGCCGCGGGCATGTTTCAGCGCCGTTGCAGCGCATCGAATACCACGCTCGATCAATACACGTCGCGGCGGTAACGTCCTTCCTCGACCAGCTCCTGTACCACCTCATCGCCAAGCAGTTCGCGCAGCACCGCATCGACGCCACCAGCCATGCCCTGCAAGCTGCCGCAGACGTAGATGGCGGCGCCATCGGCCAGCCAGGCATGCAACCGTTCACGCTGTTCGCGCAGCAGATCCTGCACGTAGCGCTTCTCGGCCTGGTCGCGGGAGAAAGCCAGATCCAGGTGCTGCAGATCGCCCGCACTCAGCGCCGCTTGCAACTCATCACCACAGAAGAAGTCCTGGGCGCGGTTGCGCTCGCCGAACAGCAGCCAGTTGCGCCTCTGCCCCGCCAGCGTGCGCGCCCGCAACAGTGAACGCAGGCCAGCCAGGCCTGTGCCATTGCCGATCAGGATCAACGGACGATCGTCATCCGGCAGGTGGAAACCACTGTTGCGCCGCACACGTGCCAGCAGTTGGCCGCCTTCGGGCAGGTGCTCGGTCAGCCAGCCGGAACCCAGGCCCAGGCTGCCATTGGCCTGCACGGCCTGACGCACGATCAGTTGCAGCACACCGTCGGCCGCGACCGAGGCGATGGAATATTCGCGTGAACCCGACGGCACCAGTGCATCGACCAGCGCCTGGGCGTGCAGGCCAACCAGGTGAGCGAAACTGTCCGGCAACTGCCGTTCGGCCAACGCCTCCAGCAAATTGCTCGCCTGCCCGTCCAATGTCACCGCCTCGTTGCCCGTGAACCCGGAGTGCTGCAACCAGGCCTGCACTCGCGCCGGTGCATGGCGCGGACGAATCTCCAGGATATCGCCAGCCTGCCAGGTGCTCTGCGCAGGCGGAGTCAGGCCGATGAAGAACACCGCAGCGCCCTGACTGCCAGGGTTGAGCAGGCGCCGCTCGGTCAGCGTCCAGTTCTGCCACGGCGCTTCCTCGAAGCGAATCGGCGCGGCACCGGTCAGTTCGCTGAGATTCTGTTGCCAGCGTTGCAGCGCGGCCTGGTCGTCACCATCGACCTCGACGCTGTCGAACAGGCGATGCGCCCCCTGCAACCCCAGCCAGTCGTTGATGCGACGGGCGAAGCCACAGAAATGCTCGTACTGCCGATCGCCCAGCGCCAGCACGGCGTAGTTCAGTTGCGAGAGCGGCACGGAACCAGCGAGCACCTTGCGCTCGAAGCCTTGCGCGGTGTCAGGCGCCTCGCCATCACCAAAGGTGCTGACCACGAACAGCGCCTTCTGCGTGCGGCTCAGGCTGTCGGCATCGAGGCGCGCCAGCGGCTCGACTCGAACCGGGATACCGGCAGCCTGCAACTGCCCGGCACTCTGCCAGGCCAGTTGCTCGGCGAAGCCGCTCTGACTGGCGAAACCGACCAGCCAGCCCTCGCCCGAATCGTCCCCCTTGAGCGCCCCGCGAGCCGCCAGAACCGCGCGTTTCTTGCGACGGCGATCCAGATACAGCAGCCAGCCGGTGATGAAGAACAGCGGCATGACCCCGGTGGCCAGCATCATCAGGATGCGCCCCGGCATACCGAAGTACTCGCCGACATGCAGCGCGTAGACGCTGGTCAGCAACTGCGCCTTGAAGCTCTTCTCGGCGTAGCGCTCATGACGGCTGACTTCGCCGCTCTTCGGATCGATCTGGAACTGGTTGAACGCGCGTACATGGTCGGCGTCGTCGAGCATGTAGAAGACTGTCGCCGGCTGCCCGGCCACGGGCGGCAGGCGCAGGTTCCAGGCAATCAGCTTGGGCCCGGCAGCCTGCTGGATGCCTTGCCATACGGCGTCGTAGTCGACCTCCGGCGCTGAACCGCTGGGTGCCTGGCGGCCACCCTGGCCACGCCCTTCCCCGCGTTGCTCGGGTGGTGTGTCGGACAGCAGGCGCGTCAGGCCTTCGCGGTACCAGTCGTACGACCAATACAATCCGGTGAGCCCAGCGCAGAGATAGAACAGCAACGCCCAGGTGCCGGCGACGGCATGCAGATCCCAATTGAAGCTGCGGCCCTTCTTCTTCCAGTCCAGGGTCAACCAGGTGCGCCAGCTCAATGCCTTGCGCGGCCAGCGCAGGTAGATACCGGACAGGCAGAAGAACAGCAGCGCCACGGTGCTGGCAGCCGTGATCTGCTTGCCGACCTCGCCCATGGACAGGAAGCGGTGCAGCATCAGCATCAGGTGGAAGAAGTCCTGACCAATCGGTTCGGCCAGCACTTCACCGGTGTAGGGATCGAACACGACACGCGGCCCACGTCGTTCGCCAGGTGGCGGGGCGAGAACGGCCATGCCGGGGCCGTCATGCCGGCCATCGACCCACAACCCGGTAACGCGATCAGCCGTTGCAGTCTCGATTCGCGAGGCCAGTTCACCCGGCGTAAGGTGCCCCTGTGCGCTGGGCTGGATCTGCCAGCGCTCGGCGTTCAACGCACGGGTTATCTCACCCTCGAAGCTATAAAGGGCGCCGGTGATACCCATGATGGCCAACACCAGCCCGGCGCTGATGCCGAAGAACCAGTGCAACTGGAAGATGATTTTCTTGAACACGACGGAGCCACCCTTACCCTGACCCTCTGCGACGGGCGGCTACTCTATATGGGAATAATTTTCATAACCATTCATTTACGCGTTTTTTACGCATCTGCAAATCGTCTGCGCGCCAACCTCGAGCAGGCCCCGCGACAGCCCCAAAGCCGATCAGCGCCCCTCGGCCAGAGTATGCAGTTATCGGTATAATCGGCAGTTTTCCGGGTACCAAGGTGCCCTCAACGATTCAATCCAGGCACGCATTCATGACCACCCAGGCCGCCGAAGTCGCCAAGCGCCGTACCTTCGCCATCATTTCCCACCCGGACGCCGGTAAGACCACCATCACTGAAAAGCTGCTGCTGATGGGCAAGGCCATCGAGGTCGCCGGTACGGTGAAATCGCGTAAATCCGACCGCCATGCCACTTCCGACTGGATGGAAATGGAGAAACAGCGCGGCATCTCCATCACCACCTCGGTGATGCAGTTCCCCTATCGCGAGCACATGATCAACCTGCTCGACACCCCCGGCCACGAAGACTTCTCCGAAGACACCTACCGCACCCTGACCGCGGTGGACAGTGCGCTGATGGTGCTCGACGGCGGTAAGGGTGTCGAACCACGCACCATCGCCCTGATGGACGTCTGCCGCCTGCGTGATACGCCCATCGTCAGCTTCATCAACAAGCTCGACCGCGATATCCGCGACCCCATCGAGTTGCTCGACGAGATCGAGGCAGTACTCAACATCAAGGCCGCCCCCATCACCTGGCCGATCGGCTGCTACCGCGACTTCAAGGGTGTGTACCACCTGTCGCAGGACAAGATCATCGTCTACACGCCGGGTCACGGCCACGAGCGCACCGAAGCTAAGATCATCGACAAGCTCGACTCGGACGAAGCCCGCGCACACCTGGGCGACCTCTACGACAACTTCGTCGACCAGCTCGAACTGGTGCAAGGCGCCTGCCATGAATTCGACGCCGAGGCCTTCCTCAAGGGCGAGATGACTCCGGTGTTCTTCGGCACCGCGCTGGGCAACTTCGGCGTCGATCAGGTGCTCGACGCCGTGGTCGACTGGGCGCCGCGTCCGCTGCCGCGCGCCGCGCACGAGCGTAACGTCGAACCGACCGAGGAGAAGTTCTCCGGCTTCGTGTTCAAGATCCAGGCGAACATGGATCCCAAGCACCGCGACCGTATCGCCTTCATGCGCATCTGCTCCGGGCGTTACGAGAAAGGCATGAAGATGCGCCATGTGCGCATCAAGAAGGATCTGAAGATCGCCGACGCGCTGACCTTCTTCTCCAGCGAGCGCGAGCACCTGGACGAAGCCTTCGCCGGCGACATCATCGGCCTGCACAACCACGGCACCATCCAGATCGGCGACACCTTCACCGAAGGTGAAGTGCTGGGCTTCACCGGTATCCCGCACTTCGCGCCGGAGCTGTTCCGCCGCGTACGCCTGAAAGACCCGTTGAAATCCAAGCAACTGCGCCAGGGCCTACAGGAGCTGGCCGAGGAAGGCGCGACCCAGGTGTTCTTCCCCGAGCGCAACAACGACATCATTCTCGGCGCAGTCGGCGTGCTGCAGTTCGATGTGGTCGCCAGCCGCCTGAAGGAGGAATACAAGGTGGAATGCGCCTACGAGGCGATCAACGTCTGGTCGGCGCGCTGGATCGAATGCAGCGACGAGAAGAAGCTCAAGGAGTTCAAGGACAAGGCCTACGAGAACCTCGCCGTCGACGGCGGTGGCCACCTCACCTACCTGGCCCCAACCCGCGTCAACCTCAGCCTGATGGAAGAGCGCTGGCCGGATATCAAATTCCGCGCTACCCGCGAGCACCATTGATGCAGTAACGCCCCGGCCAACCGGGGCGGTCAAGCTGTTGTAGGGTGCGCCGTGCGCACCAGAAAGCAGCAATTACACTACGAGCCTCGAACCCATTCCGATGCGCGGTGCGCGCAGCGCACCCTACCCGGCAGGCAGTTATCGATATGCGCATCACCCTCCTTATGTCCATGCTGCTCACCGCCGGCATCGCTCACGCAGGTGTACTGGTCAATTCACCGGTTTGGGTGGTCGCCCTGCAGTGCGATGGTTACACGCAGTGCTATGCATCCAGCAACGGCTCCTACACTGGCAGCCTGAGCGGCGCGCGACGCTTCAACGACATGGAGCAGGCCTCACGCTTCGTCGAGAGCTTCACCAGCAGCATTCGTGACAAGAATCCGCAGATTCAGCAGATCAACGAGCCGGTATGCGTGCAGCCGGCCGCTAACAGCACCATCGAGAAAAACGCTCGTCCTTGCTGACGCCTCAGAGCCTGTTCAAAGTCTCGCGAGCTAGAGCCAGGCAAGGCAAGGCGAAGTCGAGCGAAGAACGCTCGGAGTCGCGTTCGACTTTACGAGCTGTAAATGAGCATTCTGACCGGGCTGGCGTTCCAGCTTGATTTCAACGCTGCATGGCCGACGCGCAGCAGACTTTGAACACGCTCTCAGACTGGACGAGCACTCAATCGCACGCCCCATATGTAGGGTGCGCCGTGCGCACCAGGGATAACCCCTCAGCTACAACGTTGCCCTAATCTTGGCCAAGCGGTGCGCGCAGCGCACCCTACACGGCACGCAGCAACGCGCGCACCTTGGCGGCCGAGAGTTTCTGCAAGCCGCACAGGTATTCATGGCCGGCGCGGATGGCGTGGCGTTCGAGCAGCAGGCGCTGCAGGTGCAGGGTCAGGTTGGCGGCCATCTCGGCATCGGCCAGGGCGCGGTGAGCGCGACCGGTATCCGGTAGGCCGGCCCAGGCGTTGAGGTCGCCCAGCTTGTGGCTCGGTGCCTCGGGTAGCAGGCGGCGCGACAGCAGCAGCGAACAGGCGAACGGCTGTGAACGACGACGGCGGATACGTGCCAGTTCGGCATCCCAGAATTTCTGATCAAACGCAGCGTTGTGCGCCAGCATTGGGCGCTCGCCGATGAAGTCGGCCACCTCGTTCATTACCTGATCCGAAGGCGGCGCACTGCGCAGCATGGCATTGCTGATACCGGTGAGTTGCTCGATGAAAGGCGGCACCCAGGCGCCACTGTTCATCAGGCTCTGGTAACGGTCGACGATGCGACCGTCCTCGATGATCGCCACGCCAATCTCGGTCGCGCGGGCCTGATCCGGCGAGACGCCTGTGGTTTCGAAGTCGATGACGGCGATGGATTCCACGCGGGCCTCAATGATTACGGAGCAGAAGATCGCCCTCGATGGGCACGTACAAACTGGCAGCGCGAATCAGCGACTGCGCCGTCAGCCCTGGCACGCCGAAGGCAATCGCCTCGATACCCTGGCTGCGCACCCGCTCGAGCAGCAGATCGAAATCGCCATCGCCGGACGCAAGCACGACCTCGTCGACCCGCGCCGCGGCATCGAGCACATCGATGGTGATGCCCACGTCCCAATCGCCCTTGGCCGAGCCGTCGCTGCGCTGGATGTAGGGTTTGAGCTTCACGGTGAAACCCAATTTGCGCAGGATCTGCTGGAACTGCTGCTGCTTGGCATCCCCTCGATCGATCGCGTAGGCGTAGGCCTCGACGATCACGCCACGGCGGCTGACCTCGGCCCACAGCACGCTGTAGTCGAAGTGGCAGCCATAGACCTGGCGCACCGTGTAATAGAGGTTCTGCACATCGGCGAATACGGCGATCTTCTTCACCGGGAGTCCTCGTGGGCTTTGAGCGCGCCAGTATGCCAGAGCCAGCTGCCTGCGTGCTCGCCGGGGCTGGCACGGCTGATTCACAGCCCCTATCCTTGCCGCCATGACACCTCTAGAGCGCCTCTGCCAGCGCAATCTCGATCTGCTCCAGAGCCTGGACATCGCCCATCGCCTGGTCGAGCACGAGCCGGTACTGGACTACCCGACCGCACATGCCGTGCGCCAGCGCTTCGCCCTGCGTGGCGTGGAGAGCAAGAGCCTGTTCCTGCGTATCGGCGAGCAACGCTACGCCATGCTGGTCAGCGTCGAAGGTGCCCGTGCCGACTGGGCACGCCTCAAACAGCTGCTCGGCAGCCGCCCACGCATCGCCAGTGACGAAGAGCTGACCGAACTCACCGGCTGCGTACCGATGTGCGCCTGCCCATTCGGTCATGACACGCGAATCAGCCTGCTGATAGACCGCGCCGTGCTCGCCTGCGATTTCCTGCTCTACTCGCCCGGCCCACCGCAGTTGACGCTGGAGGTCGCGGGCGCTCATTTGCCACGCCTGCTCGCGGCCCTGCCCAACCCGCAGCTGGAGTACCCTTGAACCTTTCAATCACCCTGGCGGGCGGCCATCAGAGCCCACGCCTCGATACCTGGTAGCCTGCCGATGAGTCCTTTGTCCGTCCTGCGCGACGCCTGGTTTTTCTTCAGTCACAACCTGCCTGCAATCGCCCGCCTGTGCCTGCCGCTATTGCTGCTCGAAGCCATCTGCCAGGCATTGCTGGCGGCGCAGCTCGGCGAGGGCGCCAACCCGGCCTACGCCATATTGCTCGGCGTGCTGTTCTATCCCCTGTACGCCGCGCCGCTGATTCTCTTCCTGCATGCGCGCAGCAATGGGCAGACGCCTGGCAACGGCCAGCTGTTCGCAGCCGGCCTGCAACTGTGGCCTGCCTTCGCCCTGATGGTCGGCCTGAGCACGCTGGCGATCATGCTCGGGCTGTCACTGCTGATCGTGCCGGGGATCTGGATCATGATTCGCCTGGCGTTCTCGGAGCTGATCCTGGTGCTGCAGCAGGAACCACCCCTGCGCGCACTGCAGAGCAGCTTCGCACTGACCAAAGGGCGTTTCTGGCCGGTGTTCACCTGCCTGATCAACGTACTGCTGCCACTCTGGCTGCTGGACTGGTGGACGCTGCCAAAACAGAGCGACACCCTGCTCTGGGTGCTGCATCAGGCCGGCAATGGTTTCATCCAGCTGTTTGCCATCGTGGTGCTGTTTCGCCTGTTCATGCTGCTTGCGCCACAGGCAGCGCACAATCGTGGTGACGACTGACAGGCCACTGGAAAGCAACTGCTAGGCTTGCCTCTTCGGCAAACGAGGAATGAGTGCAATGAGCGACTACAACCCGAGCATCCTGTCTCACGTGTCCATCGGTACCAATCGTTTCGAGGAGGCCAGCGCCTTCTATGCCAAGGTCTTGGCAACGCTGGGCTGCAAGGAAATCATACGTTACCCCGGCGCTGTGGCGTTCGGCCGCGAATACCCGGAGTTCTGGGTACAAACCCCGATCAACGGCCAGCCCGCGACCCTGGGCAATGGCAGCCACTTTGGCTTCGTCGCACCGGACAAGGCCTCGGTACACGCCTTCCATCAGGCTGCTCTCGAAGCTGGGGCGAGCGACGAAGGCCAACCCGGCCCACGCCTGGACTATGGCGAGCCCTATTACGGCTGCTTCGTGCGTGATCTGGATGGCCACAAGGTCGAGGCCACTTACTGGGATATGGCGCTGGCACAAGCGCTGTACAGCGAACCACACAATCACTCGTAGCGCGTCACTACTGACCCGCCACCACCGCCTGGTAGCGCAGGGCTGCGCGAGCAATCCAGCCCTCGCGCCGCAGATTCTCGATGGCAGCAGCCAGCTGCGGCATGCGCGCCAGGCGCTTGCGCGAGAAACCGATATAGAGCTCGGTGCGGGCATCCGGCTGATAGGCGGCCTTGACGATGTGCCCCGCCAGTTCGGGATCGAGCAAGGCATAGTCGACCTGGCAATCGGTTCCCACCAGGGCATCGATACGGCCGCGCGCCAACATTTCCAGCAACTGGCTTTCGTTGCTCACGCCGACCTTGTCCAGTTGCTCATCGCCATCGAACGGCTGGAAGTAAACCGACTCCAGCACATAGCCGATGCGCAGCCCGCGCAATGTCGAGTAGTCATTCAAGCGCACCGCCACCGCAGGGCTGGCGTAGAAACGTGGCGAGCACGCGTAATACGGCATGTCCAGGTAATGGATGTAACGCTCGCGATCCGGCGTTTTCGCCAGGCCGGTCATCAAATCGGCCGTGCCCTGATCCAACGCCGCCAAACCACGCGCCCAGGGCGCACGCTGCACATCGAAATGGATGCCGGTACGACGCGACAACTCATTCAACAGATCGATATCCAGCCCGCGCAGCTGGTCGCCCTCGTCCGCCATGCGAAACGGCGGCCACAGATCCGTCATCACCTTCAGCGGCTCGCTTTCGCCGGCCCGGCACAATGGCGCAAGCACCAGTAGGATCAACAGCCAGACACGCATCAGACTCTCCAGAACCTCATGGTTTACCGAGCCACCACACGACAGGAACACCTTGCTTTTCGCGTATTGCGGCATGGTACTTCAGCACTTCGGGACTGTCCCCAGGCGCCGCGAACCTCTGGGAACTGGCGCTCAACATGCCTGGGCCGATGCAACGCACTGGGGTATCCTCGCCTCCTCCCAGCATAGTCGCCCGCGTCGCCATGTCCCTGCCCCGTCCGCTGCGCCTGTTCCTGCTCACCCTCGCGGTGCTGTTCGGCATTCTTCTCATCCTGCTCTACACGCTGACCTGGCGCCCGGCCGCGCGTGAGGACGCAGCGCTGAGCTGCAACGCCCAGACCGCCAAGCTGCAACCGGGCCAGGCCTTGAAAGTGATGACCTGGAACGTGCAGTACCTGGCAGGCAAGCGCTACGTGTTCTGGTACGACTTACCTGGCGGCGATGGCCCGGACGAACGCCCCAGCCGCGAAGACCTGGCGACCACGCTCGATGAAGTGGTGCGCGTCCTGCGTGACGAGCAGCCCGACGTGGTACTGCTGCAGGAACTGCATGACGGCGCCAGGGCCAGCGACTACCAGGATCAACTGGCGCTGCTGCAGGAACGCCTGGCCGACCTTTACCCCTGCGCCAGCCAGGCCTTCTACTGGAAAGCCGGTTTCGTGCCACACCCACGCATTCTCGGCAGCGTTGGCATGAAGCTGGGCACCCTCAGCCGCTTCCAGATCGCCCGCGCCGAGCGGGTGCAGTTGCCGACTCCCGGCAGCGACCCGCTGAGCCGCCAGTTTCAGCTCAAACGCGCCTTGCTGATCAGTTACCTGCCGATCCGTGGCAGCGGCGAACTGGTCATGATCAATACCCACTTCGATGCCTTCGCCCAGGGCGATGACACCATGCAGCGCCAGGTGGCCATGACCGACGGCCTGCTGCAGCAATTGCAGAGCGCAGGAACACCGTGGGTACTGGGCGGCGACCTCAACCTGCTGCCGCCCGGTCAGTTCCAGCACCTGCCCGAGGATCAGCGTGGCTGGTATGCCTCCGACAGCGAGCTGCAGGATCTGGCCCGGCGCTATCCGATGATTCCCAGCCTGCAGCAATCGAGCGGCGCGCGACAGGCAGACTGGTACACCCACTACCCCAACGACCCCGCCGCCAAAGGCCCGGATCGCACTCTCGACTACCTCTTCTACAGCCCGCGCCTCACCCCGCTCGCCAGCCAGGTGCGCCAGCACGACACGCAGGGCATTTCCGACCACCTGCCGGTCATCGGCCGCTTCTTCCTGCCCAGCCACGAATAAGCGCAGACGAACTGGACAAGCCCGCCAGGACTTGTCCATGCTCGAAGGGCACGACCCAATAACGACAAGACGGCGAAGAGCCGCGATACCCGGATGCCAAAACGCTTCTGCCTGATACTCATCACCCTGCTATGGCTGCCCGTTGCTCACACGACCGAGGCCAGGCAGCGCATTCATGTCGGCTATTACGAATTCCCCCCCTATTCCTATACGGACGCCCAGGGCCAACCCAGCGGTTCTGGTCTGGAGCTGACGGCGCGCCTGCTGGAACAGGCCGGCTACCAGGTCGAGTTTCGCTCCTACCCCGGTGCCCGCCTGTACAGCGGCCTGCAGGATGGCAGCGTGCAGATATGGCCCGGCGCCCCCGGCAAGACTGAGCTGGCCGAGCACACCCTGGAAGGCCGCCACCTGCTGGGCGAAATCACCCTCAACCTGTACTTCCGCCCCGACACTCCACCACCGCGCCTGCCGGACGATCTGCACGGGCGTGGAGTGATCCTGATCACCGGTTACAGCTATTGGCAGGACGTCAATCAGTGGCTGGAAGACCCGGCCCGCCAGATCACCCGTCATCGCACCTCTAGCCATACCTCGGCGCTGGAGATGCTGGAGCGTCGACGCGGTGACTACCTGCTGGACTATCAAGCGCCTGTCGAACAGGCCAAACGAGCCTTGGCCATGGGCGATCTGCCGTTCGTCGAAGTGCAGCGCCTGCCACTGCGGCTGATCTTCTCCCGCCACGCCCCCAACGCCGAACGCCTGCGTGACGACCTGGATCGCGTCTATCAACAGCTCAAGGACGCCGGCGAGGATCTGTGGCTGTATTGACGCCTCACTCCGGCCGTAACGCCGCCAGCGCACGCTCCAGGCTGGCGTGTGACAACTCGCCCAGGTGGCTGCCGACCTGACGCCCTTCGGCGTCGTAGAACAGCGTGGTAGGCAAGGCCCGCGAGCCGACCATCTGCCCCAGTTGCACCGAACCATCGAGCAGCAGGTTGTCCAACGCCAGGTTCTGCTTGGCCAGGAAGTCGGCTACCCACTCCGCACTCTCGCCCTGATTGATGAACAGGAAGGTCACACCTGCCTCACGCTGCTGAGCCTGCATCAGCACCGGCATCTCGCGCCGGCACGGCGGACACCAGGTGGCCCAGAGGTTCACCACCAGTGGCTGGCCAGCGTAATCGCGCAGGTTCACCGTGCGCCCCTGGGCGTCCTGAACCTGCAGGTCGGGAAGCCGCGTGCCCTGCTCCAACACCTGCAGCAGCAAGCTACCGCCCAACCACAGCGCCAGACCGACGCTCATCGCAATGCCCAGGGGTCGACGCAGCGGTATCTGGCGCCAGATGTACCAGGCACCCAGCATCAATCCGGCGAGAACGCCTGGCCAGGCGATGAAGCCGCCATCGCGTATATCCACCACCCGCCACGGCTCGTCACGGTAGTACTCGGCATACACCAGCACGAACGCCAGCCGCGCGACCACCAGCGCCAGCAGCAACATGCGAAACAGCTGCCGCTCCGGATTGCAGCCATGCCGGCGGCCGATCAACCAGCCAACCAGTGTGGCCAGCAGCAGGCTGCCGAACAGCAGCACATGGGAAACGCCAAGGGCCAGGGGGCCAATATCCAGAGTCAGCATCGTCCGTTCATTTCCTCGGTTTGGCCCGCGCAGTGGGCTCGGCGATCAACGGGTCATCCGGCCAATAGTGCTTCGGGTAGCGCCCCTTGAGATCCTTCTTCACCTCCAGGTAGGTATTGGCCCAGAAGCTGGCCAGATCCTGCGTAACCTGCACCGGCCTGCGCGCGGGTGACAGCAGGTGCAGCTTGAGGCCGAGGCGGCCACCGGCGATGCGCGGCGTGGCGGCCAGGCCGAACAGCTCCTGCAGGCGCACGGCGAGCACCGGCGGGTTTTCCGTGTAGTCGATGGCAATGCGTGAGCCGGACGGCACGCTCAGTGCGCGCGGCGCCAGCTCGTCGAGACGTTGCGGCAAAGGCCAGGGCAGCAGCGTCTGCAGGATCGACGGCAGATCGAGGCCTGCGAAATGGCTGAGGCGATTGACCTTACCCAGATATGGCGTCAACCACTGATCGAGGCTGGCCAGCAGCGCGGCATCCGACAAGTCCGGCCAGTCGCTCTGCCCCTGTTGCTGCATGTCCAGTCCACGCAACAGCGCCACGCGCGCCTGCCATTGGCGCAACTCGGGCGTCCAGGGCAGCAGCTCCAGTCCCTTGCGCCGCACCAGCCCGACCAGGGCGCGGCAACGTGCCTGCTCGTCCAGTGTGGCCAATGCCTGACGCTCCAGCACCAGTTCGCCGACCTTGCGCTGGCGCTCGGCGCGCAGCACGCCCTCACGCTCGTCCCAGTCGAGCACCTCCAGCGTCTGCACCTGCTCGGCCAGCTCGCCTGCGAATAGCGCCGGATCGAGATCGGCAGCCAGATAGATACGCTCTTCACGCTGGCCCTGGCGGCTGCCCAGGTCGGCCACCACCAGCCATTCATGCTTCATCAGGGCATCGGCCTCGCCGAACTGCGCGGCGCGACCATTAGCCAGGCGGTAGTCGGCACCACCAGCGCGACGCTGCTGGGCGATGCGATCCGGGTAGGCGAAGGCCAGCAGGCAACCAAGCCAACGTGGATGTTCGGGGTCATTCACCATCTCACTCACCGCCCGCCCCCTAAGTAACCCCTGGAATTGCTTGGCCAGTTGCCGCGCACGCTGTACGCCGCCCATCGCGTTGCGGCCGACACGGCTTTCGCCGCCAAGCAACGCCAGGCGACTGTGCAGGTCAGCGCCACCACCGCGCATTATGTCGCGCTCCGACAGCAGCGCCGCCAGGTCGCACGCCAGCGCCCCCAGGCCCAGCGCCTGACCGCGCAGCAGCAGATGGGCGATGCGCGGGTGGCTCGGCAGCTCGGCCATGGCCTGGCCATGGGCATTGAGCGCGCCGCGCTCGTCCAGCGCACCGAGGCGACCGAGCAGATCCAGCGCCTGGGCATAGGCTGCCGGTGGTGGCACATCGAGCCAGCTCAGTTCCTGCGGCGTCACGCCCCAACGCAGCAGTTGCAGGGCCAGCCCAGACAGGTCGGCCTGAAGGATTTCCGCGCTGGAATAGGCACTGAGCTGCTCGTGCTGCGCTTGCGACCACAAGCGGTAGCAGGCGCCCGGCTCCAGGCGACCAGCACGCCCAGCACGCTGGGTGGCCGAAGCGCGGGAAATGCGCTGCGTGTCGAGTCGCGTCATGCCGCTGGCCGGGTCGAAGCGCGGCACCCGCGCCAGGCCGGCATCGACCACCACACGCACACCGTCGATGGTCAGGCTGGTCTCGGCGATATTGGTGGCCAGCACCACCTTGCGCTTGCCTGCCGGGGCTGGCTCGATGGCGGCGCGCTGGGCGGACAGTTCCAGCTCACCATGCAGCGGGCAGAGCAAGATGTCGTCGCGACCGACCAGCACCTCGCCCAGTTGCTCGGCCACGCGGCGAATCTCGGCCTGGCCCGGCAGGAACACCAGCAGGCTGCCGGGCTCGTCGGCCAACGCCTGTTGCACCGTCTGCACCACGCGCGGCTCGATCCATTCGCCCGGCTGAAACGGTGCGCCCCAGCGGATATCCACGGGGTACATGCGCCCTTCGCTGCGCAGCACCGGCGCCTCGCCAAGCAGTGCTGATAGGCGCTCGCCCTCCAGGGTGGCCGACATCAGCAGCACCTTGAGCGGCGTTTCACCACTGTCCGCCGCACGGAACATGGCGCGGCCATTGAGCGTCAGCGCCAGGGCCAGGTCGGCATCCAGGCTGCGCTCGTGGAATTCGTCGAAGATCACCAGGCCAACACCATCCAGCGCCGGGTCGTCCTGCAGGCGGCGGGCCAGGATGCCTTCGGTAACCACCTCGATGCGCGTATTCGGCCCGACCTTGCTGTCCAGGCGAATGCGATAGCCGACCGTCTCTCCCACCCGCTCGCCCAGCTCGCTAGCCAGGCGTTCGGCCGCGGCACGGGCCGCCAGGCGGCGCGGCTCGAGCATGAGGATGGTTTGCCCCGCCAGCCACGGCGCATCGAGCAGCGCCAGCGGTACGCGGGTGGTCTTGCCAGCGCCTGGCGGCGCCTCCAGCACCACTTCGTGGCGGGCGCTCAGGGCATCGCGCAAATCAGGCAGAAGCGAATCGATCGGCAGGGTGTTCATCATTTCTCCACAGCAAGCCGGCGATTATAGAGCAGCCGCAATGCGGCGAACCGCCAGCGCCGCCGCCGGTCTTATTGACAACCGCCGTCCACTAGCGGCTTTGCAATGGCGAACTGCTATAGTTGCGCCACTCTTTCAGGAGGTGCTCATGCGCACGAAATCCCGTGTCATCGCCGGCGTTGTCGCCGCTGCCCTGCTTGCTCAACTCACCGCGTGTGGCTCGATCTTCTACCCGGATCGCCGTGGCCAGATCGAGGGCCGAATCGACCCTGTGATCGCCGGGGCCAACGCCATCGGTATCCTGTTCTACGTGATTCCAGGCCTGATCGCCTTCGCCGTGGACTTCGCCACTGGCGCCATCTATCTGCCCGAAGGCCAGACCGCTCAGGTCGACCCACAACAGCTGCAGAAGCTGATCGGCGAAGACGGCAAGGTCGACCAATACGCGCTCAAGACCCTGATCGAAACCAGCACCGGCCACCAGTTGCCGCTGAACGATCCGCGCCTGATCCAGCACAGCGGCAACGCCGAGCAACTGGCCGCCTACGGCCTGCGTCCGGCAGCCTGAGCCGATGCACAACCCGCAGCACGCCAGGCTGATGCGCCTGGCTACCCGGGCAGCGTTGGCAGTCGCTCTGACCCTGGTGCTGGCCAAGGCCATTGCCTGGTGGTTGAGCGGCTCGGTCAGTTTGCTGGCCGGCCTCACCGACTCGTTGCTCGATAGTGCAGCCTCGCTGATCAACCTGATCGCCGTGCATTTCGCCCTGCGGCCTGCGGACGAAGATCACCGTTACGGCCACGGCAAGGCCGAAGCCCTGGCCGGGCTGGGCCAGGCGCTGTTCATCGGCGTCAGCGCCATTCTCATCGGCCTGCAGGGCATCGAACGCCTGCAGTCGCCGCAGCCGCTGGAGGCCGAAGGCGTCGGTATCGCGGTCATGCTGTTGTCGCTGGCGCTGACCATCGTGCTGCTGGCCTTTCAACGCAAGGTGGTGCGCGAAACCGGCTCTACCGCCATCCACGCGGACTCGCTGCATTACCGCTCCGACATCCTGCTCAACAGCAGCATCCTTCTCGCCCTGTTGCTGACGCGCTTCGGTTGGCAGCAGATGGACGCGATCTTCGCCATCGGCATCGCCTTCTACATCTTCTGGAGCGCCATCAGCATCGTGCGCGGCTCAATCGCCGTACTGATGGACGAGGAACTGCCCAGCGAAACCTCGCAGCACATGTACGACCTGGCCAACGCCGTACCCGGCGTGCTCGGCTCCCACGACCTGCGCACGCGCATTTCCGGCACACGCTGGTTCGTCCAGCTGCACCTGGAGCTACCCGGCGAGATGAGCCTGTCAGAGGCGCACAACCACTGCGTGGCGGTGGAGAAAGCGATTCATGAACACTACCCGCGAGCCGAAGTGCTGGTGCACGCCGACCCGCAGGAAATTGTTCAGCACTGACGCCAAGGCTAGGCCTCCCTCTCCGAAAGTCGCACCCGCCCGTTGCGCGCACAAATTTCAGGCATGAAAAAAGGGGCCTTGCGGCCCCCTCGGGAAATCTGTCCGGTGCTGGCGGTGTTGTCGCCGCTTTCGTCGCCCGCCTGGTTGGGCAGTGCGGACCCGGGTGCCGGTGCGATCCGGTAGGATCGTCGGCGCCGACTCACCTGGTTGGGCGAAGCCGGTAGGACTTGTCGTCCGGGCCGTGAAACTGAGAGAAAGCTTACGCCTGCCACACCGAAATAAGATTGCTAATATTGCTTACAAAATTACCAATTGCGCAATTTACCGCCAAAGGAGCACTATTTATCGCAATCAAATGATGAGCCAGTTAAAAAATGGACAAACTCGACCGTTATGACCTGAACATTCTCGCCGAATTGCAGCGCAACGCTGCCCTGTCCAACCAGGAGCTTGCCGAACGCATCGGCCTGTCGCCTTCACCTTGCTCGCGCCGGGTCAAGCAGTTGGAAGACGACGGCTACATCACCGGCCAGGTGGCGCTGCTCGACCGCAAGAAGCTTGGTCTGAGCCTGACCGCCTACGTGCTGATCGGTATGGATCGCCACACACCGGAACGCTTCGAGCACTTTCAGGACGAGATTCGCAAATGCCCGGAAGTGCTGGAATGCTGCCTGGTCACCGGGATGGACGCCGACTACCAGCTCAAGGTGGTGGTGCCGGACATGGATCATTACCAGAAGCTGCTGCTGGGCACGCTGACCCGTATCGACGGCGTTTCCAGCGTACGTTCGAGCTTCGTGCTGCAGCAGATTCTCTCCAGTACGCAGTTACCGTTGCAGCACCTGCGCGACTGAAAGTCGCAGGGTGAAGTGGATCATGCCGCGCTCTAAGTCAGGGCGCGTATAATTCCAGCCTTGCGTTTTCCGTCCGAATCACGAGGCAGCATGGAAACCGAACAATTTGAAGCCCTGATGATGTACGTCCTGGTGGGCGGCCTGATGCTGTTCATGTTCTTCATCATCTGGGATCTTGCGAAGAAGTCCAAGGCTGGCCGCCTTGGCACCGCCATCCTGTTCCTTGGCCTGGGCCTGTGCCTGTTCGCCTTCCTCGCCAAGCCGATCATCACCTACATCATCGAGACCGCGCGCGGCATTCACGGCTGATCCGACCAGCCGACGCGATACCTCCGATCGATACCAGGCCGCCGCAAACGCGGCCTGCAGCCCACTCAAGGAGTGACACATGAGCGCCGCCAATCTGGTGATGCAGAGCTATGGACGCTGCTGCGCCAGCCCGGATTTCTTCGACAGTTTCTACCGCCACTTCCTCGCCAGCTCGCCGCTGATTCGCGAGAAGTTCGTCGACACCGACATGAGCGCGCAGAAGCAGCTGCTGCGTCAGGGCATCCTCAACCTGGTGATGCACGCCCGCGGCATGCCCGACACCAAGCTGCGCGCCCTTGGCGAATCACACTCGCGTCATCACCTGGACATTCGTCCCGAGCTGTACGACCTGTGGCTCGACGCGCTGCTGCTGACCATCGGCGAACACGACAAGGAATGTGATGCCGATGTGCGCCAGGCCTGGCGTGAAGTGCTGAACAAAGGTATCGCCGTGATCAAGGCCGGTTATTGATCCAGGTCATGTTCGCCAGCGCCTCGGTGCTGCGACAAAACGTCCGCTGCGCGGTGCACCTTACTGATCACTGCGGCCGCCGCCGTTCTCCACCTATACCCGCCCAGCGACGACACGGGAACAATCGGCATGCCCCTGGTGCGCGCGGCGCGCCCTACAGGGACACCGCCGGCCGTAGGGTGCGCCGTGCGCACCAACTGCGCCTGCAATGACGCGCCCTATGGCAATAACGCCGGAACCTCACGCCATTGCCCGGGCTGCAAGCCGTCCAGCCGCCAGGGGCCGATGGCCACGCGCACCAGGCGCAAGGTTGGCAAGCCGACAGCGGCAGTCATGCGCCGTACCTGACGGTTGCGCCCCTCACGGATCACCAACTCCAGCCAGGCCGTCGGCACGCTCTTGCGAAAGCGTACCGGCGGGTTGCGTTCCCACAGCTCGGGCTCGTCCAGCCGCCGCGCCTCGGCCGGCAGGGTTGGGCCGTCATTGAGCGTCACCCCCTCACGCAACTGCTGCAATTGCGCCTCGCTCGGTTCGCCTTCCACCTGCACCCAATAGGTCTTCGGCAACTTGTGTTTTGGGTCGGCGATACGCGCCTGCAGACGACCATCGTTGGTCAGCAGCAGCAAGCCTTCGCTGTCACGATCCAGACGCCCGGCCGGGTAGACGCCAGGCACCTCGACGAAATCCTTGAGGGTGGCGCGCCCCTGCTCATCGTTGAACTGAGTAAGCACGTCGAACGGCTTGTTCAGGATCAGCAGGCGCGGCTGCGCGGGCGGCGCCTTGGCCACGCGGCGTGGGGCGGCAGGACGGCGATTGGCGGGAAGACGAGGGCGTGACATGCAACGGGCTTCGATGAAAATGAGCTGCGCAGTGTAACCCACGATAAGCGGCACTGATGGTGCTTCCACGTCCTGCCAGAGCGGCTAAGCTGCTGGTTCACCCCCTGCGATCAGGTGCCACCAATGAGCAACAACGACGAACTCGCCACCTTCACTGGCTGGGCCGCCACGGCGCCCAAGGCGCCACTGGAGCGCCTGAGCTACGACCCCGGCCCGCTCGGCGCCGAAGAGGTGGAAGTGGCGGTGGAATATTGCGGCATCTGCCACTCCGACCAGTCGATGATCGATAACGAATGGGGCAATGCGCGCTACCCCTTCATCCCCGGACATGAGGTGGTCGGCACCATCGTCCGTCTCGGCGAGCAGGCACGCGGCCTCAAGCTGGGCCAGCGCGTCGGCATCGGCTGGTACAAGGGCAGTTGCATGCATTGCGGCTCGTGCATGGAGGGTTCGCACCAGTTGTGCCGCTCGGTGAAGCCAACCATCGTTGGCAGTCACGGCGGTTTCGCCGATCGCTTGCGTTCGCACTGGGCCTGGGCCATGCCGCTGCCCGAAGGCCTCGACCCGGCACTGGTCGGCCCGCTGTTCTGCGCCGGCTCCACGGTATTCAGCCCGCTGCTGGAATTCGACATCAAACCGACCGACCGCGTCGGCGTGGTCGGCATCGGCGGCCTCGGCCACCTGGCGCTGCGCTTTCTCAACGCCTGGGGCTGCGAGGTGACGGCCTTCACCTCGTCGCTGAGCAAGCAGGACGAAGCCAAACGCCTGGGTGCACACAAGGTGGTGGCCTCCACCGACAGCGCGGCGATGAAGGCGATTGCCGGCAGCCTGGATTTCCTCCTGGTCACCGCCAGCGCGGACCTCGACTGGATTGCCCTGCTCGGCACCCTGCGCGGCAAGGGCCGCCTGCACTTCGTCGGTATCGTGCCCAGCGCCATCCCGGTGCATGTGTTCAACCTGATCCCACAGCAGAAGAGCCTGTCCGGCTCGCCGGTAGGCTCGCCATCGAGTATGGCGACCATGCTCGAGTTCTGCGCACGACACCAGATCCTGCCGCAGGTCGAACACTTCCCCATGAGCCAGGTGAACGCGGCCATCGACCACCTGCGCAGCGGCAAGGCGCGCTATCGCGTGGTGCTGGACGCCAGCAAATGACAGTACGGGCGCAGAGCTGGCATGCTCTGCGCCCTGTTTGATCTTCGATGCTTACTGACATGCCGCTGACTCTCGACACACCCACCGACACCGAACTGCCCACCCTGGTGGAAATCTGGGAGGCCGCCGTGCGCGCCACCCATCACTTCCTGCCGGAAAGCGACCTGCAGGTGATCAAGCCCTTGCTGCGCGAGCAGTATTTCCCAGCCGTGCATCTGACCTGTGCGCGCGATGGGTCGGGGCGAATACTGGGTTTTCTCGGTACCAGCGAAGACATGGTGGAAATGCTCTTCGTCGACCCGGCCTGCCACGGCCAAGGCGTGGGCAAACGGCTGATGCGCCATGCCATCGACACGCTGGGCGCCACCCGGGTCGATGTCAACGAGCAGAACCCGCAGGCTGTGGGTTTCTACCAGCATCTGGGTTTCGTCGTGACCGACCGCTCACGCCTGGACGGTGGCGGCCGCCCCTTCCCGATCCTGCATATGCAACTCACAACCCCGTAGGGCGGCACGAGACGCCAACCGCTCATGGCGCCAACATGTAGGGCGGGCTCAGGAGCGCCAGCGAACAGCCCGCCGCCCCATGCAAACGCAGGCACCGCACACGAGCCCAAAACGCTCTCGGCGACTCATTGCCAACTCCAGCTCCACCAACACGACGGCGTACTGCTTCCGAGCGGCCGGCGTCCCGGTACGCCCTACAGCGCTAAACAGGCCAAGCCGCCACGATCCCTTCCAATGCCCGCTTGAGTTCGACCCGACTGGCTGCCGCCGCGAGGCTGATGCGCACGGCATTTCCTGGATTGGCCTCCACCGCGAACACCTCGGCCGGCACCACCTCCACACCGTTCTGCCGACAAGCCTCAGCCAGGCCTGCCGGCGCGTCAGCGTCCAGCCACAGGTGTGGTGCCACCGCCCTACCCTGCGGCATGCGCGGCCCGAGCACGCGCGCGGCTAGACGCCAGCGTTGTTGCAACTCGTCGATCTGCCAGGCCAGGCGCTGTTCGGCAATGCCGCTTTCGATCCATTCGCAGCCCAGTGCCAGACTCAGCGGCGTCACGGCCCAGCGCGTGGCCTGGGCCTCGGGATCGATGCGTTCGAGCAGCTCCGGCGCGCCTGCGATAAAGCCCAGGCGCAATCCGGGCGCGACGCTCTTGGACAGGCTGCTGATCAACAGGCAACGCTCGGGAAGCTGCACCGCCAGTGGCGCCTCGCTGCCGAGCACGCCGTAGACATCATCCTCGATGATCCACAAGCCACGGCGCCGCGCCACCTCGGCGATGGCCGCGCGCCGTTCGGCGTCCAGACTGGCGCCGGTGGGGTTCTGCAGACAGGGCGTGAACACCGCCACACGCGCCCCGGTGGCACGGGCCAGGCGGTCGAGGTCATCGGGCAGGATGCCGTGCTCGTCCATCGCCACGCCGTGCAGCGGCAGGCGCAACTGGCGCGCGGCCGCCTTGATACCCGGCGCGGTGTAGCGCTCCACCAGGATCGGCTCGCCCGCTTCGCACAGCGCCAGCAGCGCGGCCGACACACCCTGCTGGGCACCGGCGCAGAGCAGCAGGCCGCCCGGCGCCAGTTCCAGGCCGCGTCGACGCAGCCAGGTCACGCCGGCCAAGTGCGCACGCTCGACCAGTGCCGCTGACGGGTAGGCCTGCAACGCGTCCAGCTCGCCACGTGCAGCCAGCGCAGCGAGGCTGGCGGACAGGTCACGGTTGTCCGGATCATGCACTGGCACGTTGGTCGACAGGTCGATCAAATCGCCCTGCGCGGTCGGTTGCTTGAGCCGGAACAGGCTCGCTTCGCGGCTGCCGGCCAGCACGTAGGTGCCGCGCCCAACCTCGCCAGAGACCAGGTGCCGACGCGCGGCCTCACGGTAGGCGAGCATCACCGTGCTCGGGTTGATGCCCAGCGTCCAGGCCAGGCGTCGCTGCGGCGGCAGGCGCTCGCCGGGCTTGAGTTCACCACGTCCGATGGCCGAGGCAATGGCTTCGACCAATGCCAGGTATGTCGGTAAGGCGCTGTCTTGAAGGTCAGGAAGCCACATTGCTTGCCATGCAATATAAAGATTTACCCATACAATGTACCGCACTAGCATCCAGGTCAACACCACTCGGAGTGCCTGTCATGTTCGACCTCGCCCAACTGCGCCAGAGCGCTGAACTGGTTCACCGCCACATGGCGCCCACGCCGCAACTGGCCTGGCCGTTGCTTGCCCAGCGCCTGAGCTGCGAGGTCTGGGTCAAGCACGAGAATCACGCCCCGACCGCTGCCTTCAAGGTGCGCGGCGGGCTGGTCTATATCGACGCCCTGCTGCGTCGCGAACCGCAGGTATGCGGGTTGGTCACAGCGACCCGCGGCAACCACGGCCAGAGCCTGGCACTGGCGGCACGCGCGGCCGGCCTGGCGATTCGCATCCTGGTGCCGCATGGCAACGCTCGCGAGAAGAACGCAGCGATGCGCGCCCTCGGTGCCGAGGTGATCGAACATGGCCGCGACTTCGACGAAGCCCGCGCCGAAGCCGCGCGCATCGCCGAACGCGACGGTCTGCACTGGGTGCCGTCACTACACGAGGATCTGGTGCGCGGCGTGGCCACCTACGCCCTGGAACTGCTGGAGGCGGTACCGAACCTGCGCCGGGTGTATGTGCCCATCGGCCTCGGCTCGGGCATCTGCGGGATGATCCGCACCCGCGACCTGCTTGGTCTCGACACCGAGATCGTCGGCGTGGTCGCCAGCGGCGCCGACGCCTATTCGCGGAGTTTCGAGCAGGGCCGCCTGGTGCAGACCGAACGCGCCGATACGCTGGCCGACGGCATGGCCTGCCGCCAGCCGCAGGAATTGGCGCTGGACATGATCCGCGCCGGCGTATCGCGCATCGTGCGAGTCGACGATGAGGAAATTCGCGCCGCCATCCGCACCTATCACGAGGACACCCACAACCTCGCCGAAGGTGCCGGCGCAGCCGCGTTGGCTGCGCTGATGCAGGAGCGTGAACTCAATGCCGGCCAGCGCGTGGCCGTGGTACTCAGCGGCGCTAACATCGACCGCGCAGCGCTGGCCGAACTGCTGCGTGACGAGGCGCCGGTCGCGGCCTGACTCAGGCTTGCGGCAGAGGCTCGGCAGGCAAACGTCCAGGCGTCTGCCGTAACCAGCGCGACACGCCCCACTCTGCCGCGATCAGCGCCAGTAAGAGTCCGAGTTGGATCAGCAGCGCGATATAAAGCGGCTTGAAGACGTGACCGATCTGCTGCTTGAGCAGCCCCAGCAGAAACTCGGCGCGAAACAGCTGCTCGATACGGGCATCCAGCACCTGATTCAGCACCTTCTCGTTGAAGCCGCTGTAACGGGCGGTTTTCTCTACAGCCATCTCGCCAATCGCCTTGCCCAGCAAACTGGCACGCAGTCGGTCGAGCAGGTCGAAGGCGATACGCTCGGTGGTCGATGCCTCGGCACGCTCGGCAGCCTCCAGCAGCCGCTCGCTGCGCAGGTAATCCAGCGCCAACTGATTGAGCAGCGCCTGCACGCTGACATCCTGCACCGCCAATAACCCTTGCGCCTCCTGCGCCTCGACATAGGCCTGAAAGTCGCTCCAGATATCGTCGGCCAGTTCCTGCACCAAGGGCGCATAGCTATCGAGATGGCGATTGATCTGCTGCTGGCTGCCATACAACAGTCCACCCTGAAAGCCGAGGAAACCTCCTGCCAGCGGCAACAGTAGAAAGTAGAGTTTGAGCAGCCAGTGGTGCCAGCGGTTGTTACGTGCCAGCCAGCCCAATCGGTGCAGCTTGACGGTCAGCAGCAGGCCAGCCACAACACCGAGACTGAGGGCCAGGCCGGTGTAGAGGAAAAGACTGAAAAAGCTGAAGGGTTCCCACAGCGCCGTGAGCAGCAGACGTGCCTGTTCCATGTGTATCGCCTCGTTCATCCATGACGGGCGCGAGTGTAAACCAGAATGCCGCGGGGTAACGCCAAGGCGTGACCGGACTGTGCGTCAGGCCACGCCCTGCTTATCAGCGGAACGGCGGCTCATCGAAGCTGCGCAACTTACGCGAGTGCAGCGAGTTGAGCTGGCTGCGCATCAGCTCCAGCGCGGCGATGCCGATATGCAGGTGCTGGGTCACAGCGCGCTCGTAGAAAGCACCGGCCGCGCCGGGCAGCTTGATCTCGCTGTGCAGCGGTTTGTCCGACACGCACAGCAGCGTGCCGTAGGGCACCCGCAGGCGATAGCCTTGCGCGGCGATGGTGCCGCTTTCCATGTCCACCGCCACCGCACGCGACAGGTTGATCAACGGCCGCTCCTGGGCCCAGCGCAGCTCCCAGTTGCGGTCGTCGTAGGTCAACACGGTGCCGGTGCGCAGGCGCTTCTTCAACTCGTCGCCCTGCTCGCCGGTGACCAGTTTGGCGGCCTCCTGTAGCGCCTGCTGTACTTCGGCCAGCGCCGGCAGCGGGATATGCGGCGGCAGCACGCGGTCGAGAATGCCGTCGCGGCGCATATAGGCGTGGGCCAGCACGTAGTCGCCGATGGTCTGCGACTGACGCAGGCCGCCGCAATGGCCGATCATCAACCAGCAATGCGGACGCAGCACGGCGAGGTGGTCGGTGATGTTCTTGGCGTTGGATGGGCCGACACCGATATTGACCAGGGTGACACCGTGGCCGTCCTCGGCCTGCAGGTGGTAGGCCGGCATCTGGTAGCGGTGCCAGACCACGTTCTCGATGATCGCCTGCATCTCGCCTTCGGCCATGCCGCGCTCGACCACCACGTTGCCCGGCAGCACCATACGGGTGAAGCGCGAGTCGCCCACCAGCATGTCCAAGCCGTGGCGGATGAACTGATCGACATAGCGGTGATAGTTGGTCAGCAGGATCCACGGCTGCACATGGCGCCAGTCGCTGCCGGTGTAGTGCTGGATGCGCTTGAGCGAGAAGTCGGTACGCGCCGCGTCGAACAGTGCCAGCGGCAGCGGATCGATGTTCTCCCAGTCGTACAGGCCATCGGCGGTGCCGTCGGTGGCGGCGGACAGGTCGGTGCTGGGGAATACGCGCGCCAGCTCGGCGGCGGTCACGCCACTGCCGGCCAGCTCATCGCCGCCCTCGACCACGTACGGGTAAGGAATGTTCTGCTGGCTGCGGCCGACTTCCACACGCAGGGTGAAGTCGTTCATCAGCGGGCGTAGCTGCTCCAGCAGGTATTTACGGAAGGCCGCCGGCTGGGTCACGGTGATGGCGTAGGTGCCCGGTACCTGCACCTTGGCGTAGGCGCGCACGGTGGTCGGCACCTCGCCCTGGCACAGGTAGGTCAGGCGCAATTCGGGGTAGCGGAACAGGCAGTGCTCGCTGGCATCGGGACGGATGCGTTCCTTGAGGTAGCGCTTGAGCGCGTGGCCCAGGGCGCCAGTGGCCTCCTGGTGCAACGCGGCGAGGCGATCGACCGCCTCTTCGGGAGTGAGGGCAACGATGAAATCATCTGAGCAGGCTTTCACTGTGCATCTTCCTGACTGAACGTACGCGCCTATCTTGCCTGCATACGGTGACGAAAACATAGCGCGACAGGACTCACCACCCGACGGCCGAGACTAGACTTGGAGCTACTCGTCGGAGGTCATTACCATGCTTCGTCCAATCCTTCTGCTGCTGGCCGTCGTTTCCTGCTTCAGCGTTCAGGCTGGTGAGCTGGACGGTCACTACCAGGCCACGCTAGACGGCCAGCCGACCGTGCTGATTCTGCGCCAGCAGGGCAATCAGATTGAGGGGCAATACGTTGAGAATCAGACCCTACGCCTGAATCTGAAGGGCCACTACGATGGACAGGTGCTGCGCGCCGAGATCAGCGATCCACAGTCCGGCCTGCTGCTGGCCAACATGAACGCCACCTATGCCAACGCCATGCTCAACACCAGCATTGCAGCTCGCAACCCACGCAATGGCGAGGTACTGGAACGTCAGGCGCTATTCCAGCGCGAAGCAGCAGCAATGCCGTCCGCAGCAGGCGTTCAGGATTCGGCACTGGTCGGCACTTGGGTACACGAGAAGATCATCAATAGCGGCGGCGCCAATTTCGCCTCGTTCAACACCGTGATAACCCTGCAGTTGAACGCCGATGGCAGCGTCACGCAGTGGAGCCGCTCGGCCGGCGGCGGCAGCGACTGGAGCTACGACAGCCCTGGCGAGGTGCAGTACAGCGGCCACTGGCGCAGCCAGGACGGCATGCTGATGGTGCGCCTGGCAGGCGCCGCCGATTATCAACCCGCCGCCTACTACCGCTTCAGCGACCAGTACCTGGTCACCGAGAGCAATACCGGCAAGATGATCTGGCAGCGCCGCCGCTAAGCGACTGGGTCAGGCTGCCTGGTGCAGGCGCACGTTGAACAGCGGCCCCTGGCTGAAGCGCGACAACGCCTTGGCACCGGCCAGCACGCCCAGGTCGATAAGCGGCTCGATCAGGATCACGCTCATGTAGGCCAGGCCGAAGCTGCCCACGGCTGCCAGGTTTTCGCTGGAGAAACCGTGACCGTAGAAGGCCCAGAACGCGACCCAAGCGACGATGCCACCCTGGTAGGCAGTCGACAGCGCCAGTGCCTGCTTGTAGGAAAGATCGACGTAGGCGGTACCCGGCGCAACGATGCGCTTGGCCAGCAGGCTGATGCCCCACAACGGGATAAGCAGCGTGGTGACGTTCATGCCGTACTGCGGCAGGTCGAACTGAGCGAATAGCAGCCCCTGCAGCAGCAAACCAGCCGCCAGACCGATGGCTGCTGCACCGGCACCGAACAGCAACAACAGGGTAGAACCGAGGATCAGATGCACCTCGGAAACACCCACCGGGTGATGCGGGAAGACTTCGAAGAAGCAGAACACCAGGGCGGTGGTCAGCAGGCTGCGCAACACCAGGGCGGCGACACCGCCGTTGTTGCGTACGCTGTCCAGGGCGAGTTTGGCGGTCAGACCGAAAGCGGTGACGGCCGTTGCGTAGCTGAGGAGGATCTTGGCGCCTTCGACGACACCGGGTTCGATATGCATGCGAGTTCCTTGTTCGCGCCCACCGCGCGACGATTCGGATGAAGGTTGGGCGAAACGCCCGTTGTCGATGGCAGGTCTCCTGGCTCACGGCTTGGCACTCCGCCCGCCTTCCCGACCGGAGTCAGTGGCATGAGGGCATCGTTCGCCGCTTACAGTTGCGGGGGCAGCCAGGGCATTGGCGAGATTCGCCGCACCCTGTTCCCTTTTCATCCGCGCCACATGCGTGCACGCAGAACCATCGAGCGCAAGATTACTCGCCTGCCCTGCTAAAAAACAGCGTGCCAGACAATCCGCTTTCAGCCCTCGTTCAGGCCGGCAACGTCACCACCGCCATGGTCACCGAAGCCTTGCTGTACAGGCGCTTCTGGCCGCCCTCCTCGCCGAACACCTCGGCCTCGACCACCGTGGCCTGGCGCCCGGCCTTGAGTACTTCGGCGCGGCAGAACAGGCGTGCACTGCGCGCCGGACGCAGCAGGTTGACCTTGAACTCCAGGGTCAGCACCGTCTGCCCCTCGGCCACCAGCGTCGCAGCGGCGGCACCGGCAGCATGATCGGCCAGAGTGGTCTGCACACCAGCATGGATGAAACCGTTCTGCTGCAGGTGGCGGAGCTGGATATCCAGCTCCGCCTCGACCCAACCCGGGCCGCAGTCGGTGGCGCGAATGCCCAGGTCATTGATGAAGTTGGCATCGGCGAAGCCTCGCTCGACCAACTCCCGATAACGCGGATGGGCGTGCATGGCGAACCTCCGATCAGGCCAGGTGAGGCGTGCTGCGTGCCAGCAGTGCCTCGACGTCGACACCACGCGGCAAGGTGCCGTAGACCCGGCCACGGCCCTCCAGGCGGCTGGCGATAAAGGCATCGGAGACGGTGGCGTTGCCCGCCTCCAGCAGCAGCTTGGCCTGCAGCGCCACGGCCATATCCTCGGTGAGCTGGCGCGCGCGGTACTGGATATCGGCGGTATCGGCAAAATCGGCTTTCAGACGCTGAATATGTGCCTTCAGACGAGCATCGCCATGGCCATCGCCCAGCTCGGCGAACAGCGCATCGAGTACGCCCGGTTCCTTGGACAAAGCGCGTAGCACGTCCAAACACTGCACGTTACCCGAACCTTCCCAGATCGAGTTGACCGGCGCTTCGCGATACAGACGCGGCAGGATGGTTTCCTCGACGTAACCGGCGCCGCCCATGCACTCGCTCGCCTCGTAGATCATTTCCGGCGCGCGTTTGCAGATCCAGTACTTGCCCACGGCAGTGACCAGGCGGGCGAACTTGTCTTCCTGCTCGTCATGCTGCTGGTCGAGCGCACGCCCCATGCGCATGCACAGCGCCAGCGCGGCTTCGCTTTCCAGCGCCAGATCGGCGAGTACGTTCTGCATCAGCGGCTGGTCGGCGAGCCGCTTGCCGCCCACCTGACGGTGTGCGCAGTGGTGCGCGGCCTGGGTCAGGGCCTGGCGCATCAGGCTACTGGAGCCGACCATGCAGTCGAAGCGGGTCATGGCCACCATCTCGATGATGGTCGGCACGCCGCGCCCTTCCTCGCCGAGCATCCAGGCGAAGGCGCCACGGTATTCCACCTCGCTGGAGGCGTTGGCCCAGTTGCCCAGCTTGTTCTTCAGGCGCTGGATATAGAACTGGTTGCGCGTGCCGTCCGGGCGATGACGCGGCAGCAGGAAGCACGACAAGCCCTTGTCGGTGTAAGCCAGGGTGAGGAAGGCATCGCACATCGGCGCCGAGCAGAACCATTTATGGCCGACCAGCTCGTAACCCTGCCCCGGCCCGCCGAGACCGATGGGATAAGCGCGGGTGGTGTTGGCGCGCACGTCGGTGCCGCCCTGCTTCTCGGTCATGGCCATGCCAATGGTGACACCAGCCTTCTGTTCCATCGGCAAGTTGCGCGGGTCGTACTCGGTCGCGAGGATCTTCGGCAGCCATTGCTCGGCGACGTTGGGCTGCAAGCGAATGGCCGGCACGGCGGCGAAGGTCATGGTCAATGGGCAGCCGCTCGCTGCTTCGGCCTGGCTGTGCATATAGGTCAAGCCGGCACGGGCGACATGCGCGCCAGCGCGTGGGTCTGTCCAGGGCAGTGACGGCAGACCATGCTCGACGGCCGTGCGCATCAACTCGTGATAGGCCGGGTGAAACTCCACCAGATCGATGCGGTTGCCATAGCGGTCATGGCTCTTGAACACCGGCTTGTTCTCGTTGGCGAGAAAGCCGGCCTGCATCAATGCACCGCCGGCCAGTGCGCCATAAGCGCTCAGGCGCTCGTCCGCCCAACCACCGTCGTAGCGACGAATCCATTCCTGCAACGGTAGATCGAGGCGATAGAGGTTGGCGCCGTCCAGGCTCGGCACCTGGTTGAACACCTCATGGGTTTCGGCATGCAGGCTAGGTTTCATCGCGAAGGCTCCTCGGCGCCGACGGCGCGCAGGCAGAAAGTGGCAAGGCTGGCGCTGACCTGCGCCAGCTCCAAGGTGGGTTGGCCCGCTTCACGAGCGGCACGAGCGGGCGGCGACAGCGGCCCGATGAGGGATTCAGCGATTGCCCCCACCAGACAGGCCGCAACCAGGCCGATCTGCTCGACCCGAAATTCGCCGGCGCGGACACCTTCTTCCAGAAGCTCGATGAACAACTCGGCATAGGCTTCGCGATAGAGCAGGCGCTGCTCATCGACCTCCGGGTCGACCGGTTCGGCGATCAAGGCGAAGGCCAGGCGGCGGCTATGCCAGGCGCGGGCGGCGAACTGCTCCAGGCCAGTACGCAGACGCTCGGCAGCACTACCAGAGCCGCGCAATGCCATGGCCAGAGCGTCGACCTCCCGCTGGCTGGCGGCGGCGAAGACTTCGGCGGCCAGTTCACCCTTGCTGCGAAAGTGGCGGTACAGGCTGCCAGTAGCGATGCCGACATCCTCGGCCAGTGCCTGCATCGTCAGCGCCGCGAAACCACCCGCGCTGACGCGCTGCAAGGCGCAAGCAAGGATACGCTCGCGCAGCGCCTGGTCACGGTCGAGTCGAGCTTCGGTGATGCGGTAGGCCATGGTCTGAATCCTGATTCACCCGTATTTAGTGAATCAGGATTCAGACCATCACTAAAGGGACGATCCGGCCAAAACTGCGGCCGAAGAAGCGCCGAGAGCGTGCGATTGCCTCAAAGCCAGATGTATCTGTCATTTGTCAGGGCTCAAGCTTTGAAGCGTCTCCCTAGCATCTGGACATTTTCTGTACAGCGGCGCATAGTCCCCGCGCCTGCATGGGAGCAGGCTCAACCGAGGATCACCGTATGAGCAAGAAAGCCGCAAAGCGGCCGAACAAGGCCAAATCCATCGTCGCCCAGCCACTGTTCCGTTCCCGCCAGGAGCGACCGCAGAAAGGCAAAGGCAGTTACCGCCGCGAAGCCTCCCACAATTGGGAGGCTTCTTGCTTTATGGGCCACGTAAACACGCTGATAGCCCTGTCTACAGCACGGGCATGCTAAGGTAGCGACCTGCTAAACGCTTTGAGATAGACATGCCACCTCAGCTACCTCGCCGCACTCTGGCCCTGCTCCCTATCCTCCTGCTGGCAGCCTGCGCTCAGGCTCCCGCTGAAAGCCTGCCGGCGACACCCAGCCCCGCCGTCACGCAGACGACGCCCACGGCTCCAGCGCCAAGCTTCTCCGAATGGCAGCAAGCATTGCGCAATGAAGCGCTGGCCAATGGCATCGATGCTGCCGTGTTCGACCGAGCATTTGCCGGCATCAGCCCTGACCCGGCCGTACTCAAGGCCGACAGTAGCCAACCAGAATTCACCCGACCGGTGTGGGAATACCTTGATGGCGCCGTGTCCTCCAGCCGTATCGGCCGCGGGCGTGTTCTGCTGGCGCAGCACAACAGCGTGCTACAGCGCATCGAGCAACAGTACGGGGTAGAAGCCCGCATACTGGTGGCGATCTGGGGCCTGGAAAGCAACTTCGGCAGCAACATTGGCAGCCACAGTGTGATCCGTTCGCTGTCCACGCTGGCTTTCGAAGGCCGTCGTCAGGCCTTCTGGCGCACCCAGCTGCTGGCCGCCCTGCAGATTCTGCAGCATGGTGACATCCCCAGCGATCGCATGATCGGTTCCTGGGCCGGCGCCATGGGCCAGACCCAGTTCATGCCCACCACCTACAACCAGCACGCCGTCGATTTCGATGGCGATGGCAAGCGCGACCTGTGGAGTTCCTCCAGCGATGCCCTGGCCTCTGCCGCTCATTACCTGCAATCCTCGGGCTGGCAGCGCGGCCAACCCTGGGGTTTCGAAGTACGTCTACCGGCAGGCTTCGACTACTCTCTGGCCGACCCGGAGCAACGCCGCACCCTGACCGAATGGGCCGAGCTTGGCGTGCGTCCGCTGTCGCCTACCGGTGCCGCCGCCAATGCTCGCGCCAACCTGTCGCTGCCTGCCGGTCACCGCGGCCCGGCATTCCTCTTGCTGGACAACTTCCGCAGCATCCTCAAGTACAACAACTCCACCTCCTATGCCCTGGCCATCGGTCTGCTCGCCGACAACCTGGTGCGCCCAACGACAGTTCAGGGAAGCTGGCCACGTGACGAGCACCAATTAGGCCGCAGCGAGCGTATCGAGCTGCAGGAGCTGCTGACCGTGAATGGTTTCGATCCCGGCCCTGCCGACGGCATCATCGGCGCCAACACACGCAAGGCCATTCGCGCCCTGCAATTGCAGCTGAACTGGCCGGCGGACGGCTACCCCACCCAACAACTGCTGCAGCAGCTGCGCGGCCGCTGACCGCTCTGCCGTAGGCTGCGCCGCGCGCACCGCGGCACCCTGGGGGCCAGCTTTGTCGACAAGCGGCCCCGGCGCCTGCATACACCTTCTGTGATAGACTGCCGGGCGGCCACAAGCCCCCGCCAATGGAGCCTCTACCGGAGTCCAGATTTCCGATGTCAGACACGTCCTCGCCTAAAACCGTTGCCAGCGGCGAAAAATTTCGCACTGCTCAGGGCATCACTGCGATCAAGGACGGCCAGAAGCGCCGTGCCTCGGCCGAACCCCAGGTCTTCGAACCCAAGCCCAAGTGGCTGCGGGTAAAAGCCCCTGGCGGCAGCCGCTTCGAAGCAGTCAAACGCAACGTCGGCGAACATCGCCTGAGCACCGTGTGCCAGGAATCGCATTGCCCGAACATGGGCGAGTGCTGGTCCAACGGCACGGCCACCATCATGCTGATGGGTTCGGTGTGCACCCGTGCATGCCGTTTCTGCGCCGTGGACACCGGCAACCCCAATGGCTGGCTGGATCTGGAAGAGCCGCAGAACACCGCCAAGTCGGTGGAGCTGATGGCGCTGCGCTATATCGTGCTGACCTCGGTGGATCGCGACGACCTCGAGGACGGCGGCGCGGGCCACTATGCAGCCTGCGTACGAGCGATCAAGGAAAACACGCCGCAGGTAGTGGTCGAGGCCCTGACGCCCGACTTCGACGGCGATCATCAAGCTATCGAGCGCGTGGTGGACTCTGGCCTCGAAGTCTTCGCACAGAACGTCGAAACCGTTAAGCGCCTGACCCATGTCGTGCGTGATCCACGCGCCGGCTACGAAAAGACGCTGAACGTGCTGGCCCACGCCAAGCGCCACCGCCCGCAGGTGCTGACCAAGACCAGCTTGATGCTGGGCCTGGGTGAAACAGACGAGGAAATCCTGGAAACCATGGATGACCTGCGCGCCATCGGTGTGGACATCCTCACCCTCGGCCAATACCTGCAACCAACGCGTAACCACCTGAAGGTGCAGCGCTGGGTCAGCCCGGAAGAGTTCAACCGCTTGCGCGACATCGGCCTGGAAAAGGGTTTCATGGAGGTCGCGGCGGGCCCGCTGGTGCGCTCAAGCTACCGTGCTGACCGCGTGTTCGAGAAGAACAACCTGGGCCTTGCAGCCCCGGTACCGGTGCCTGGCCAGGACATCAACAGCAGCCTGATCCCGGCGCTGAATCTGAACTGACCCTCACCGTCAGGCACAAAAAAACGGGGCTATATGCCCCGTTTTTTCGTTCGCCGTTATCACCAGACCTGGCTGGCGAGAACGGCATTGCAGTAACTCAGATCGCGCCGCGCTGACGCAGCAGATCCAGCACCGCCTTCACGCCCTCTTCGACCGACTGCGACTGGGTATCGATCACCAGATCGGCGTCCAGCGGCACATCATAGGGGAAACCTTCACCAGGAATGTTGTCGCCACCGGCGGCATACAAACCCTGCGGATCGCGCTCGGCGCAGATCTGCGGCGAAGCCTGCACGTAGACAGTGATCAGACGCTCGTTACCGATCAACGCCTTGGCCTGCTCGCGTCCCTCGGCATCTGGAGCGACGAACGCGGCCAGAGTCAGCAAGCCGGCTTCGTTGAACTGACGCGCCACATGGGCGGCACGACGCCAGTTCTCGGTACGCCCGGCACGATCCTGCGGCAGCCCTTTGTTCAGGTCGTGGCGCAGGTTCTGGCCATCGAGCACGTACACGGCGCGGCCCATGTCGAACAGCTTGCGCTCGACGGCATAAGCCAGAGTGCTCTTGCCCGCACCGGACAGGCCGGAGAACAGCACGGTAGCCGGCTGCTGGCCAAAACGCAGGGAGCGCTCCTCGGTGGACACATGAGCCAGGCGACCATGCTGACCGCCGCCATGAGTGACCGGATCGGCGATGATCATGCCCGCACCGACGGTGCCATTGGTCAGGCGATCGATAACGATGAAGGCACCCGTGGTGCGGTTGTATTCATAGCCATCCAGTGCGATCGATGCATCCAGCGCGACCTTGACCCGACCGATCTCGTTGAGTTTCAGCTCACTGGCGGCGCCCTGCTCCAGAGTATTCACATCCACGCGGTGAACGATGCTGGGGATCGAACCAGGCACGTAGCTGGTAGCGCGCTTGATGTCGTACTTCTTGCCCGGCAGCATCGGCTCTTCGCCCATCCACACCAGCATCGCTTCGAAACCATCGGTGACCTGCGGACGGTTGTCGGCATGAACCAGCATGTCGCCACGCGACACATCGATCTCGTCCTCAAGGGTCAGGGTGACCGCCTGACCCGGGCCGGCCTGCTCCAGTTCGCCTTCGAAAGTGACGATGGACTTGACCCGACTGCTCTTGCCCGAGGGCAGTGCCACGACTTCATCGCCCTTGCGCACGATACCGCTGGCCAGAGTGCCGGCGAAGCCACGGAAGTTGAGGTTCGGCCGATTGACGTACTGCACCGGGAAGCGCAGGTCATCGAAATTGCGATCACCGGAAACCTCGACTGTCTCGAGGATCTCCATCAGCGACTGGCCGGTGTACCAGGGCGAGCGCTCGGACTTGTTGACCACGTTGTCACCCTTGAGCGCTGACATCGGCACGAACTCTAGGGTGGTCGGACGCAGGTTGATCTTCTCGGCGAACGCCAGGTATTCAGCCTTGATCTGCTCGAAAACGGCCTGATCGAAGTTCTTCAGATCCATCTTGTTGATGGCGACGACGATGTGCTTGATGCCCAGCAAGGAGGCAATGAAGCTGTGTCGGCGAGTCTGGGTCTGCACACCGTAACGCGCATCGATGAGGATGATCGCCAGGTCGCAGGTCGAAGCACCAGTGGCCATGTTGCGCGTGTACTGCTCATGGCCGGGGGTGTCGGCGATGATGAACTTGCGTTTGGCGGTGGAGAAGTAGCGGTAGGCCACGTCGATGGTGATGCCTTGCTCGCGCTCGGCCTGCAGACCGTCGACCAGCAGCGCTAGATCCACTTCGTCACCGGTGGTGCCGACCTTCTTGGAATCCTTGGTGATAGCCTCCAGGTGATCTTCGTAGATCATCTTGGAGTCGTGCAGCAAACGGCCGATCAGCGTGCTCTTGCCGTCGTCGACGTTGCCGCAGGTGAGAAAGCGCAGCAGCTCTTTACGTTCGTGCTGGGCCAGGTACGCGAGGATGTCCTCGCTGATCAAATCGGATTGATGACTCATGGTGCGCGATCCTTAGAAATAGCCCTGACGTTTCTTTTCTTCCATCGACCCGGCGGCGTCGTGATCGATCACGCGGCCCTGGCGTTCGGAAGTACGGGTCAGGAGCATTTCCTGGATGATGTCCGGCAAGGTGGCAGCCGTGGACTCCACCGCGCCGGTCAGCGGGTAGCAGCCCAGGGTGCGGAAACGCACCATCTTCTTGGTGATGCGTGCTTTCTCTTCATCGGACAGGTGTTCGAGGATGCGCTCGTCGTCGATCATGATCAGCGTGCCGTTCTTCTCGATCACTTCACGCTCGGCGGCGAAGTACAGCGGCACGATTGGAATCTGTTCCAGGTAGATGTACTGCCAGATATCCAGCTCGGTCCAGTTCGACAGCGGGAAGACGCGAATCGACTCACCCTTCTTCACCTTGCCGTTGTACACGTTCCACAGCTCGGGACGCTGATTCTTCGGATCCCAGCGGTGCTTGCTGTCACGGAAGGAGTAGACACGCTCTTTGGCGCGCGACTTCTCTTCGTCGCGACGCGCACCACCGAAGGCGGCGTCGAAGCCGTATTTGTCCAGCGCCTGCTTGAGGCCTTCGGTCTTCATCACGTCGGTGTGCTTGGCACTGCCGTAGGTGAAGGGGTTCATGTCCTGCGCCACACCATCGGGGTTGATGTGGGTGATCAGATCCAGGCCCATCTCGCTGACCATCTTGTCGCGAAAGCTGTACATCTCCTGGAACTTCCAGCGCGTGTCGACGTGCATCACCGGAAACGGCAGCTTGCCGGGAAAGAACGCCTTGCGTGCCAGATGCAGCATCACGGCGGAATCCTTACCGATGGAATAGAGCATCACCGGGTTGTCGAATTCGGCGGCCACTTCACGAATGATGTGGATACTTTCCGCCTCGAGCTGTTTCAAGTGCGTCAGTTTGTCGAGCATGGCTACTCACGGGATAACGATATTATTCAGGCCGACGGGCCTTGGACGAGCGCGCACTCTAGCACAGCGCTCTCTTCTATTCAGGGCGGCACTTAGATCGAAACGATCTAGCTTTATGCCTGGAGGAAAGCCCTGTTCAGAACCTGTTCACGATCTCTCGAGCTAGAGCTATACAGGGCGCAACGACCAGCGGGAGTAACAGCCAAAGGCTGGCCCGAAGGGCGAGCGCCGGCGAGTCAAACAGGCGAGGAGCGCTCGGGGTCGCGCTCGACTTTACGAGTTATAAATGAGCGATCCGAGCCTGCTTTTAACGCAGTAGAACCGACACGCAGCAGATCGTGAGCAGGTTCTCAGACCGGATTTGGGCAGTCGATAAAAAGGTGTTCCAGCGCGAAGCGGCGCGCCAGATAATCGCCCAACGCCTGCACACCGTAACGCTCGGTAGCGTGGTGACCAGCGGCGATGAAGCTCAGACCGTTCTCGCGTGCACTGTGGAAGGTCTGCTCGGAAGCCTCGCCAGTCAGGTACAGATCAACGCCAGCAGCGACAGCCGTATCGATATAGCCCTGCCCGCCCCCCGTGCACCAGCCGACACGGCGAATCAGCCCCTCGCCTTCGATCAACAAGGGTTCACGCCCTAGCACCTGCTGCACATGGCGAGCAAAATCCTGCGCACTCATTGGTTCTTCCAGCGAACCCACCAGGCCCACGGTGCGCGGATTCTCCGGCTCCAGCGGCCCTTCGACGACGATACCGAGCTGACGCGCCAGCTGCACGTTGTTGCCCACTTCGGGATGCACGTCCAGCGGCAGATGATAGGCCAGCAGACTGATCTCATTGGCCAGCAACGCCTTGAGCCGACGCTGCTTCATACCGGTAACGCAGGGGTTTTCACCCTTCCAGAAATAGCCGTGATGAACCAGCAGAACATCGGCTTCGGCCTCGATGGCTGCTTCGATCAGTTCCTGGCTCGCCGTGACACCACTGACAATTCGACTCACCTGCGGACGGCCTTCGACCTGCAGCCCATTCGGGCAGTAATCACTGATGCGCGACGCGTTCAGAAAAGCGTCAGCTTCTCCCACTAATGTGGTCAGGGCAATGGCCATGAAGATTCCTCTCAAGCTGTTGCGGGCCGCTGCCTTATTGGCGAGCACCTCACTATAATGCGCCACCTTAAGGGTCACCTTTGGCCCTCGCAACCCTCAGGATTGTCTCGATGCCCCAGGCACTGCGTTTTCTCGGTTGGCCCTTGCTGGTCGGCGTGCTGCTGGCCCTGTTGCTGATTCAGCAATACCCCGAATGGGTCGGTCTGCCACGGCAGGAAGTGCAACTGGTGCAGGCCCCCATCTACAGTCGCTTGCAGGAAGGCCCGGTGTCCTATGCCGAGGCCGTGGACACCGCGTCGCCAGCCGTCGCCAACCTGTACACCACCAAGCTGGTGAGCAAACCCGCCCACCCATTGTTCGAAGACCCGACCTTCCGCCGCTTCTTCGGCGACAACCTGCCCCGCCAGCAGCGCATGGAGTCGAGCCTTGGCTCGGCGGTGCTGATGAGCCGTGAAGGCTACCTGCTGACCAACAACCACGTGGTCAGCGGCGCCGACCAGATCGTCGTGGCACTGAAAGACGGTCGCGAAACCCTGGCCCGGGTGATCGGCAACGACCCGGAGACCGATCTGGCGGTACTGAAGATCGACCTGCCGAATCTGCAGGCAATCACCCTGGGCCGCTCCGACAGCATACGCATCGGTGACGTCACCCTGGCGATCGGCAACCCCTTCGGCGTCGGCCAGACCGTGACCATGGGCATCATCAGCGCTACCGGGCGTAACCAGTTGGGCCTCAATACCTACGAAGACTTCATCCAGACCGACGCCGCGATCAACCCAGGAAACTCTGGCGGCGCGCTGGTCGATGCCCACGGCAACCTGGTGGGGATCAATACCGCGATTTTCTCCAAGTCTGGGGGCTCGCAAGGCATCGGTTTCGCCATCCCGGTCAAACTGGCGATGGAAGTGATGCAGGCGATCATCGAGCACGGCCAGGTGATCCGCGGCTACCTGGGCGTCGAAGTACAACCGCTGACGCCCGAACTGGCCGAGTCCTTTGGCCTCGATGGCCGCCCAGGCATCGTCGTCGCCGGCGTTTACCGCGACGGACCGGCACAGCGTGCAGGACTGCAACCGGGCGACCTGATCCTCAGCATCGACGGCGAACCCGCCAGTGATGGCCGCCGCTCGATGAACCAGGTGGCACGCACCAAGCCAGGCGACAAGATTCGCATCGAAGTGCTGCGCAATGGCAAGCAGCTGCAGCTGACCGCCGAAATCGGCATCCGCCCGCCAGTCAACGACAACTGAGTTTCATGCAACGAAAAAGCCGGCATTACGCCGGCTTTTTTATGTTCTGCTGCAAGCAGTCGTGGGGCGTCAGAGCCCCTGCAATGCATCCAGCAGCGCCTGATTCTGCTCCGGCGTACCAATGGTGATACGCAGGAACTGAGCGATGCGCTGCTGCTTGAAGTGCCGCACAATCACGCCCTGCTCGCGCAAGCCCGCCGCCAGCGTGGCCGCATCCTTGCCTGGATGACGAGCGAAGACGAAATTCGCCGCCGAGGGCAGTACCTCGAACCCCAGAGCCTGCAAACCGGCAACCACCACCTCGCGACTGTCAATCACCTGCTTGCAGGTCTTCTCGAAGTAATCACGATCCTCGAACGCCGCAGCCGCACCAACGATGGCCATGCGGTCGAGCGGATAGGAGTTGAAGCTGTTCTTGATCCGCTCCAGCGCCTCGATCAGATCCGGATGACCGACCGCAATGCCGACGCGCAGACCAGCCAGCGAACGCGACTTGGACAGGGTCTGGGTGACCAGCAGATTCGGGTACTTGTCGACCAGGCTGATGGCCGTCTGGCCACCGAAGTCGATGTAGGCTTCATCCACCAGCACCACGGAGTCCGGGCTACCCTGCAGCAGACGCTCGACGGCATCGAGCGGCAACAGGCAGCCAGTCGGCGCATTGGGGTTGGGGAAGATGATGCCGGCATTCGGACGCGCGTAATCCTCGACACGAATCTGGAAGTCATCATCCAGCGGCAGCGCCTCGTAGTCGATGCCGTAAAGCCCGCAATAAACCGGGTAGAAGCTGTAGGTGACGTCCGGGAACAGCAACGGCTTGCCGTGCTGGAACAGACCATGGAAAGCGTGCGCCAGCACCTCGTCGGAGCCATTGCCGACGAATACCTGGCTGGTCTGTACGCCGTAATAGTCAGCGACCGCCTGCTTCAGACGGTCGCTGTTGGGATCCGGGTACAACCGCAGATTGTCGCTCAGCTCGGCCTGCATGGCCGCGATGGCCTTCGGCGACGGGCCATAGGGGTTCTCATTGGTGTTGAGCTTGACCAGCTTGCTCAGCTTGGGCTGCTCACCTGGTACGTAAGGCACCAGGTCTTTGACGAAGGGGCTCCAGAATTTGCTCATCTGCCCTTCTCTCCTCGAATGCGTAGGGTGCGCTGTGCGCACCACGGATAATCAACAGGCGCGCGTGACGCGCCCTACATCACTTGATTCGGTACTCGGCGCTGCGCGCATGCGCGGTCAGCGACTCGCCACGGGCCAGCACCGAGGCGCTCTTGCCCAGCTCCGACGCGCCATCCGGCGAGCAGAAGATGATCGACGAGCGCTTCTGGAAGTCATAAACCCCCAGCGGCGAGGAAAAACGCGCGGTGCCAGAGGTCGGCAGCACGTGATTCGGGCCAGCCACGTAGTCGCCCAAGGCTTCTGCGGTGTAACGGCCCATGAAGATCGCGCCGGCGTGGCGAATCTGCGGCAGCCAGGCCTCCGGGTCAGCCACCGACAGCTCCAGGTGTTCTGGGGCGATACGGTTGGCCACTTCAATGGCCTGCGCCATATCGGCCACCTGAATCAACGCGCCACGACCTTCCAGCGAGGTGCGGATGATCTCGGCACGTTCCATGGTCGGCAGCAGCTTGGCGATGCTTTCAGCGACGCGGTCAAGGAAGTCGGCATCAGGGCTGACTAGGATCGACTGAGCGTCCTCGTCGTGCTCGGCCTGGGAGAAGAGATCCATGGCGATCCAGTCCGGATCGGTCTGGCCATCGCAGACCACAAGAATCTCGGAAGGCCCGGCAATCATGTCGATGCCGACCTTGCCGAACACGTGGCGTTTGGCGGTGGCGACATAGATGTTGCCGGGGCCGACGATCTTGTCCACCGGCGGCACGCTCTCGGTGCCATAGGCCAGCGCAGCGACGGCTTGAGCACCACCGATGGTGAAGACGCGATCGACACCAGCGATAGCGGCGGCAGCGAGGACGATTTCGTTGATCTCGCCGCGCGGAGTCGGCACCACCATCACCACCTCGGGCACGCCGGCGACCTTGGCCGGAATGGCATTCATCAGCACCGACGACGGATAGGAGGCCTTGCCACCCGGCACATACAGACCGGCACGATCCAGCGGGGTGACCTTCTGGCCCAGCACGGTGCCGTCGGCTTCGGTGTAACGCCAGGAATCCTGTTTCTGCTTTTCGTGGTAGCTGCGCACGCGCTCAGCCGCCACTTCAAGCGCCTGGCGTTGCTCGACGCTGATGCGGGTCAGGGCCAGTTCCAGACGCTCACGCGGCAGGATCAGATCGGCCATGCTGGCGACTTCAAGAGCATCGAAACGCTGGGTGTATTCGACCAGGGCGGCGTCGCCACGCTCACGCACGGCCTGGATGATTTCCAGTACACGCTGGTTGACGCCATCGTCAGACACACTCTCCCAGCTCAGCAGATGATCCAGGTGTCGGGCGAAGTCCTGGTCAGCGGCGTTGAGTCGGCGAACAGCGATGGGAGCGGTCATGGCAAAGCCTCGTGTAATGGCGAATCTCAGGCGCCGCTAGAGTAGCAAGCCCACCGTGCGGGCACCTGAGAATTTGGCTATGACACGGATAGGCGCGCGCGGCATTTCGCCGCGCGAAAGGTATCAGTGCGAATGTCGCGCCTCGACGGCGCCACGCAGAGTTTCGATCAACGCCTGGATGCGCGCGTGCTGCATCTTCATCGACGCCTTGTTGACGATCAGCCGCGAGCTGATCGTAGCGATCATTTCCTGCGGTTCAAGACCGTTGGCACGCAGGGTGTTGCCGGTATCGACCACGTCGATGATCTTGTCAGCCAGCCCCACCAGCGGCGCCAGCTCCATCGAGCCGTACAGCTTGATGATGTCGACCTGACGGCCCTGCTCGGCATAGTAGCGCTTGGCGACGTTGACGAACTTGGTGGCCACGCGCAGACGCCCTTTCGGCTCCGGCGCACCGACCTTGCCGGCAGTCATCAGCTTGCACTTGGCGATCTGCAGATCCAGCGGTTCGTAGATTCCCTGACCACCGTACTCCATCAGCACGTCCTTGCCGGCCACACCGAGGTCGGCCGCACCATGCTCGACATAGGTCGGCACATCGGTGGCGCGCACGATCAGCAGGCGAACGTCATCCTGCGTGGTGGGGATGATCAGCTTGCGGCTCTTGTCCGGATTTTCGGTCGGTTCGATACCGGCCGCCGCCAACAGCGGCAGGGTGTCATCGAGAATACGGCCTTTGGACAGGGCGATGGTTAGCATGAAACGGTTCCTTGAACGGAAGTGGCCGCTCCGACTCAGGAGCGGCCATACGGCGATGAGGGCTTAACCCGGAACGCGACGGATCTTGGCACCCAGCAATTGCAGTTTTTCCTCGATGCACTCGTAACCACGGTCGATGTGGTAGATGCGGTCGATCAGCGTATCGCCATCAGCCACCAGTGCAGCCAGCACCAGACTGGCGGAGGCTCGCAGATCGGTCGCCATGACCGGAGCGCCCTTGAGTTTCTCCACCCCGGTAACGATGGCAGTGTTGCCCTCGACCAGGATGTTGGCGCCCATGCGCAGCATCTCATAGACATGCATGAAACGGTTTTCGAAAACCGTTTCGATGATGGTACCAGTGCCTTCGGCAATGGCGTTCAGCGCGATGAACTGCGCCTGCATGTCGGTGGGGAATGCAGGATAAGGAGCGGTACGCAGGTTCACGGCCTTGGGGCGTTTGCCCTTCATGTCCAGCTCGATCCAGTCAGGGCCGGTGGTGATTTCAGCACCCGCTTCCTGAAGCTTGACCAGAACGGCTTCCAGCGTGCTCGGATCGACGTCCTTCAACTTGACCCGACCACCGGTGACGGCAGCGGCAACCAGATAGGTACCGGTCTCGATACGATCCGGCATGACGTTGAAGCGAGCACCGTGCAGACGCTCGACGCCATCGATGATGATGGTGTCGGTACCAGCGCCCTGAATCTTCGCACCCATGGCGATCAGGCAGTTGGCCAGGTCGACAACCTCGGGCTCACGCGCGGCGTTCTCCAGAACGGAGCGCCCCTTCGCCAGGGCCGCGGCCATCATGATGTTCTCGGTGCCGGTCACACTGACCACATCGAAGAAGAAGTGCGCGCCGCGCAGGCCGCCTTCCGGCGCCTTGGCCTTTATGTAGCCGCCTTCGACATCGATGATCGCGCCCATGGCTTCAAGGCCACGGATGTGCAGGTCGACCGGGCGCGAACCGATGGCGCAACCGCCAGGCAGCGCCACTTCGGCTTCACCGAAGCGAGCGACCATCGGGCCGAGCACCAGGATCGAAGCGCGCATGGTCTTGACCAGTTCGTAAGGCGCGACCAAGGTCTTGATCGCACGCGCATCGACTTCCACCGCCAGTTTCTCGTCGATAACCGGCTCGATGCCCATACGACCGAACAGCTCGATCATGGTGGTGATGTCGTGCAGGTGCGGCAGGTTGCAGATAGTGACAGGCGCATCGCCCAGCAGAGTCGCTGCAAGAATCGGCAGGGCAGAGTTTTTCGCCCCGGAAATGCGGATTTCGCCATCGAGGCGAGCGCCACCGGTAATGATCAGTTTATCCATAGGAATCTCGTTGCCCGCAGGCTCAGGAACGCGCGGCCCAGTCGGCCTGGCTGAAGAATTTCATGGTCACGGCGTGGATGCTGCCATCGGCGATCCAGGCATTGAGGTGGGCATAGATCTGTTGCTGACGCTTGACCGGGCTGAGAGCGGCCAGCTCGTCGCTGATCAGGTTGAGCTGGAAGTTGCAGCCTTCGCCTTCCACTTCGACCTGGGTATTCGGGAGTTTTTCCTCTAGGAGGCTTTTTACTTCTGCAGCCTGCATGCTCGACCTCGACTGACGCATTCGGGCACCTGAGCCCGCGGGTCGGCCATCATACAAAAAAGCCCCCCGCCTGCGAACCCCGCACATAGCGGCGCTGACGGAACGCCAGAAAAAATCGACGCCAGGGCAGACTCAGGAGCGAGGCGAACAGCCCACCTCGCCATGCCGGAGTCGCCCCCGCTAAGCCTCATTGGAACACCTGCGGCGGACTGCTGCGCGAGTACGCCCTACTCACCTCGGTCTTGCTACGATTCCAGCGGCAACACGTCCAGCAGGCCACTGACCTGAGCGATCTGGCGCATGTCCTTGGGCAGCGCACTGATCGACAGTTCACGCCCGGCCTTGCGCGCATCACGCGTGAACGCCAGCAGCAGCGCCAAACCAACGCTGCTGGACTTCTCCACAGCGCTACAGTCGAGCGCCAGGCGCGCCACAGGGCTGGTGGCAATCAGCCGCGCACCCTTTTCACGCAGCAACGGGCCGGTGCTGTAGTCCAGCACACCTGCGAGCTGCAATTGCCCAGGTGCACGCTCGGTGATGCTCGCCTGGCTCACGACTCGCCCCGAGCCTGACGTGCCCTGGCCACGGTATCGGCCCAGGTGTCGATGACCTTGTCCAGGTCGTTGCGGTTGCTCTGCATCGACTGGGCGAACTGGTCACGGAACAGCTTGCCGATGTTGATGCCGTTGATCACCACGTTACGCAGCTTCCAGGTGCCATCGAGCGACACCATGGTGTAGGACAGCGGATAGACGGCGCCCTTGCCGTCACGAATTTCCATGCCGACCGAAGTACGATCGCCCTCCGCCTTGCCACTGCCCGGCAGCACGCGAATGTCCTGGTTGTTGTACTCGAGCAGGGCGTTGCCGTAGAACTGCATCAGGCTGCGTTTGAAGTTCTCCTGGAAGCGGCTCATCTGCTCCGGCGATGCCTGGCGCGAATAGCGCACGGTCATCACACCACGGGAAATACCGTCGACATCGACCACCGGACCAAGAATGTCATTGAGCGACTGGTAGAAAGCGTTCGGATCGCTGCGGTAGCGATCCTTGTTGGCCTTGAGGTCAGCCAGCAGGGTGTCGGTGGTCTGCTGCACCACCTCATGCGCACTCGGTGCAGCCAGGGCCAGCAATGGCATGGCAGCCAGGAGCGCCAGCAGGGAATTACGCACGGTTTTGAACATGTCAGGAGCCCTCATCAATTGGCTTCATCTTTATTGACCGAATTGAGCAGGAATTTGCCAATCAGGTCTTCCAGCACCAGCGAGGACTGCGTGTCGTGGATAGTGCCGCCGTCCTTGAGCACCTCCTCGTCACCACCAACGCTGATGCCGATGTATTTTTCGCCGAGCAGACCTGCGGTCAGAATCGACGCAGTGGAATCGTCAGGCAGGTTATTGACGCTACCATCGAGCTCCAGGGTCACCCGCCCCATGTAACTGTCACGATCCAGATCGATGGCAGTAACCTTGCCAATAGTCACCCCGGCCATGGTCACCTTGGAGCGCACGGTCAGCCCGGCGATGTTGTCGAAATAGGCGTAGACCTTGTACGTGTCACCGGCGCTGCCGACGCTCAGGCCACTGACGCGCAGGGCCAGCAGCAGCAGGGCCAGCACTCCGGCCATGAGAAACAGGCCGACACCAATCTCCAGCGTGCGGTTTTGCATCAGAAATCTCCAAACATCAAAGCGGTCAGAATGAAATCCAGGCCGAGCACGGCCAGCGAGGCATACACCACGGTACGCGTGGTCGCACGACTGATACCCTCGGACGTGGGCTCGCAGTCATAGCCCTGGAACACGGCGATCCAGGTCACCACGAAAGCGAAGACGATGCTCTTGATCACGCCATTGAGCACATCGTCATAGAAGGAAACACTGTTCTGCATATTGGCCCAGAACGAGCCCTCGTAGACACCCAGCCAGTCCACCGCGACCATGGCACCGCCCCAGATGCCGACCACGCAGAAAATCATCGACAGCAGCGGCATCGAGATGAACCCCGCCCACAAGCGTGGCGCGACGATGTATTTGAGCGGGTCGACACCGATCATTTCCAGGCTCGAGAGTTGCTCGGTGGATTTCATGTTGCCGATCTCGGCAGTCAGCGCCGAGCCGGCACGTCCAGCGAACAGCAGCGCGGTGACGACCGGCCCCAGCTCACGCAACAGAGTCAGGGCGACCATCTGCCCGACCGCCTGCTCGGAACCGTAACTGACTAGGATGTTGTAACCCTGCAGCGCCAACACCATGCCGATGAAGATGCCGGAAACGACGATGATCGCCAGCGACATGACCCCGACGGCGAACAACTGCTTAATCAACAGTTGCAGCGGCTTGCCAGCGCGACTGCGCCCGAACAGCGCGCCCATCAGAAACAGCACCGAGCGCCCCAGCGTCGCCACCACATCGATACCCGCACGACCGAACAGACGCAGCCGTTCGAGCGGTGAAATTCTGCGCATCAACCTCTCCCCAACAGATCTTCGCGATAGTCCGGCGCTGGAAAATGGAAAGGCACCGGGCCATCCGGTATGCCTTTCATGAACTGGCGAATGCGCGGGTTATCCGACTCCATCAACTCGGCAGGCGTGCCTTGCCCCAACACCTGCGCATCACCGACGACATAGATGTAGTCGGCAATGCTGGCGGTTTCCGCCAGGTCATGGGACACCACCACGCTGGTGATACCCAACGCGTCGTTGAGCAGGCGAATCAGGCGCACCAGAACCCCCATGGCAATCGGATCCTGGCCGACGAACGGCTCGTCATAGAGCAGAATCTGCGGATCCAGGGCAATCGCTCGCGCCAATGCCACACGGCGCTTCATGCCGCCGGACAATTCATCGGGCATCAGTTCGATGGCGCCGCGCAAGCCCACCGCCTGCAGTTTGAGCAGGACAATGTCACGAATCATTTCTTCAGGCAGTTGAGTGTGTACGCGCAAGGGGAAGGCGACGTTCTCGAACACATCGAGATCGGTGAACAGCGCACCACTCTGGAACAACACCCCCATCTGCTTGCGCATGTCGAACAGGGCATCGCGCGACAATTGCGGCAGATTGACACCATTGACCAGGACGTTGCCCTGCGAAGGCCGCAATTCGGCAGCGATCAGGCGCAGCAAGGTGGTCTTACCGCAGCCGGAAGGCCCCATGATGCCGGTCACCTTGCCGCGTGGAATGCGGATGTCGACCTTGTCGAAGATCGCCCGCGTGCCACGCTGAAAGCTGACGCCCTGCAACTCGATCGCGTACTCGTGCTCGGCGCTCATCTGAACTCCTTGAAAATCAGGCCTTCCTGGCAGACGCCGCCTCCACAAGCGAGGACACGCAGCTGTCAGAGGGGCCGAAATGGCCGCGGACTATAGCATTTGCTGGAGATAGCGCCCAATAGCGGCCCACCGCAGCGTTCAGACTTGCGACAGCTTCGCCATTAGAGCGACTCAGCAAAGGTGAGCACTGCTGTCTTTTCTCGTTATAATCCCCGTCTTTTTTCGCCTAACAGCTCAGTTCAATGAACCAGACTCGCGACCTGATTGCCTCCGCCCAACGCACCATCCGCCTCGAAATCGAAGCGGTGCAGGAGCTTTTGCCCCGTATCAACGCGGACTTCGTCAAGGCATGCGAGTTGATCCTAAGCTGCAAGGGGCGCGTGGTCGTGGTCGGCATGGGTAAGTCGGGCCATATCGGCAACAAGATCGCCGCAACGCTGGCCAGCACCGGTACCACGGCCTTTTTCGTTCATCCCGCCGAGGCCAGTCACGGCGACATGGGCATGATCACCAAGGATGACATCGTCCTGGCCCTGTCCAACTCCGGCACGACTTCCGAAATCGTCACCCTGCTGCCGTTGATCAAGCGCCTGGGAATCCGCCTGATCAGCATGACCGGCAACCCCGAGTCGACATTGGCCAAGGCCGCCGAGGTCAACCTTGACGCTCGCGTCTCCGAGGAAGCCTGTCCGCTGAACCTGGCCCCGACATCCTCGACGACCGCCAGCCTGGTTCTCGGCGATGCCCTGGCCATTGCCCTGCTGGAAGCCCGCGGCTTCACCGCTGAAGACTTCGCCTTCTCTCACCCTGGCGGAGCGCTGGGCCGCCGCTTGCTGCTCAAGGTTGAGAACGTCATGCACAGCGGTGAAAGCCTGCCCCAGGTCAAACGCGGAACCAGCCTGCGGGACGCACTGCTGGAAATGACCCAGAAAGGCCTGGGCATGACCACCGTCATAGAAAACGACGGCCACCTGGCCGGAATATTCACCGACGGTGACCTGCGCCGCGCACTGGACAAGGGCATCGATGTACGCCATGCACAGATCGACGAAGTGATGACCCCGCATGGCAAGACCGTTCGCGCCGAAATGCTCGCTGCCGAGGCCTTGAAGATCATGGAAGACAACAAGATCAGCGCGCTGGTGGTGGTCGACGCCGACGATTACCCCGTCGGTGCCTTCAACCTCGGCGATCTGCTGCGTGCAGGAGTAATGTGATGAACGACCTTCTGCAACGCGCCCGCGCCGTCAAACTGGCGATCTTCGACGTCGATGGCGTACTCACCGATGGTCGCCTGTACTTTCTCGAAGACGGCAGCGAGTTCAAGACCTTCAACACCCTCGACGGCCATGGCATCAAGATGCTGATCGGCTCGGGCGTGCGCACCGCCATCATCAGCGGCCGCAAGACCCCCGTGGTCGAGCGCCGCGCCAACAACCTCGGCATCCAGCACCTGTTCCAGGGCCGCGAAGACAAGCTCGTCGTTCTCGACGGCCTACTTGCCGAACTCGGCCTAAGCTATGAGCAGGTGGCCTATCTCGGCGACGACCTGCCGGATCTTCCGGTGATCCGCCGAGTCGGATTGGGCATGGCCGTGGCCAGCGCAGACAGCTTCGTCCGTCAGCATGCCCATGGCGTGACCCAGGCGCGCGGCGGTGACGGTGCGGCACGGGAATTCTGCGAACTGATCATGCGTGCCCAGGGCACGCTGGATGCGGCACAAGCCGCCTACCTGTAGAGCACAGCATGCTGCGTAAAGCCCTCAATACCCTGATCTTCGTTCTGATCGCCGGCGCCGTGGCGGCGCTCGGCTACTGGAACATCGCGCCCGACAGCGCCCGACAGACTCAACAGGCCAGTGATGACGACGCCGTGGACTTCTACGTCCTCGGCGCGCACACCGTGCAGTTTCAGGATGACGGCAAGCTGCACTACCGCATGACCGCCGACAAGCTCGAGCACATCAAGAGCACCGACATTACTCTGATCGACACGCCCAAACTGGATCTGTACCGCGGCACCGAGCTGCCCTGGAAGGTCACCAGCCAGCGCGCCGAAGTTTCGCCTGGCGGCGTCGAAGTGGAACTGATCGACGACGTGCGCATCGCTCGCACCGACGCCAAGGGCCGCCCGACGATCATCACCAGCAGCCGCATGACCGTGATTCCTGACAAGGAATATGCGCAGACCGAGCAAGCCGTTAGAATCGAGGCCGCCAACGGGGTGACCACGGCACAAGGAATGAAAGCGTACTTGAATGACGGCCGGATGATCCTGCCGTCCAACGTAAGAGGCCAGCATGAGGTTCGTTAATACCCTCCCCCTGATTCTCAGCCTCGGCGCCGCATTGGGAAGCGCGGCTGCCTGGGCTCTGCCATCGGATCGCGACCAGCCGATCCGCATCCAGGCCGACAGCGCCGAACTGGATGACAAGCAAGGTGTAGCGGTCTATCGCGGCGACGTGATCATCACTCAGGGCACCCTGAAGATCACCGGCGATACCGTGACCATCACCCAGACCAACAGCGGTGACATCGATGTCTTCACCTCGGTGGGCAATCTCGCCTACTACGAGCAGAAGCCGGCCGTGGACAAGGACATCGTCAAGGCCTATGGCCGTACCATCCAGTACTTCGCCAGCAACGAGCGCATCGTGCTGATCGACCAGGCCAAGGTGATCCAGGAAGGCAATACCTTCGAAGGCGAGAAGATCGTCTACGATACCCGCCGCCAGATCGTCAACGCGGGTCGCGCCACCGGCACCAATGTCGCCACGCCACGCCCGCGTATCGACATGGTCATCCAACCGAAGAACAAACCCGCGGATCAGCAGCAGTAATGGCCATACTCAAAGCCCAACACCTGGCTAAAAGCTACAAAAGCCGCCAGGTCGTGCGTGACGTCAGCCTGAGCATCGAAAGCGGCCAGATCGTCGGACTGCTCGGCCCCAACGGCGCCGGCAAGACCACATGCTTCTACATGATCGTCGGCCTGGTGCGCGCCGATCAGGGCCGCGTGCTGATCGACGACCTCGACGTCAGCCATCAACCGATGCACGGCCGCGCTCGTGCCGGTATCGGTTATCTGCCTCAGGAAGCCTCGATCTTCCGCAAGCTCTCGGTGGCCGACAACATCATGGCCATTCTCGAGACGCGCAAGGATCTTGATCGCGCCGGCCGTCAGGCGGAGTTGGAAAGCCTGCTGCAGGAATTCCACATCCACCACATTGCCGATAGCCTCGGCATGAGCCTGTCCGGCGGTGAACGCCGCCGTGTGGAAATCGCCCGCGCCCTGGCGACCAATCCCAAGTTCATCCTGCTCGACGAACCCTTCGCAGGTGTCGACCCGATCTCCGTGGGCGACATCAAGCAGATCATCCATCACCTCAAGACCAAGGGCATCGGCATCCTGATCACCGATCACAATGTGCGCGAAACCCTGGATATCTGCGAAACGGCTTACATCGTCAACGACGGTCAACTGATCGCCGAAGGCGATGCCGAGACCATCCTCGCCAACCAGACGGTGAAAGAGGTTTACCTGGGGCACGAGTTCCGCCTGTAGGTCTGCGAGTATTTCACTACAGAAATATGGCAACCCCTAGGCAAAATCGACAACATCAGGCATATAATTTGCTTCCTGGCGGCGCTTCGGCGCCCTGATGTGGAAGGCGTAACTCGCCGGTAAATTAAGGTCTGCAATGAAACCATCGCTAGTCCTCAAGATGGGCCAGCAGCTGACGATGACCCCTCAGCTGCAACAGGCTATCCGCCTCCTCCAACTGTCCACCCTGGATCTGCAACAGGAAATCCAGGAGGCGCTGGAGTCCAACCCCATGCTCGAGCGCCAGGAAGAAGGCGACGACTTCGACAATAGCGACCCGATGGCCGACGGCGCCGAAAGCGCAACGCCCGCTACCCAGAGCAAGGAAGAGAGTTACCAGGAAACCGCTCCGACAGTGGACAACCTGGAAGAAGGCGATTGGGGCGAGCGTATTCCCAACGAGTTGCCGGTCGATACCGCCTGGGAAGACATTTACCAGACCAGCGCCAGCAGCCTGCCGAGCAATGACGACGATGAGTGGGATTTCACCACCCGCACCTCCAGCGGTGAAAGCCTGCAAAGCCACCTGCTCTGGCAACTCAACCTGGCGCCCATGTCGGACAAGGATCGGCTGATCGCTGCCACCCTGATCGACTGCATCAACAACGATGGCTACCTGGAGGAAACCCTCGAGGAAGTCACCGAATCCTTCGACCCCGAGCTGGATATCGAACTCGACGAAGTGGAAGTGGTGCTGCACCGCATCCAGCAGTTCGAGCCAGCGGGCATCGGTGCCCGCGACCTGCGTGAGTGCCTGCTGCTGCAACTGCGCCAGCTGCCTGCCAACACCCCGTGGCTGAACGAAACCCAGCGGGTGGTCAGCGACTACCTGGAAGTGCTCGGCAGCCGTGACTATGCCCAGTTGCTGCGGCGCATGAAGCTCAAGGAAGACGAGCTCAAGCAGGTCATCGACCTGATCCAGCGCCTCAACCCACGCCCGGGTTCGCAGATCGAATCCAGCGAACCGGAATACGTCGTGCCGGACGTCATCGTGCGCAAGCACAACGACCGCTGGCTGGTTGAGCTGAATCAGGAAGCCATGCCACGCCTGCGCGTCAACCCGCAGTATGCCGGCTTCGTCAAACGCGCCGACTCCAGCGCCGACAACACCTTCATGCGCAACCAGTTGCAGGAAGCACGCTGGTTCATCAAGAGCCTGCAGAGCCGCAACGAAACCCTGATGAAGGTCGCCACGCAGATCGTCGAGCACCAGCGCGGCTTCCTCGACTACGGCGACGAGGCGATGAAACCGCTGGTACTGCATGACATCGCCGAAGCGGTAGGCATGCACGAGTCGACCATTTCACGCGTTACCACGCAGAAATTCATGCATACCCCGCGTGGTATTTACGAGCTGAAATATTTCTTCTCCAGCCACGTCAGCACCTCCGAAGGCGGTGAATGCTCGTCCACCGCGATCCGCGCGATCATCAAAAAACTGGTTGCAGCAGAAAACGCGAAAAAGCCGTTGAGCGACAGCAAGATCGCTGGTTTACTGGAGGCACAAGGCATCCAAGTCGCCCGCAGGACGGTTGCCAAATACCGTGAATCCCTCGGTATAGCGCCCTCCAGCGAACGCAAGCGACTGATGTAGGCCAAGGAGGCGACCTGCCTCCAAGCCAACGTGTTCCGGTGGCGGATTCTCATGGAATCCGTCTCTTACACAAGGCAACAAGGAGAAAGCGGTATGCAAGTCAACATCAGTGGACATCAGCTGGATGTGACCGACGCCCTGCGTGACTATATCGGCGAGAAACTCGGCCGACTGGAACGTCACTTCGACAAGATCACCAATGTTCAGGTGACCATGGAGGTCGAAAAACTCAAGCAAAAGATCGAAGCCACCCTGCACATCGCTGGCGGCGAAGTCGTCGCCAACGCCGAGCACTCGGACATGTATGCAGCTATCGACCTGCTGGCCGATAAGCTCGACCGCCAACTCATCAAGCACAAGGAAAAGCAGCTCGACCGCCTGCAAGGCGCCACAGCCCGCTAACATCCATCCTTCATGATCCGACTTGAAAACATCCTGACCCCCGGCCGTTCCTTGGTGAACGCGCCGGGCGGCAGCAAAAAGCGCGTGCTCGAACAGATCGCCAACCTGATCGCGCGCGACCTGTCAGACCTGGATGCCCAGGATATCTTCGAAAGCCTGATTGCCCGCGAAAAGCTTGGCTCCACCGGCTTCGGCAACGGCATCGCCATTCCCCATTGTCGCCTGGAGGGATGCAGCGCACCGATCAGCGCGGTGCTGCACCTGGAAGCGGCCGTGGACTTCGACGCCATCGACGGCGCACCGGTCGACTTGCTGTTCGTCCTGCTGGTACCGCAGGCGGCAACCGACGCCCACCTCGAACTGCTACGCCAGATCGCCGGCATGCTCGAAAGCCAGCAGGTTCGTGAACGCCTGCGTCAGGCGGCGAACGGTGAAGAGCTCTACCGGCTGATAGTCGAGATTCAGAACGGTCAATGAGCATGCGCCTGATCATCGTCAGCGGTCGCTCCGGCTCGGGCAAGAGCACCGCCCTCGATGTGCTCGAGGACAATGGCTTTTACTGCATCGACAACCTGCCTGCCGGCCTGCTGCCGGATCTGGCCGAACGTTTTCTCCCGCACAGCGACATGCTGCTGCCGCAGGTAGCGGTCTCCATCGATGCCCGCAACCTGCTGAGCCAGTTGCGCCGCTTTCCCGAGCTGCTCGATGAAGTACGCAAACGCAACATCCGTTGCGACGTGTTGTACCTGGATGCCGAAGACGAAACCCTGCTCAAGCGCTTCTCGGAAACCCGCCGTCGCCACCCGCTGACCAATGACAATCGCTCATTGGCCGAAGCCATCGCCTACGAGAGCCAGTTGCTGGCGCCAATCACCGATCGTGCCGACCTGAAGATCGACACTACCCGCCTTAACCTCTACCAGCTGCGCGATACGTTGAAATTGCGCCTGCTCGGACAGACCCAGACGGGTACCGCCTTTCTCGTCGAATCCTTCGGTTTCAAACGCGGCATGCCGGTGGACGCCGACCTGGTATTCGATGCGCGCTGCCTGCCCAACCCCTACTGGAAACCCGAGTTGCGGGATTTTTCCGGGCTCGATCAACCGGTCATCGACTACCTCGCCGCGCAGCCGGAAGTGGAGGAGATGTACCAGGATATCCACGCCTATCTGGACAAGTGGCTGCCGCGTTTCGCTGCCAGCAACCGTGCCTACGTGACTATCGCCATTGGCTGCACGGGAGGCCATCACCGCTCGGTCTACCTGGCAAGCCGCCTGAGCGAAGCCCTGAAACAGTCATTGCAGAACGTCCAGGTTCGTCACCGCGACCTCAGTTAAGGAACCACAGCCGCGATGCCAGCCCGTGAAATCACCATCATCAACAAGCTCGGCCTGCATGCCCGTGCGGCAGCCAAGTTCGTCGGCGTTGCGAGCACCTATCCATGCCAGGTGCGCATCGGCCGCTCCCCGGAAAGCCTGGTGGACGGCAAGAGCATCATGGCGGTCATGATGCTCGCCGCCGGCAAAGGCACTGCCGTGCACCTGCATACCGAAGGTGCCCAGGAGCAGGAAGCGATGAACGCACTGGTCGGGCTGATCGAAAACTACTTCGACGAAGGGGAATAAAGCCGCTGGAAGCTTTTTAGCCAGCGGCGTCTATCGGCCTTCCCGCTTTTAAGGCGTAGGGTGGGCTTCAGCCCACCAAATTGGTGGCATTGTGCTGGTGCGACCTGGTGGGCTGAATTCCACCCTACGGTTCATACCTGCTCGTAGCCCTTTAGCTTCCAGCGCTTTCATCGGCTTTATCAGGCCAAGGCCGTATCCAGCACCATCATCAGACAAAAGCCGAACGCCACAGCCAGACTGGCATCGGCGCGGTGCCCATTGGCATGAGCCTCGGGAATGATCTCGTGGATCACGGCGAACAACATGGCCCCAGCAGCCAGCGCCAAGCCCCATGGCAACAGCACGTGCGACACGCCGACCAACCAGGCGCAGAGCACGGCGAATACCGGTTCCACCAATCCTGACGCAGCACCGATCAGAACAGCCTTGCCCCGCCCCATTCCCGCGCTGGCCAGCACCAGGGCGACGATCAGCCCCTCCGGTACGTCCTGCAGGGCGATGCCGATAGCCAGGCCATCGGCGCCACTCAGTCCCGCCCCTGCCGCTACGCCAACGGCCATGCCTTCGGGCACGTTGTGCAACATGATGGCAATGACGAACAGCAAAACCCCGGAGGCCAGGCCGTCCTGCGATCGATCAGACTCGCCGTGACGTTGTCGCTGCGCCAGCAGTCGGCCCAGCCCCAGCAGCGCCGCAGCTCCCAGCAACACACCGATACTGGCGAGCATGCCCGCGCTCCAGGGGCTGAAGCCCTGCTCGCTGGCGACCTCAAGCGCCGGTACCAACAGCGAAAACACTGTCGCTGCGAGCATCACGCCCCCGCCGAAGCCCAGCAACCGGCCGCGCCAACGCTCAGACAACTCGCCCATGAACAACACCGGCAAGGCACCGAGTGCCGTCCCGGTTGCGCATAGCAGGCCACCACGCAGCGCCCGCAACAGTTCAGGCTGCGCGTTCTGGTCGAGCATGACGAGCGCCTGGATGAGCAGCAACAGGCCGCCACACAGCAGAATCGTGCCACCGAGCAGATAGCGAAAAACCCGACCATGGAGGTCGGGCAAGGAAGTCAGCAAGGTTCGCATCCTGTTCACAATCCGCCTGTTCAGCTCAGGGCCTGTCGGTATCGGCGCGCCACTTCACGCCATTCGATGACATTGAAGAACGCGCCGATGTATTCCGGCCGGCGGTTCTGATAACGCAGGTAGTAGGCATGCTCCCAGACGTCGAGACCGAGAATCGGCGTATTGCCATGCATCAGCGGGCTGTCCTGATTGGCACTGCTTTCCACTACCAGCTTCTTCTCCGGCGTCACGCTGAGCCAGGCCCAGCCGCTGCCGAAGCGGGTCAGTGCAGCCTTGGTGAACAAATCCTTGAAAGCCGCGAACCCACCTAGTTCGGCATCGATGGCTGCCGCCAGTTCACCCTCTGGAAGCCCGCCACCGTGGGGCGACATCACCGTCCAGAACAGGCTGTGGTTGGCGTGCCCTCCCCCCTGGTTGATCAGGGCCGCATGCAAGCTCTGCGGCAAGGTGCTCAACTGGCCGAGCAGTTCCTCGACCGGCACCTCGACGTAGGGCGTTCCCTCCAGTGCTGCATTCAGGTTGTTGATATATGTTTGATGATGCTTGCTGTAGTGGATTTCCATGGTCTGCGCATCGATGTGCGGCTCCAGAGCATCGTATACGTATGGCAGTGCTGGCAGGCTATGAGGCATGAACGCTCTCCTTCAGTGATAGTGGCGGCCATGACTGGCCTGATTGTTCGCAGGGTGCTGCCAGGCATGACGCTGCGAAGCGCCAAGCAGACGATCGGTACGCGGGAAGGCACCGTGCTCGCTGATGAACTGCAGCAATTCCAGGTAGGTGCGACGGCTGTGATGCAGGGCAATTTCACGCAGGGCCTGCGGCTGCTGCATGTCGGCCAGGGTCTGCAGAAGGCGCTCATGGCTTGCACAGAGGTTCTCCGCAGCCTCCTCCGGCTGCCCCAGCGTCAGATGCAGGTCGGCCAGGTTGTGGTGCGAAATGACGAAAGCGGCAACCGCCATGTTGTGATCGGCCCAACGCCCGAACATTACCTGCGCCTCCGCCAGCGCCTGCAGATAAAGCTCGCGAGCCTGTACCCAATCGCCCTCGGAGAAACAGCGATTGCCCGTTTCGATGATGGTTTTCCAGTGCTCCATGACAGACCTCCTGATAGGAACCGAGCCACGCCATGCGGCATGCCGAGACCATCTCGAAAGCGCCTGCTATTGCGCGTTCGAGATGGACAAAGCCCCAGCGACATGACCGGAACTGAAGGGAAAACGGCTCAGAGGCCGCCTTCGGTGAGTTTTTCCGGATTCAGCAGTTGCTCGAGCTGCGCCCGCGACAGATCGGTGTGCTCCAGCGCCACCTCGATGATCGGCCGCCCTTCGCGATAGGCCTGCTTGGCGATCTCGGCGGCCTTGAGATAGCCGATGATCGGGTTAAGCGCCGTGACCAGGATCGGGTTGCGCTCCAGCGCTTCCTTGAGTTTGGGCTGGTTGACCTTGAAACTGGCGATGGCGCGATCGGCCAGTAGATGACTGACATTGGTCAGCAGCTGCATGCTGTACAGCAGGTTGTCAGCGATCAGCGGCAGCATCACGTTCAGCTCGAAGTTGCCGGACTGCCCGGCGATGGCGATGGTCGAGTCGTTGCCGATCACCTGCGCAGCGACCATGGCCGCCGCTTCGGGGATGACCGGATTGACCTTGCCCGGCATGATCGACGAGCCAGGCTGCAGCGCTTCCAGCTCGATCTCCGCCAGCCCCGCCAAAGGCCCCGAGTTCATCCAGCGCAGGTCGTTGGCTATCTTCATCAGCGACACAGCGGTGGTCTTGAGCTGCCCGGAGACCGCAACGGCAGTGTCCTGCGAGCCGATCAGCGCGAAGAAGTTGCTGCCGGGGGTGAACGGCACACCGCTCAGACCACTCAACTCCCGACAGAACTGTTCGGCAAAACGCGGATGGGCATTGACCCCGGTACCAACCGCGGTACCGCCCTGCGCCAGCGCCTGCAGGCTGGGCTGTAGCGCACGCAAGTGCTCGATGTTGGCCTGAATCTGCTGCCCCCAGCCGTCCAGCACCTGGCTCATGCGTACCGGCATGGCATCCATCAGGTGGGTACGGCCGGTCTTGACGTAAGGCTGCACCTCCAGCGATTTCTCGCACAACACCTTGAGCAGATGACCGAGTGCCGGCAGCAGACGCTCATGCAACTCGATGGCAGCACTGGCATGGATAGTGGTAGGGATGATGTCGTTACTGCTTTGCCCACAATTGACATGATCGTTGGCGCTGACCTGGCCACCGAGAATGCGGCTGGCCAACGTGGCGATCACCTCGTTGGCGTTCATGTTGGAGCTGGTACCGGAGCCGGTCTGGAACACGTCGACCGGGAAATGCGCCATGAAGTCACCGTCGAGCAGTTGCTGGCAGGCACCGACGATGGCATCGCCCATGGCCGGCTCGATCTGCTGCAGTTCGACGTTGGCCCGGGCGGCAGCGGCTTTGGCCAGAATCAACGCACGGATGAAGGGTGCCGGCATGCGCTGCCCGGATACCGGGAAGTTGTTGACCGCTCGCTGGGTCTGCGCGCCATACAGCGCCGCGTCCGGTACCTCCAGTTCGCCCATGCTGTCGCGTTCGATGCGGGTGTCACTCATAGGGATGTCCTTGTGCCGGTTCGTTGAATGAGAGGGAGGGTTCCAGGCGCAGCGTCGCCAGGCGATTGAGCAGCACGTTCAGGCTGCGCTGACGGGGAAGGTCGTGTGCCTGTTGCTGCATGACTCGCAGAGGTCGGTAGGCGCGATCCAGGCAGAGGGCACGCCAATGCCAGGGCAATGCCGGGTCACAGGCAGTGTCGAGCAACAATTCGAGCGTGATACGCGATGCGCGCCAGGCATCCAGCAAGCCACGATCGACCAGTTGCCGGGCGTGCCACTCGTGAAACTCGAGCAGGCGCGGTTCATCAGGGCGCAGTGCGCAGCGCACGAGAAAGCCCTGCCAGTGCCAGCAGTTCACGCAAGGAGTGAAAAAGGGATAGAACATGGACGTCCACCTGATCATGAAATGATATTTATTCTCTTTTGAGAAAAATAATCAATACAGAATCTATGTGGACTTTCAGACAGAGGCAGACTCACAGCCTCTGGGGATGACAGGCAAGCATGATCCGAACGGCCATGCCTGCCTGATTTCAGCGGGACTCAGCTCCCGGCGACAGTCATCTTCTCGATCAGTACCGAGCCGGTGCAGATATTGCCGCGACGTTCCAGATCACGGCCGACTGCGACGATCTGGCGGAACATGTCACGCAGGTTGCCGGCGATGGTCACCTCCTGCACCGGGAACTGGATTTCACCGTTCTCGATCCAGAAGCCAGCCGCCCCTCGCGAATAATCGCCAGTCACCAGATTCAGCCCCTGCCCCATCAGTTCGGTCACCAGCAGTCCACGGCCCATTCGGCGTATCAGCGCTTGCTGATCCTCGTCGCCATGGGTGACGAATAGGTTGTGCACACCACCGGAGTTGGCCGTGCTCGGCAGCCCCAGCTTGCGCCCGGAGTAAGTGCCAAGCACGTAGGAAACCAGCTCGCCCTTCTCGACGAACGGTTTGGCATAGGTGGCCAGGCCGTCGCCATCGAAGGTTGCACTGCCCAGAGCTCGCGGCAGATGCGGACGCTCATCGAGGCTCAACCACTCAGGGAACAGACGCTGACCAAGCGCACCTTCGAGAAAGGAAGAATGGCGATACAGGTTGCCACCGGAAATGGCCGCCAGCAGGTGGCTGAACAACCCACCGGCAAGCTCCGCAGCGAACAGTACCGGAACCTCGCAGGTCGGTACCGGGCGCGCGCCGAGACGGCTGACCGCACGCACCGCCGCGCGCTGACCGATGTCCGCGGCATCGGCCAGCAATTCGCCCTGGCGATTGACGTCATACCAGTAGTCACGCTGCATCTGCCCTTCGCCCTCGGCGATCATCACGCAACTCAGGCTGTGACGGGTGCTGGCGTAGCCGCCGATGAAACCGTGGCTGTTGCCATAGATGCGGCAGCCCTGGTGCGTACTGAGGCTGGTGCCATCGGCATTCTTGATTCGCTGATCAGCAGCGAATGCCGCCGCCTCACAGGCCAGCGCCTGTTCTACGGCTTGTTCCGGGGTAATCGACCAGGGGTGATAGAGATCCAGCTCCGGCAACTCGCGCGCCATCAGCGCAGCATCGGCCAGGCCCGCGCACTCGTCTTCGCTGGCATGCTTGGCAATGGCCAGCGCCGCCGCCACCGTCTCGCGAATGGCGGCTTCCCCCGTCGCCGAAGTACTCGCCGAACCCTTGCGCTGCCCCACGTAGAGGGTGATGCCAAAGCCCTGGTCGCGATTGAACTCGACGGTTTCCACCTCGCCCTGGCGCACCGTGGTAGACAGGCCCTGGCCAGCAGAAACGGCCACTTCACAGGCGCTGGCGCCCTGACGAGCAGCCTCGGCGAGAATCGCCTCGACCTGTTGCTGCAGCGCTGGCAAAGCCTGCGGCCCGATCCGTTCTACTTCACTCATAACCTCTCCCGATTCTCTTGTCGCGAACGCCAATGGCTCGCTCTCGACTGCCCGCCCACAGGCCGGCAGTCACGGTTACTGCTATCATGGCGGCGTTTCCCTTTGGACCCACCCCATGTCTGATTCCTACGACGACTTCTCCCTGGAGAAGAGCAAATCCCAGGTCAAACGCGAACTGCATGCCCTGCAGGAGCTCGGCGAGCGATTGACCACGCTCAAAGCGGATCTGCTGGCCAAGATGCCGCTGACCGATGCCCTGCGCCGCGCCCTCACCGAAGCGCCGAAACATACCGCCAACGCCGCGCGCAAACGTCATATCCAGTTCATCGGCAAGCTGATGCGTGAACAGGATGTCGACGCGATCCTTGCCATGCTCGACCAGGTAGACAGTTCCACCCGCGAATACAACGAACGCTTCCATGCCCTCGAGCGCTGGCGTGACCGCCTGATCAGCGAAGGCGACAGCGCCCTGGAAAGCCTCGTCGAGCTCTACCCGGACGCCGACCGCCAGCATCTCCGTGGGCTGATCCGTCATGCTCAGCACGAAGCGGCACACAACAAACCACCAGCCGCTGCACGCAAGGTGTTCAAGTACATCCGCGAGCTCGACGAAATCCAGCGCGGCTTGCGTTGAAACCGGCTCGGGGTGAATGCGTCCACGTATTCACCTCGAGCTTGTCAGCCACAGCAGCAGTGGCACGCACCAGGCCAACGTGGCCAGTAAACCGACCAGCGCGACCAGGCTGTCATTCCAGCGCTTTGGCTGGATCCGCCCCGCGGACACCAGCCGTAACGTCCAGTAGCCCTTGCCGTACAGCACCACTTCGAACACGAAGCTGAGTAGTGCCTCCAGCATCAGGCGCCTGTACCGCCGACAGTGATCGCATCGATCTTCAACGTCGGCTGACCGACGCCAACCGGTACCGACTGGCCGTCCTTGCCGCACGTGCCGACACCACTATCCAGTGCCAGATCGTTACCGACCATCGATACTTTGCTCATCGCCTCCGGGCCATTGCCGATCAGGGTCGCGCCCTTGACCGGAGCAGTGATCTTGCCGTCCTCGATCAGGTAGGCCTCGCTGGTGGAGAACACGAACTTGCCACTGGTGATATCGACTTGGCCGCCACCGAGATTGGCGCAGTAGATGCCCTTCTTCACCGAGCGAATGATCTCTTCCGGGTCGCTCTCGCCGGCCAGCATGTAGGTGTTGGTCATGCGCGGCATCGGCAGGTGCGCGTAGGACTCACGACGACCGTTACCGGTAGCGGCCACGCCCATCAGACGGGCATTGAGCTTGTCCTGCATGTAGCCCTTGAGCACGCCATTCTCGATCAGCGTGGTGCACTGGGTCGGCGTACCTTCGTCATCGACGCTGAGCGAGCCGCGGCGTCCAGCCAGAGTGCCGTCATCGACGATGGTGCATAGACTGGAAGCGACCCGCTCACCCACCTTGCCGCTGTAGGCCGAGCTGCCCTTGCGGTTGAAGTCACCCTCCAGACCATGGCCAACGGCTTCGTGCAACAGCACGCCAGACCAGCCGGCGCCCATCACCACCGGCAACGTGCCGGCCGGTGCCGGGATGGCCTCCAGGTTGACCAACGCCTGGCGCAGCGCCTCACGGGCGTAGCCCATGGCCCGGTCCTCATCGAGGAAATAGCGGTAGTCGGTTCGCCCACCGCCGCCGTGACCACCGCGCTCGCGACGACCGTTCTGCTCGACGATGACGCTGACGTTGAAGCGCACCAGCGGGCGGATGTCGGCACTCAGGCTACCGTCATGCGCGGCGACCAGGATGCGATCCCAGACCCCGGCCAGGCTCACGGTCACCTGTTTGATACGCGGATCCAAGGCACGCGTGGCGCGGTCGATGCGCTGCAGCAATTCGACCTTCTCGGCACGGCTCATGACGTCCAGCGGGTTGCCTTCGGCATACAGCTGGGTCACCTGCGGGCTGACGAAGGCCTGCACGCGGCCCTGCTGGCCAGCACGGGAAATCGAGCGTGCGGCGCGGGCGGCCTGGCCCAGCGCATCGAGGCTGATGGCGTTGCTGTAGGCGAAGCCAGTCTTCTCACCGGACTGCGCACGCACACCGACGCCCTGGTCGAGGTTGAAGCTGCCTTCCTTGACGATGCCGTCTTCAAGCGCCCAGGTCTCCGAAACCTGGCTCTGGAAATACAGATCGGCTGCATCGATTCCCGGCCCGGCGACCTCGCCCAGAACAGAAGCGAGACTGTCCAGCGTCAGGTTGCCGGGGGCGAGCAGATGCTCGCTGACGGATTGCAACATCGTATTCATGGTCACTCCACAACGATCGGACGTGTTACGTCCGATGGAAAGAATCGGCGGTGCTGCTGCACCGGCATACGTTGGCGAATCGCCGTCTGCTCAGCAGCATCGCGCGAGGCCAGCAAAACGGTCTCGCCCTGATCCTGCTCGGCCAGTACCACACCCCAGGGATCGACGATGGCCGAATGACCGAAAGTCTGCCGTGGCCCTGGGTGTTCACCGCCCTGACCCGCCGCCAGCAGGTAGCACTGAGTTTCGATGGCGCGGGCACGAATCAACACCTGCCAGTGCGCGGCGCCGGTAACGCCAGTGAAGGCCGATGGCGCACTGATCAGCTCGGCGCCCGCCTGGCGCAACGCCGAGTACAACTCGGGAAAACGCAGGTCGTAGCACACCGTCAGGCCCAAACGCCCGACCGGGGTATCGGCCACCACCACGCGCTCACCATGCGCGAAATCATCGGACTCCCGGTAACGACCTCGATTGTCGCTCACGTCCACATCGAACAGATGCAGCTTGTCATAACGCGCCGCACGCTCACCCTGCTCGTCTATCAGCAAGGAACAGGCCCGCGGCTTGCCCTCGGCATCATCGTCAGGCGGCAGCGGCAAGGTACCCGCCACTATCCATAAGCTGAGGTCGCGCGCGGCCTGTTTCAACCAGGGCAGGATCGGCCCTTCGCCCAGCGCCTCGGCCCGGCCGATGGCCGCCAGGTCACGGCGGCCCATTGCGGCGAAGTTTTCCGGCAGCACAGCCAGGCGCGCACCGCCCTGGGCGGCACGCTCCAGCATGCGCCGAGCCAGCCTGAGATTGGTCTGCACATCATCCTGGCTGACCATCTGAATGACGGCGAGATTCATGGACACCTCATTGGTAGCGTTCTGCACAGGCTACGCCATGTCGCCAGGTCATTGCGGTTTTTCGAAGGGTTTGTCGAAGCTGATCTCCGGATCCTGCATCGAGCCCTTGACGTCGTATTGCACGCTGGCAAAACGCGCCACCCTGTCGCCGAGCAGCTTGTCGACGACGAACAGCGCACCACCGATGGCCGGAGCACCGACGATCAGCGCCGCCAGCGGCAGATTGTTGGTCACTGGCAGAGTAACCAGCAACTTGGCATCGACCCGCTCGTTGCGCACATCGAGATTGCCCTTGAGCTCGAGGTTGCTCGAAGGCCCGGTCATGGTGATCGGCTCATTGGTGACGAGCAAACCATTGGTGGCCTGCAGGTTGCCCTTGACCCGGTCGTAGCTCAGGCCCTTGCCCAGCAGGTCGGAGAAGTCCAGACGCAGCCGGCGACCGATGGAGTTGAAGTTGAGCACCCCGAACACCCGCAGCGCCTGGGCCGAGCCCTGCACCTCGACGAACTGACCGTTGCGCAGCGAAGGGTCGAGATTGCCACTGAAGCGTTTCAGCGAGAACCACGCCGGTGACCCCGGCCAGTTGCCGTCGGCATCCAGGCGGAAGCTCTCGCTGGTCACGCTGGGCGCATAGCCCCAGGCCTTGAGTACCTCGCCCAGATCCTTGCCCTGCAAGCGCCCCTTGTACCAACTGCGGGTATTGCCAGGATCGCCAGACCAGCCAGCAGAACCACCGATCCTGAGCCCTTGCAGGTCGAGATCGAGCTCGTCGAAACGCACGCCCTGTGCCTCCGGGCGCACTTTCAGCGACCAGGCACCGAGCACCTTGTCGCCGCGCTGCACGCGCTCGATACGAATATCCAGCGGTGGAATCTGGCGGGGGTCGAAATCAGCCAATGGATCGGGCGCATCGGCTGACTTTTCGGCGTCCGGATCAGGCGCAGGCAGCCGTACATGCTGCAGGTCGACACGAATCGGCACACCCTCGGCGTCGGCCACCACCACCCGCCCGGCAGCCAGCGCGCTGTCGAGCTGCAGTGCCCAGGCCTGGCCTTCGCGTGCCAGCCCCACATTTACCTGCTCGACCTCCTGGCCAAAACCGCGGAAGCGCCCGATCTCGAGCTGACCACCTCTGAACAGACGCTGGCTATCGGCATCGACGCTGACCTTGTGACTCTTGCCAGCCTGCTGCCAGGCGCCCAGGTCCAGTTCATCGAGGCGCCCGCGTACGCGCAGGCCCTGCCCGGGTGGCAGACCGGCTGCGCCGCCGCCCAGCACCACTTCGCCACGCCCATCAGCCAGAGCCGCGGCAGGCGCTGCCAGACTCAGGCTGGCCACATCGCCATAGTCGGCCCAGTAACGCCGTTCACGCCCGGAGAGCGTCATGCGCCAATAGGCCTGACGCTCCTGCGTCGCCACCTTGCCGAAGGGTGCTGGCAGGTCGATGGCGACGCCCTTCAGGTTGGAGTCGACGCGCAACTGACTGTCATCACCATCAAGTGTCAGACGCAGGCGATAAGGCAACAGCCCACTGACTGGCAAACTCTGCGGCCCCCCCAGCCACTGGCTGAGCGTATCGACCTGAACCTGGCCGTTCAGATCGAACAACGTACGCGCTCGTCCACGCGCACCTTCGGCGCTGATCTTGCCGCGCACCTGGCGACCGAACACCTGCGCGCGCACATCCGGAGCGCTCAGGCCGGCGGCACTGTCGAAACGAAACGCCCCTCGAACCTGACTCAATTGCAGATCAGGATTGGCCAGCTTGAGGTTGGCGCCCTCGGTGGCAAAATCCACCACGACGCCCGGCTTCTGCCCTTTGTGCAACGGAATATCCAGCTGCAGGTGCCCGCTCAGCGGGCCTTCACCCTGCCAACCGGCGAAGATCTCGCCAGTGCCCAGTGGCGCTTCCTGCAACAGCTTGATGGCATCGCCGAGACTGCTTTGCACCTCGCCATCGAGTTGCAGTCGCGGCGGTTTGCCATCGTGCAGCAGAGGGATAGTCGCGGTAACGTCATTGACCTGGCTATCCAGCAGGCGGCCCTGTTTGAGACGCACCCGCACGGCATCATCCTCGATCAGCACCTCACCACGCCCCTCGCGCAGCGACGGCCAACCCGGCTGAAAGGCCAGCTCGGCGTCCTTGACCAGAAAGAACAGGCTGAGGCTGCGCGCACCGAGAGGCGCGCCCTTGTTCAGCGAGCCCTGATACTGGAAATAGCCCTCCTCGACCTGACCCGCACGAATCGCGGTCTTCAGCCAATGGTCGAGTTCGGCGCTCATACCCGGCGAGCGGCTCGGCAGATACTTCTCGGTGTAGGCCGCGTCGCCATCGCGCAGGCCAACGCGCAAATCCATGTAGTCCTCGGCCTCGGGATCGCGCAGCAGGCGGATCAGCATGTCGCCGGCAATCTGCCCTTCTTCGCCATCCAGACGCATGTAGGGGCTGACCAGGGTCAGCCCCTCTTCGTTCCAGGCCCAGCTCAGCCGCGCCTGAGCATGACGGTAGCGCCAGGGTTCGGGGAACAGCTGATCAAGATGCAGGGCAAAATCTTCGGTATTCAGGCGTAGCTCACCCTGAAACATATTGCCGGACACACTGCCGCTGACGTTCTCCGCCGCCGGAGCACCGTGATAGGCCTGGATCCCCACCTTGGCCAGGTTGGCGGCGAACTGCAGGCGTTCGGCGCCTTCGCGCTGCGGGTAATAGTCGAGCAGCAGGTTGCTCACTGCGCCGACTGGCGCCAAGGCCACCAGAACCTCACGAGCACGCTCCGGCATCGGCGCCAGGGCCTCAACCAGCGGTGCCCAGGCGTCCAGATCGAGGCGATCGGCCGTCAGCGCCCAACGCTCGTCGGCACTCTCCCGATCCTTCTGCGCCAGGGTCATGTGCACTTCCCCGATACGCTGCTCACCATGAGTCAGCGCCAGGGAGTCGATCTGTGCGCGTACACCCTGGTCGTCCTGGCTGAAATAGGCATTGAAAGCCAGATCCTTCAGCGTCACGACCTCGTGCTTGGCCTGACCGCCAATCAGCTCGGGCGCATGCAGACGCAGCGCGCCCTTGCGCAGGGCCAACCCTTGCCCCTCGAGCCAAAGCTCGCCGCCGGCCTGCAGACGCTGCAACTGCCAATCGCCGATCAGACGTTGTGGCAACCAGGCAGCCCAATCGCTCTGCGGCAGGCTCAGGTACAGCTCCGACTTGGCTTCACGCCAGGTCTGTGGCTGCATCCGGGTGCGCAGACGCAGGGCCACCGGTTGGCCGTCCGGCAGCAGCAGGCGGCCGTCCAGGCGCTGACTATTGGCGCCATAACGCAGGCTCAGATTGACGTAGCTGAGCAGCAGCGGTTCACCGTCATGCGGCTGCAGCACGACACGGCTATCGAGCAGGCTGACCTGGTGCAGCACGCGGGCCTGCTCCAGCACCTTGGCAACATCCAGTTCGGGGCTGTTGCGCTGCGGCAAGCCCTGCAGGTGCCAGGCGCCCTCTTCGTCTTCCTGCAGGTTCAGTTGCAGGCCGTCGAATTGCAGATGGGCGATGCGAGGCTGCCATTGCAGCAGGCTGCCCAGCATGTCCGGCATCAGTTGCACACGCTCCAGGCTGAGGCCCTCGCCTTCCTCACCGAGCTGCACATCATGCGCCACCAGCAGCGGCGCGAAGCCCTGCCAGCGTCCCTCCAGGCGACCGATGCGCAGCGGCATGCCCAGCGCCTCGCTGGCCCGATCCTCCAGCTCCAACCGGTATTCGGCGACCAGCGGTACGAGTTCACGCCCCAGGCTGACATACAGCGCAGCCAGAACCAGCAACGCGGCGCAGCACCCAAGGCCCCAGCGCAGCAGACTCAGGGTAAAGCGGCCGATCACGCCCACTTCAGGGCTTCCCGCACTCAGAGCAGCACCACATCGTACTGTTCCTGGGAATACATGCTTTCCACCTGGAACTTGATGGTTCGCCCGATGAAGGCTTCAAGATCGGCGACGTTCCCTGACTCTTCATCGAGCAGGCGGTCGACCACCTTCTGGTTGGCCAGCACGCGGTAGCTCTCGGCCTGATAGGCGCGCGCCTCACGCAGGATTTCGCGGAAGATCTCGTAGCAGATGGTTTCCGGGGTTTTCAACTTGCCGCGTCCCTGGCAGGCGCTGCACGGCTCGCAGAGAATCTGCTCGAGGCTCTCGCGTGTACGCTTGCGGGTCATCTGTACCAGACCGAGCTCGGTGATGCCGATGATGTTGGTCTTGGCATGGTCGCGCTCGAGCTGCTTCTCCAGGGTGCGCAGCACCTGGCGTTGATGCTCCTCGTCTTCCATGTCGATGAAGTCGATGATGATGATCCCGCCCAGGTTGCGCAGGCGCATCTGCCGGGCGATGGCCGTGGCCGCCTCCAGGTTGGTCTTGAAGATGGTTTCTTCGAGGGTACGGTGGCCGACGAAAGCACCAGTGTTGACGTCGATGGTGGTCATCGCCTCGGCCGGATCGACCACCAGGTAGCCGCCGGACTTGAGCGGCACCTTGCGCTCCAACGCGCGCTGGATTTCATCCTCGACGCCATACAGGTCGAAGATCGGTCGCTCGCCCGGATAGTGCTCCAGACGGTCGGCGATTTCCGGCATCAGTTCGGCGACGAACTGCGTGATTTTCTGAAAGGTTTCCCGCGAATCCACGCGAATCTTCTCGGTGCGCAGGCTGACCAGATCACGCAGGGTGCGCAGCGCCAGCGACAGATCCTCGTAGATCACCACCGGCGCTTTGGCGTTCTGGATCTGCGCGGCGATCTGATCCCACAGGCGGCGCAGATAGCGGATATCGATGAGAATCTCGTCGGCGCCAGCACCTTCGGCCGCAGTGCGCAGAATGAAACCGCCAGCTTCCTCGATCCCCTCGGCCGCCACGCAATCGGCCACCACCTGCTTGAGGCGGTCGCGCTCGGCCTCGTCCTCGATCTTCAGGGAAATGCCGACATGGCTGGTACGCGGCATGTACACCAGGTAACGCGAAGGAATCGACAACTGCGTGGTCAGGCGCGCACCCTTGCTGCCGATCGGATCCTTGGTCACCTGCACCACCAGGCTCTGCCCTTCGTGCACCAGAGCGCCGATCGGCTCGACCGCAGCCCCTTCACGGGTGGAAATTTCCGAAGCATGGATGAAAGCGGCGCGCTCCAGGCCGATGTCGACGAACGCCGCCTGCATGCCCGGCAGTACGCGCACCACCTTGCCTTTATAGATGTTGCCGACGATGCCGCGCTTTTGCGTACGCTCGACGTGCACTTCCTGCAGCACACCGTTTTCCACCACCGCCACGCGCGACTCCATCGGCGTGATATTGATCAGAATCTCTTCGCTCATGCATCCGTCCTGATGGATTCGTTGCCAGCCGCGGGCGGCAATTTCAATTAGTTCGCGGTTTCCGGTTGCCAGCAGGCAATGCCGAAGTCGCCCAGCATCTGCGCCGTTTCACACAACGGCAGCCCGACTACCGCCGAATAGCTGCCCTCGATACGGCTGACGAACACCGCCGCCAGCCCTTGAATACCATAACCGCCCGCCTTGTCGCAGGGTTCTCCGCTGGCCCAGTAGGCGGCGATTTCCGCCTCGCTCAACGGCCGAAAGGTGACATCGCTGCACACGATCTGCGCGGCTTCGGCGTCGCGGCTGACCAACGCCACAGCCGTCATCACCTGATGACTACGACCGGAAAGGCCGTTCAGCGTGCGGCAGAAATCCTCGAAATCCAGTGGTTTGCCGAGAATCCGACCATCGAGCACCACCACCGTATCGGCCCCCAGCACCACCGCATCGTCAGGATCGCTCAACGCGGCCAGGCCGGCGCGCGCCTTTTCCAGCGCCAGACGCTCTACATAGGCTGCGGCGGGCTCGTCAGGCAAGGGGCTTTCATCTATCGAAGCGATTTGCGTGACGCATGGCACAGCGATCTGGGCCAGCAGTTCACGACGACGGGGCGAAGCGGAGGCCAGGAAAAGCGTGGCCATGAGAATTCTCCCTATCGGACGAGTCTCGGCCCGGCGTATCCCGTGGCCGACCTCAGTTGACGTTCAGGCGGCGATGCAGCCCGCGCAGGAAGCCGCAGATCCACGGCCAGAGCAGTGCGCTGACCAGTGCCGGCAAGACGAATGCCAGCGTGGGCGGACGACTGCCGGTCAGGGCATTGAGCCACAGCTGTACCAGCTGAGCCAGGCCGAACACCACCATCAGCACCATGCTCTGCTGCCACATGGGGAACATGCGCAGACGCTGATGCAGGCTCAGCACCAGGAAGGTGATCAGGGTCAGAATCAATGCATGCTGCCCGAGCAGCGTGCCGAACAGCACATCCTGCGCCAGCCCCAGAACCCAGGCAGTGGTCATGCCGACCCGATGCGGGAGTGCCAAGACCCAGTAGGTCAACACCAGCGCCACCCAGAGCGGCCTGCCGATCTGCATGAACTCGGGCAGTGGCGAAACACTGAGCAGCAGCCCCAGGGCCAGGGTCAGCCAGATCACCCAGCCATTCCGCGGTTGTATGCCGACCATCAGTTACCCTCCTGCACGGGGGCCGCTTCGGACGGTACTGCCGGCGCGGCGGGAGCAGGAGCGGAACCTGGGGCCTGCTCGCCCTGCTGCACCTGCTCAGCCTCGCGATCCGCCGCTTCCTGGGCCTCGGCCGAGTCGTTGGCGCGCTGTTCCGGCGTACGCCGGTCGGAAAACACCAGTAGCAGATAACGACTGCGATTCAGCGCCGCGGTCGGTACGGCACGGACGATGGCGAAAGGCTGGCCGGAGTCGTGGATCACTTCCTTGACCGTGGCCACCGGGTAACCCGCGGGGAAACGCTGGCCCATGCCAGAGCTGACCAGCAGATCGCCTTCCTTGATATCCGCCGTATCAGCCACGTGACGCAGCTCCAGGCGTTCCGGGTTGCCGGTACCGACGGCAATGGCGCGCAGACCATTACGGTTGACCTGCACCGGGATGCTGTGGGTGGTATCGGTCAGCAGCAGCACCCGCGAGGTGTAAGGCATGATCTCGACTACCTGGCCCATCAGACCACGGGCATCGAGCACCGGCTGACCGAGGAACACACCGTCCTTCTCGCCCTTGTCGATGAGAATGCGGTGGGTATAGGGATTGGGATCGACGCCGATCAGTTCGCCGACCAGGACTTCCTCATCCACCAGCGCCGACGAGTTGAGCAACTCGCGCAAGCGCACGTTCTGCTCAGTGAGAGTGGCCAGCTTCTGCAGGCGACGCTGCAACAGCAGCGCCTCGGCCTTGAGCTTCTCGTTCTCGGCCATCAGCTCGCTGCGCGAGGAAATCTGCTGCGTGGCACCATCCCAGGCACGCACTGGCAGGTCGGCCAGCCAATAGAAGGGGGTCAGAACCAGGCCCATCTGACTGCGCGCCGACTTGAGCGCATCGAAACGCGCATCCACCACCATCAACACAGCCGAAAGCACGGCCAGCACCAGCAGGCGGATGCCCAGCGAGGGACCTTTGGCGAAGAGCGGCTTAATGGCCGGCTCCTTGTGTGCCACGAGGGCGGAAAGCGCGCGAATTCATGCGAAAGGCAAACCGGTCAGGCAAAGGTTGGGCCGAGTGTACTGCAATGCTCGAATATGCGCGTGCCGCCCGGAGGCGGCACGACAGCGAGCCACGAATGGAAGGCTTACTCGGTGGAGAGCAGATCCATCGCATGGCGATCCATCATTTCCAGCGCCTTGCCGCCGCCACGGGCGACGCAGGTCAGCGGGTCTTCGGCGACGATCACCGGCAGGCCGGTTTCCTGGCTCAGCAGCTTGTCCAGGTCACGCAGCAGCGCGCCACCACCGGTCAGCACCAGACCGCGCTCGGCGATGTCCGAGGCCAGCTCGGGTGGCGATTGCTCCAGCGCGCTCTTGACCGCCTGGACGATGGTCGCCAGGGATTCCTGCAGCGCCTCGAGCACTTCATTGGAGTTCAGGGTGAAGCTGCGCGGTACGCCTTCGGCCAGGTTACGGCCACGTACGTCGACTTCACGGATCTCGCCACCTGGGTAGGCGGTGCCGATTTCCTGCTTGATGCGCTCGGCGGTGCCTTCACCGATCAGCGAGCCGTAGTTGCGGCGCACGTAGGTGATGATGGCTTCGTCGAAACGGTCGCCGCCAACACGCACGGATTCCGCATAGACCACACCGTTGAGGGAGATCAGGGCGATCTCGGTGGTGCCGCCGCCGATGTCGACGACCATGGAACCACGGGCTTCCTCGACCGGCAGGCCGGCACCGATGGCTGCGGCCATCGGCTCTTCGATCAGGAACACTTCACGTGCCCCAGCGCCCAGAGCGGATTCGCGGATGGCGCGACGCTCGACCTGGGTCGATTTGCACGGCACGCAGATCAGCACACGCGGCGATGGCTGCAGGAAGCTGTTCTCGTGAACCTTGTTGATGAAGTACTGCAGCATCTTCTCGCAGACGCTGAAGTCGGCGATGACGCCATCCTTCATCGGGCGGATGGCAGAAATGTTGCCCGGCGTACGACCGAGCATGCGTTTGGCTTCGGTACCGACGGCCACGACGCTCTTCTGGTTGCCGTGGGTACGGATAGCGACCACGGACGGCTCATTCAGGACGATACCGCGCTCGCGCACATAAATAAGGGTATTGGCAGTGCCCAGGTCGATCGACAGATCGCTGGAAAACATGCCACGCAGTTTCTTGAACATTAGGAAGGGACCCTAGGCAACGCGTGGGTGAAGGCCAGGCGCGCAAAACGCGCAGGTAAAAAGTGCGGCAAACTCTAACAACGGCAGGGATTTTGAGCAAGGCGGCAATATGGTAGATTGCCTGTTTTTCCGGGCCTTGCAGCCGCACATCGCGGCCTTTGACCGCCTGCTCGCGACATCTGTTCCCTGCGACCTGCATACCGAAGCCCACCTTTCACTCTTCCACTGGAGAACCCCGATGGCGCTTGAACGCTCCGAGGTGGAAAAAATCGCCCACCTGGCCCGCCTGGGTCTGAACGAAGGCGATATTCCGCAAACCACCGAAACCCTGAACAACATCCTCGGCCTGATCGACCAGATGCAGGCCGTCGATACCCAGGGCATCGACCCCCTGGCTCACCCGCTGGAAGCCACCCAGCGCCTGCGCGCCGACGTGGTTACCGAGAGCAACCAGCGCGACGCCTACCAGGCCATCGCCCCGGCCGTGGAAAGCGGCCTGTACCTCGTGCCGAAAGTCATCGAATAAAAGGAAAAGGGTTCCCATGCATCAACTGACCCTCGCCGAGATTGCCCAAGGCCTCGCCGCCAAGCAGTTTTCCGCCGAAGAGCTGACCCGCAACCTGCTGGCGCGTATCGCTCAGCTCGACCCGCAGCTCAACAGCTTCATCACCGTTACCGAAGACCTGGCCATCGGCCAGGCCAAGGCCGCCGACGCCCGCCGCGCCGCCGGCGAGAACGGCGCCCTGCTCGGCGCGCCGATCGCCCACAAGGATCTGTTCTGCACCAACGGTGTGCTGACCAGTTGCGGCTCGAAGATCCTCACCGGTTTCAAGGCACCCTATGACGCTACCGTGGTCGAGAAACTCGCCACGGCTGGTGCCGTAACGCTCGGCAAACTGAACATGGACGAGTTCGCCATGGGCTCGGCCAACGAATCCAGCCACTACGGCCCGGTCAAGAACCCCTGGGATCTGACCCGCGTGCCTGGCGGCTCCTCGGGCGGCTCGGCAGCGGCGGTCGCTGCACGCCTGCTGCCGGCCGCCACCGGCACCGACACCGGCGGCTCGATCCGCCAGCCGGCCGCACTGACCAACCTCACCGGGATCAAACCGACCTACGGTCGTGTTTCGCGCTGGGGCATGATCGCCTATGCCTCCAGCCTCGATCAGGGCGGCCCGCTGGCCCGCACAGCCGAAGACTGCGCCCTGCTGCTGGGTGCCATGGCCGGCTTCGATCAGAAAGACTCGACCAGCGTCGATCAGCCGGTCGATGACTACCTGGCCGCTCTCGCCCAGCCGCTGGCCGGCCTGCGCATCGGCCTGCCGAAGGAATACTTCGGTGCCGGCCTCGACGCGCGTATCGGCGAGAAGGTGCTGGCCGTGGTCGAAGAGCTGAAGAAGCTCGGCGCCAGCGTCAAGGACATCAGCTTGCCGAACATGCAGCACGCCATTCCTGCCTACTACGTGATCGCACCGGCCGAGGCCAGCTCCAACCTGTCGCGTTTCGACGGCGTGCGCTTCGGCTATCGCTGCGAGAACCCGAAAGACCTGCAGGATCTGTACAAGCGCTCGCGTGGCGAAGGCTTCGGCGCCGAAGTGAAGCGGCGCATCATGGTCGGCACCTACGCGCTGTCCGCCGGTTACTACGACGCCTACTACATCAAGGCCCAGCAGATCCGCCGGCTGATCAAGAACGACTTCGTCGCCGCCTTCAAGGACGTCGACGTGATCCTCGGCCCAACCACGCCGAACTTGGCCTGGAAACTCGGCGAGAAGAACGCCGACCCGGTTTCCGCCTACCTGGAAGACATCTACACCATCACCGCCAACCTGGCCGGCATCCCCGGCCTGTCGATGCCGGCCGGCTTCGTCGATGGCCTGCCGGTGGGCGTGCAGTTGCTCGGCAACTACTTCCAGGAAGGTCGTCTGCTCAATGTCGCACACCAGTACCAGCAGGTCAGCGACTGGCACAAACAAGCACCGAGCGGCTTCTAAGCCATGGCGCAGCCATGCAGCCGTTTCCCCTCTCCCATTCATGGGAGAGGGTGGCGCGTAGCGCCGGGAGAGGGCTTGCTCACGCCATACAGGATCGAGGAACACTAAAGATGCAATGGGAAACCGTAATCGGGCTCGAGATTCACGCTCAGCTCAGCACCCAATCGAAGATATTCTCGGCCAGCGCCACCACCTTCGGCGCCGAACCGAACACCCAAGCCAGCCTGGTCGACCTCGGCATGCCCGGCACCCTGCCGGTGCTCAACTCCGAGGCCGTGCGCATGGCCTGCCAGTTCGGCCTGGCCATCGATGCAGAGATCGCCGAGCGTAACGTCTTCGCACGCAAGAACTACTTCTACCCGGATCTGCCGAAGGGCTACCAGACCAGCCAGATGGATCACCCCATCGTCGGTAAGGGCTTCCTCGACATCACCCTGGAAGACGGCACCGTCAAGCGCATCGGCATCACCCGCGCGCACCTGGAAGAGGACGCCGGCAAGAGCCTGCACGAAGACTTCCAGGGCATGAGCGGCATCGACCTGAACCGCGCCGGCACACCGCTGCTGGAAATCGTCTCCGAGCCGGACATCCGTTCAGCCAAGGAAGCGGTGGCCTATGTGAAGGCCATCCACGCACTCGTCCGCTACCTGGGCATCTGCGACGGCAACATGGCCGAAGGCTCGCTGCGTTGCGACTGCAACGTCTCGGTACGCCCGAAGGGCCAGGCCGAGTTCGGCACCCGCGCCGAGATCAAGAACGTCAACTCGTTCCGCTTCATCGAGAAAGCCATCAACCGCGAAGTGCAGCGCCAGATCGAGCTGATCGAAGACGGCGGCAAAGTGGTGCAGGAAACCCGCCTGTACGATCCCAACAAGGACCAGACGCGCTCCATGCGCAGCAAGGAAGAAGCCAACGACTACCGTTACTTCCCCTGCCCGGATCTGCTGCCGGTGGTGATCGAACGCAGCTTCCTCGAGGAACTGCGTGCCGGCCTGCCCGAGCTGCCGCCGCAGAAGCGTGAGCGCTTCGAGAGTCAGTTCGGCCTGTCCACCTACGACGCCAGCGTGCTCAGCGCCAGCCGCGAGCTGGCCGACTACTTCGAAGTCGTCGAGAAGACCTGCGGCGATGCCAAGCTGTCGGCCAACTGGGTGATGGGCGAGCTGTCCAGCCTGCTCAACAAGGAAGGCCTGGAGATCGAGCAGTCGCCAGTGTCCGCCGAGCAACTGGGCGGCATGATCCTGCGCATCAAGGACAACACCATCAGCGGCAAGATCGCCAAGATGGTCTTCGAGGCCCTAGCGGCTGGTGAAGGCGCGACGGCTGACGAAGTGATCGAGAAGAAGGGCCTCAAGCAGGTCACCGATTCCGGCGCCATCGAGGCGATGCTCGATGAGGTGCTGGCCGCCAATGCCGAGCAGGTCGAGCAGTACCGCGCCAGCGACGAAGCCAAGCGCGGCAAGATGTTCGGCTTCTTCGTCGGTCAGGCCATGAAAGCCTCCAAAGGCAAGGCCAACCCGGGGCAAGTGAACGAACTGCTGAAGAAAAAGCTCGAAGGCTGAGTCGAACCGTCTCGCTGTCTTAAGAAACGACGCCGGGCTTGCCCGGCGTCTTTCCATCAGGAGAACCCTGCAATGGCCACCCGTAGCCCGGATGCAATCTGGGAATTCTCACTACCCCGGATAGCCTCCGGACTACAGACATACGCCCTGCTCGGCGCACTCGCCCTGCTCACCGGCTGTTCTACCTTTGGCGGCGGTGGCAGTGGCGCCAGCGAAAGTGGCAAGGCGTCCTACTATGGCGACCGCCATCATGGACAGAAGACCGCCAGTGGCGAGCGCTTCAACCAGAATGCGCTGACCGCTGCACACCGTAGCCTGCCCTTCGGCACCCGAGTGCGCGTCACCAATCTGAACAACGAGCGCAGTGTGGTGGTGCGCATCAACGACCGCGGCCCGTTCGTGCGCGGGCGCGTCATTGATGTCTCTCGCGCCGCCGCTGAGCGCCTGGACATGCTACGCGCCGGCGTGGTGCCGGTACGCATCGAAGCACTGGATTGATACGAGGATGCAAACGCAATGAGCGACACACATGACCAGGGTTTGAAAGTCCGCCGCGAGGTGATGGGCGACGCCTTCGTCGACCGCGCCCAGGGTAATGCCACCGAATTCACCCAGCCGCTACAGGATTTCATCAACGAGCATGCCTGGGGCGGCGTGTGGACGCGCAGCGGCCTGCCGCGCGCGACCCGCAGCCTGATCACCCTGGCCGCACTGACCGCGTTGAAGTGCCCGCAGGAGCTAAAGGGCCATGTGCGTGGCGCACTGAACAACGGCTGCACCGTCGAAGAAATCCGCGAAACCCTGCTGCACTGCGCTGTTTACGCCGGCGTGCCAGCCAGCATCGACGCCTTCCGCGCCGCCCAGGAAGTCATCGAGGAATATCAGAGCAAATGAAACGCAGGGCAGGTACGACCGGCCATTAGCACGCTGGCGAGTGCCGCCCTACGCCCGATCCTAGATCCACCCGCCCCACTGCAGGATCAGCAGACCGATATTGGTGGTGACCACCGCCGCCAGCGTGGTGATCACAATGATCGCCGCCGCCAGCTCATGGTTGGCACCGACGGCACGCGCCATGACGAAGCTGGCCGCCGCCGTCGGGCTGGCGAAATAGAGGAAGAGAATCGCCAGGTCGGCATCACGAAAGCCCCACAACCAGGCACCCAGCGTCGAGATCAACGGCAGCCAGACCATTTTCATCAGGCTGGAACCGACGGCGACGCCACTGCTGCGGCGCAACGAGTTGAGGCTGAGCGTACCGCCGATACAGATCAGCGCCAGCGGCAGGGTCATCTGCGCGAAATACTGCCCAGAGGTCATCAGCCAGGCCGGCAGCGGAATCTGCCAGTAGGCGAAGGGAATCGCCGCCAGCACCCCGATGATCAGCGGGTTGGTCACGATGCTCTTGCTGATGGCCAGCACACCGGTCTTGGCACCCGGGCTGTAGATGGCCAGGACGATGGCCGAGAGCACGTTGTAGCAGAGGATCACCACGCCACCGAGCACCGCGCCCAGCGACAGGCCGTAATCGCCGTACATGCTGGTGGCCAGCGCCAGACCGACGATACCGTTGTTACCGCGAAACGCGCCTTGGGTGTAGATACCTCGGTCGACGTGCGGCACTCGCCAGATCGCCCATGCCCAGGCGATGGCAAAGCACACCAGCGTGGCGATCACGAAGAACAGCAGCAACTCGGGTTGCAGCGCCGTACTCAGGTCGGCCTTGACGATGCCGATGAACAGCAGGGTCGGCATGGTGCCGCGAAACACCAGACTGGAAGCGGTGTCGATGAAGGCGTTGTCGATCCAGTGCAGGCGCTTGAGCGCCACACCGAGAAACAGCATGGCGAATACGGGTGCAGTAATGGCGAGGGTTTGCTGGATGACGGCGAACATCACGGCACCGAAAGGTCGTCTGACAACCTATGTTAGCCGGCTAAGCATTTTCCGGCTATGGGCAATCACGCGCGATTCGAGGGTGTAGGGTGAACCGGGTCACCGGCCGCTCGTAGCGTAGCGAACAGTCCACCGAGTCTTCGTAGCCCAAATCACAGTTCTCCAGTGCAACACCGACGGCGTACTGCTTCGCGAGTACGCCCTACAGCGTGAGAACTCACGCAAGTAGGGTGAACCGAATCGCCGCCCGGTACGCCCTACTTGTTGAGCAGTTAAAAGGCTCAGCGGCGAACCGGGCGCTTCTGCAACTTGCGCTGCAAGGTGCGGCGGTGCATGCCCAGGGCGCGGGCTGTCGCAGAGATATTACCTTCGTGCTCGGCCAGAACCCGCTGAATATGCTCCCACTGCAGGCGATCCACCGACATCGGGTTTTCCGGCACCAGGCTATCCAGGTCGGCATGCTCGGAGAGCAACGCAGTCAGCACATCATCGGCATCGGCCGGTTTGCACAGGTAGTTGGCGGCCCCGCGCTTGATCGCCTCAACCGCAGTGGCGATGCTGGAATAACCGGTAAGGAGCACCACTCGCATCTCGGCGTCCAACTCCAGCAGCTTGGGCAGTAGCACCAGGCCAGAGTCGCCCTCCATCTTCAGATCCACCACCGCGTAATCGGGCAGATCCTCCTTGGCCAGCGCCAGGCCTTCTTCGGCACTGGAGGCAGTGGACACGCGCAGACCACGGCGGCTCATGGCGCGAGCCATGACGCGGGTAAAGGTCGGGTCATCGTCCACCAGCAGCAGGTGGGGCTGCTCCTCGCCTTCGAACAGGGATTCTTCGCTCATGCTGGTTTTTCCTTCTCAGGCCACGCCATAGGCTCGCGGCAACTTCAATTCGGTGAGGGTGCCGCCTTCTTCATGGTTATACAACTTAACCGTACCACCGGCGCGGGTCACGCTGGCCTGGCTGAGGAACAGCCCCAGGCCGAAACCCTTGCCCTTGGTGGTGAAGAACGGCCGGCCAAGCTGCTCAGCGATGGCCAGCGGCACGCCAGCGCCATGATCACGGATACTCAGGCGCACCCACTGATGATCCCAGTCCAGACGAATGTCGAGCTTGTCCGGGCAGGCATCGGCAGCGTTGTTCAACAAGTTGAGCAGCGCCTGGGTGAGATCGGCGGGCGGCATCAGCTTGGGCGGCGTACCGCGCCCCAGGCACTGGTAGCGATAGCTGGCTTCGGGACGCATCAGGTGCCAGCGATTCAAGGTCGTTTCCAGCCATTCGACACAGGACTGTTCCACCACCGCCTGACGCCGATCGTTCTCGGCAGCACGCACCAGTTGCTGCAGGGTGTACTTGCACAGCTTGACCTGCTCCTGCAGCAACGCCAGGTCGTCCTGCAGAGCCGGTTTGTCACTGTATTCCTGACGCAGCTCCTTGAGCAGCACGCTCATGGTCGCCAATGGCGTGCCAAGCTCATGGGCGGCGCCGGCAGCCTGGGTGGCCACGGCCAACAACTGCTGATCACGCAGGCTTTCCTCGCGACGCTCGGCGCGTAGCTCGTCCTGGCGGCGCAGCTCTTCGGCCATTTTGGCGACGAAGAAGGTGATCAACGACGCGGCCAGAGCGAAACTCAGCCACATGCCATAGACCAGCAAACTCTCGCGCGCGGCGGGCAGCTCCATCGGGTGCGTCCACACCAGCAGCAGGGTATAGCCAGTCAGTGCCATACCGGAGAGGACGATGGTGAACATCCACGGCAGGGTCGCCGCAGCGATGGTCAGCGGCACCAGATAGTAGGAAACGAAGGGGTTGGTCGAACCACCCGAGTAGTACAACAGCACGCTGTGGATGATCAGGTCGCAACCCAGTTGCACCGCGTACTCCACTTCGGTGACCGGCCATGGGCCACGCAGGCGCAACGCCGTGCCCAGGCACAACAGCAGGGAGATGCCGAGGGTGACCGATAACTGCATCCAGGGCAGCGGCAATATGCCCGACTTGTAAGCGAGCCCCACCGAGCCAGCCTGGGCTGCCAGTACGAGAATACGAATCAGGGTGAGCCGCCAGAGATTCTGGCGACTGGCGGACAATAACTGCACGGGTTCGAGCATGAAGACTCCCTAGGCTGGAGGCGAGTATAACCAAGCAGAACGCGGCCTTCCGCCGCTGCGTCAACCGGACGCACAGCCGCATGACTAGAGTTTGTACGCCCGACCATAAAAAGATGAACCGCATTTAACCCGAATGGTCACTAGGCTTCGTCTACCCTCGGGAAACGGCCACAAGGCCATCAGAAAAGGAACTGCACATGCGCACCATGCCCCGTATCGCCTCTGCCCTCGCCCTGACCATCGCCAGCCTGGCCAGCACTGGCCTGTTGGCGGACGACGCGCGCTACAACCAGATTGCCCTGCGCGCCGAGGTCAATCAGGAGGTCGCCCACGACCTGATGCATGTCACCCTCTACACCGAATCGCAGAACAGCGATCCGGCCAAGCTGGCCGCGGAGATCACCAATACCCTGAACCAGACCCTGGAGCAGGCTCGTAAGGTGAATGGTGTGGCGGTCAAGCTGGGTAGCCGCAACAGCTACCCGGTGTATGACGACAAGGGTCAGAAGATCACTGCCTGGCGCGAGCGTGCCGAGGTGCGCCTGGAGAGTGCAGACTTCGCCCGCCTGTCCACCCTGACCGGTGAACTGCTGCAGAAGATGAAGATGGGCGGTATGGATTTCAGCATCGCCGGCGACACCCGCAAGACCCGCGAAGACGCCATGCTCAAGGACGCCGTGAATGCCTTCAAGGCCCGCGCGCAACTGGCGACCGAAGCCCTGGGTGGCAAGGGCTACAAACTGGTCAGCCTGAGCCTGAACACCGGCGGTTTTCAGCCGCAGATGGCCATGCGCAACTTCGAGGCCAAAGGCATGGCGATGATGGATGCAGCGCCCACACCGGAAATCGAAGCCGGCACCAGCCAGGTCACGGTAAGCGCCGATGGCGTCATCGAAGTGCAAATGCCCTGATTCACGCCCCGCAACAAAGCAGCGCCGTTGTCGACAGATAACGGCGTTTTGCCATCTTTTCCCTGCATATTTTCATAAATGCGACAGCGGCTTACAACGCCGTAGCGCTAACCTTGTTTACCTCAAAAACGCGCTTGCCTCAGGCACATGCCCTGCATAGCTTGCCAGGAGGCTCCCATAAGGAGCTCCTCGACAAAAAGCACAAAAATGAAGAGGTCATGATGCGCAAGAACGCCCTTATCCAGGCTTTGCTTACCGCTGGGCTGATCGCCAGCGCTCCTCTCGCCAGCGCCGCCAACCTGGTGTTCTGTTCCGAAGGCAGCCCCGCCGGTTTCGACCCAGGCCTTTACACCACCGGTACCGATTTCGATGCCGCAGCGGAAACCATCTTCAACCGCCTGACCCAGTTCGAACGGGGCGGCACCAAGGTCGAGCCCGGCCTGGCCGAAAGCTGGGAGGTCTCCGACGATGGCCTCAGCTACACCTTCAAACTGCGACCGGGGGTGAAATTTCACACCACCGAGTACTTCAAGCCCAGCCGCGAGTTCAACGCCGATGACGTGCTGTTCACCTTCGAGCGCATGCTCGACAAGGATCACCCGTTCCGCAAGGCATACCCCACCGAGTTCCCCTACTTCACCGACATGGGCATGGACAGCAACATCGCCAAACTGGAGAAGCTGGGCGATCACAGCGTGCGCTTCACCCTCAACGAGGTGGACGCCGCCTTCGTGCAGAACCTGGCGATGAGCTTTGCCTCGATCCAGTCTGCCGAGTATGCCGACCAGTTGCTCAAGGCCGGCAAGGCCGCCGATATCAACCAGAAGCCCATCGGCACCGGCCCCTTCGTCTTCAGCCGCTACCAGAAGGACGCGGTGATTCGTTACAAGGGCAATACCGATTACTGGAAACCCGAGGACGTGAAGATCGACAACCTGATCTTCGCCATCAATACCGACGCCTCGGTGCGCATGCAGAAGCTGCGCGCGGGCGAATGCCACGTCACCCTGTTCCCGCGCCCGGCCGATATCGACGCGCTGCAGAAGGACGCCAAGCTACAGATGCCTGAGCAGGCCGGTTTCAACGTCGGCTACATCGCCTACAACGTCACTCACCCGCCGTTCGACAAACTGGAAGTGCGCCAGGCGCTGGACATGGCGGTGAACAAGCAGGCGATCCTCGATGCGGTGTATCAGAAGGCTGGCCAGTTGGCCGTAAACGGCATGCCGCCGACTCAATGGTCGTATAACCAGGACATCAAGGATCCGGCCTTCGACCCGGAGAAGGCCAAGGAATTGCTCAAGGCAGCCGGCGTCAAGGAAGGCACCGAGATCACGCTCTGGGCCATGCCGGTGCAGCGGCCGTACAACCCCAACGCCAAACTGATCGCCGAGATGCTGCAGGCCGACTGGGCCAAGATCGGCATCAAGGCCCGCATCGTCAGCTACGAATGGGGCGAGTACCTCAAGCGCGCCAAAGCCGGCGAACACGATGCCATGTTGATCGGCTGGAGCGGCGACAACGGCGACCCGGACAACTGGCTTGGCACCCTCTACGGCTGCGATGCGGTCGACGGCAACAACTTCTCCAAATGGTGCTACGAGGACTATGACAAGCTGGTCAAGGCCGCCAAGCGCACCACCGATGTGGGCGAACGCACCGAGCTGTACAAGCAGGCACAGGTGATCCTCAAGCGCGAAGTGCCGATCACCCCGCTGGCACACTCCACCGTGTACCAGCCGATGCGCAAGGAAGTGCAGGACTTCCGCATCAGTCCGTTCGCACTCAACTCCTTCTATGGTGTAGGAATAGCCAAGTGATGGCAGGCGGCGTGGCCCAGGGCACGCCGCCTCTACCCTGGACAGGAGTTACCCATGCCCTTTCTCCGAGGCGGCCTGTTGTTGGCCGCACTGCTCACCGTGCACGCGCAGGCCGCGAACAATCTGGTGGTCTGCACCGAGGCCAGTCCGGAAGGCTTCGACATCGTTCAGTACACGGCGGCGACCACGGCCGACGCCAGCGCCGAGACGCTGTTCGAACGCCTGGTGGACTTCGCCCCCGGCAGCACTCAGATCGTGCCCGCACTGGCAAAGAGCTGGGAAATCGCCGACGACGGCCTGAGCTACACCTTCACCCTGCGCCAGGGCGTGAAGTTCCACGCCAACAAGGGCTTCACTCCACGCAGAGAATTCAATGCCGACGATGTGCTGTGGAGCTTCCAGCGCCAGCTCGACCCGGCTCACCCCTGGCACAAACTGTCGCCGCGCGGCTTTCCCTATGCCGAGTCAATGGGCCTGGCGCAGTTGATCGAACGCGTGGAAAAACTCGACGAGCATCGCGTGCGCTTCGTTCTCAAACACCCCGAGGCGCCCTTCCTGGCCAACCTGGCCATGGGCTTCGCCTCGATTTATTCCGCCGAGTACGCCGATCACCTGCTTGCCGCGAACACGCCTGAACGATTGAATGCAGAGCCCATCGGCACCGGCCCCTTCGTCTTCGAACGCTACACCAAGGATGCCCAGGTACGCTTTCGCGGCAACCCCGATTACTGGGGCGAGCCGCCTGCAATCGAGCGCCTGGTGCTGGCCATCACCCCCGAGCCCAACGTGCGCCAGCAACGCCTGAAGGCCGGCGACTGCCAGATCAGCCTGTTCCCGCGTCCCGTGGACATTCCCGCCCTGAAGGCCGATACGAAGCTGCAGGTACTGGAGCTGGACTCGCTGCTGACCGCCTATATCGGCATCAACACCCGTCACCCACCGCTGGATGACGTGCGCGTGCGCCAGGCCCTGAACCTGGCGTTCGACAAGGCTGCCTACATTCGCGCGCAATACGGCGAAGGCAACGCGACACCTGCCGTTGCGCCCTACCCGGCAACCTTGTGGGGGCATGACGACACGCTGAAGGACTGGCCTCACGACCCTGAGCGCGCCCGCCAGTTGCTGGCCGAGGCGGGCCATGGCGATGGTTTCAAGCTGTCGATCTGGACGCGCCCCGGCGGCGGCCCGACCAATCCCAACCCGGGTATCGGCGCACAGATGCTGCAGGCTGATCTCGCCGCCATCGGCATTCAAAGCGACATCCGCGTGTTCGAATGGGGCGAACTGATCAAGCGCGCCAAGAATGGCGAGCACGACCTGGTGTTCATGGGCTGGGCCGGCGACAACGGCGACCCGGATAATTTCCTCACCCCCAACCTGTCCTGCGCCGCCGCCAGAAGTGGCGAGAACCAGGCCGGCTGGTGCGATGAAAGCTTCGACAGGCTGATCACCCAGGCACGCCAGGAACCCGAGCAGGGCAAGCGCGCCGCGTTGTATCGTCAGGCCCTGGCGATCTTCCATGAGCAGGCTCCCTGGATCGCCTTGGCGCATCCGAAGCAGTTCGTCGCCCTGCGTAAAGGTGTGGAAGGCTTCGTCCTCAGTCCCATGGGCTCGAACAATTTCGCCAGGGTTAAAGTGCCATGAGTCGTCGTAGCCCGGATGCAATCCGGGACTTCTTTGCCACGCCCTTCAACCAATCCCCGGATTACATCCGGGCTACGCAATCACTACAACAGCGCCAGGCCACGCAGTCCGGCGCCCGCTTCCAGCCATGGAGTAGAACCGCCTGATGCTGTCATTCATCGCCCGACGCCTGGGGCTGCTGATCCCCACCTTTTTCGGCGTCACGTTGCTAACCTTCTCGCTGATCCGCCTGATCCCCGGTGATCCGGTGGAGGTGATGATGGGCGAACGCCGCGTCGACCCCGAACTGCATGCCCAGGCCATGGAGCGCCTGGGCCTGAACAAACCGCTGTACGCCCAGTACCTCGACTACATCGGCCAGCTCGCCACCGGCGACCTGGGCAAGTCTCTGCGTTCCAACGACGGCGTGTGGAGCGAGTTCATCACCCTGTTTCCGGCTACCGTCGAACTGGCCCTGGCTGCCCTGCTGTTCGCCGGTACGCTGGGCGTCATCGCAGGCGTCATCGCCGCGCTCAAACGTGGTTCGCTGTTCGATCACGGGATAATGGGCATCTCGCTGACCGGCTATTCCATGCCGATTTTCTGGTGGGGCCTGCTGCTGATCATGTTCTTTTCCACCGGCCTGGGCTGGACACCGGTGTCCGGGCGCAATGACCTGCTCTTCGATATCCCGCCCGTCACCGGCTTCATGCTCATCGATACCCTGCTCTCCGACGAGCCAGGCGCCTTCGTCGACGCCCTGCATCACCTGATCCTGCCGGCCATCGTGCTCGGCACCATCCCCCTGGCAGTGATCGCACGCATGACCCGCTCGGCCATGCTCGAAGTGCTGCGCGAGGACTACATTCGCACCGCGCGGGCCAAGGGGCTGTCACCGGCACGGGTGGTGTTCGTCCACGGCCTGCGCAACGCGCTAATCCCGGTACTGACCGTGTTCGGTCTGCAGATCGGCAGCCTGCTCGGCGGCGCCGTGCTGACCGAAACCATCTTCGCCTGGCCCGGCATCGGCAAGTGGCTGATCGAGGCCATCGGCGCCCGTGACTACCCGGTGGTGCAGAACGGCATCCTGCTGATCGCCTGCCTGGTGATCCTGGTCAACTTCATCGTGGACATTCTCTATGGCCTGGCCAACCCACGCATTCGCCACCAGCGCTAAGGAGAGCGACATGAACCACTCCGTAGGGTGTCGCGGGGCCGCCCAGGCCATGCGCACCACCATTGGCGACGAACGATCGGTGCGCACGGCGCACCCTACCCTGGAGGCGACATACCGATGACCACCTCCACCAGCCTCGACCAGAGCCTGCTCTACCCTTCGCCACTGAAGGAGTTCTGGCATGCCTTCAAGCACAACAAGGGCGCCGTCTGCGGCCTGGCGTTCATACTGCTGATCGTGTTCTGCGCGCTGTTCGCACCCTGGATCGCCCCGCACCATCCCAGCGAGCAATACCGCGACTTCCTGCTCACCCCGCCGGTATGGCTGGAAGGCGGCCAGTGGCAATTCCTGCTTGGCACCGACGAGCTGGGCCGTGACCTGCTCTCGCGGATCATCCATGGCGCGCGACTGTCGCTGCTGATCGGTCTGGCCTCGGTGGTGTTGTCGCTGGTTCCCGGCATCCTGCTGGGACTCTGTGCCGGCTTTTTCCCGCGCCTGCTCGGCCCCGGCATCATGCGCCTGATGGACATCATGCTGGCACTGCCCTCGCTGCTGCTGGCCGTGGCCATCGTCGCCATTCTCGGCCCCGGGCTGATCAACACCATCTTCGCCATCGCCATCGTCTCGCTGCCATCCTATGTGCGCCTTACTCGCGCTGCGGTGATGGGCGAGCTGAATCGCGACTACGTCACTGCCGCGCAACTGGCCGGCGCCAGCCTGCCGCGACTGATGTTCGTCACCGTGTTGCCCAACTGCATGGCGCCGCTGATCGTGCAGGCCACCCTGAGCTTCTCCTCGGCGATTCTCGACGCCGCCGCACTGGGTTTTCTCGGCCTCGGTGTGCAGCCACCAACGCCCGAGTGGGGCACCATGCTGGCCTCGGCTCGCGACTACATCGAGCGCGCCTGGTGGGTGGTCACTCTGCCCGGCCTGGCCATTCTGCTCAGCGTGCTGGCGATCAACCTGATGGGTGATGGCCTGCGCGATGCGCTCGACCCGAAACTCAAGAACGCCATCTGAGGAGGCCTGCATGCACGACTTCGATTCGGTGCGCACGGCGCACCGCCTCCCTGCGAGGGCCTGCGCATGAGCCTGCTGGATATCCACAATCTGTCCGTGCGCTTCGGCGGCGCCGACGCCGTACCCGTAGTCGATGGCCTCGACCTCTCGGTGAAAAAGGGCGAGGTGCTGGCCATCGTCGGTGAGTCCGGCTCCGGCAAGTCGGTGACCATGATGGCGCTGATGGGGCTGATCGACGCTCCCGGCATCGTCCATGCCGATTGCCTGCAGTTCGACGGCACCGACATGTTGCGCCTGAAAGGCAGGCAGCGCCGGCATATCGTCGGCAAGGATCTGGCCATGGTTTTCCAGGATCCGATGACCGCCCTCAATCCCAGTTACACCGTGGGTTTCCAGATCGAGGAAGTGCTGCGCCAGCACATGGGCCTGAAAGGCAAGGCCGCCCGCGCACGTGCCCTCGAGCTGCTGGAGCGGGTGGAGATTCCCGGCGCGGCCAGCCGCCTCGATGCCTATCCACATCAACTCTCCGGTGGCATGAGCCAGCGCGTGGCGATCGCCATGGCGATCGCTGCCGAGCCCAAGCTGCTGATCGCCGACGAGCCGACCACGGCGCTGGACGTGACCATCCAGGCGCAGATCATGGAGTTGCTGCTGAACCTGCAGCGCGACCAGGGCATGGCCCTGGTGCTGATCACGCATGACCTGGCGGTGGTCGCCGAAACCGCTCAGCGCGTCTGCGTGATGTACGCCGGGCAGGCGGTGGAGCTGGGCCAGGTACCGACCCTGTTCGATGCGCCCAGCCATCCCTATACCGAGGCCTTGCTCAAGGCGCTTCCTGAAAGGAGCTTGGCTGAGCACGGCTCAGGGGCCAGCCGCCTGGCCACCCTGCCCGGCATCGTGCCTGGCCGCTACGACCGCCCGCAGGGCTGCCTGCTGTCACCGCGCTGCCCTTACGTACAGGAACGCTGCCGCCAGCAACGACCAGCTCTGGACGAACATGCCCGTGGCGCCGCGCGCTGCTTCTTTCCCCTGGAGGTGGCCTGATGAGCAACGTACTCGAGGCCCATGAGCTGACCCGTCACTACAACGTCTCGCGCGGCCTATTCAAACCGGCAGCGACGGTGCAGGCGCTCAACGGCGTGTCCTTCAACCTGGAGGCCGGCAAGACCTTGGCCGTGGTCGGCGAGTCCGGCTGCGGCAAGTCGACCCTGGCTCGTGCCCTGACCCTGATCGAGCAGCCCAGTTCCGGCAGCCTGCAGATCGCCGGGCGTGAAGTGACCGGCGCCAGCAAAGCCGAGCGCCGGCAATTGCGCCGCGACGTACAAATGGTGTTCCAGAACCCCTATGCCTCACTCAACCCGCGGCAGAAGGTCGGCGACCAATTGGCCGAGCCGCTGCTGATCAACACCCGCCTGAGCGCGGCCGAACGCCGCGAGAAGGTGCAGGCGATGATGCAACAGGTCGGCCTGCGTCCCGAGCATTACCACCGCTATCCGCACATGTTCTCTGGCGGCCAGCGCCAGCGCATCGCCCTGGCTCGCGCGATGATGCTGCAGCCCAAGGTGCTGGTGGCGGACGAACCGACCTCGGCGCTGGACGTGTCGATCCAGGCGCAAGTGCTCAATCTGTTCATGGATCTGCAGGAGCAGTTCGGCACCGGCTACGTGTTCATCTCGCATAACCTCGCGGTGGTGCGCCATGTCGCCGACGACGTGCTGGTGATGTACCTCGGTCGCCCGGTGGAAATGGGCCCGGCCGAAGTGCTCTATGAGCGCCCGCTGCATCCTTATACGCAGGTGTTGTTGTCAGCGACGCCGACCATCCATCCCGATCCGGACAAACCGCGAGTGCGTGTCAGCGGTGAGCTACCCAATCCGCTCGACCCGCCGTCGGGCTGCGCCTTCCACAAACGCTGCCCGTATGCCGATCAACGCTGCCGGGAAGAACGCCCCGAGCTGCGGCTGATCGCTGCACGGCAGGTGGCCTGCCATCATGTGGAGCGCCTAGAGTGACTTCTCGTAGGGTGTTGTGGGGCACCCAGGTCGTGCGCACTGGTAAGCATCGCAGTATTCCCGGTGCGCACGGCGCCCCCTACCCAGGGCACTTGCCGACATGTACTGCGTATCGTGACACCAGCGACTCGTCGGGTGCCGCAAAATCGCCTCAAGGTACCGACGGCAACGTCAGCTCGATGCTTTCGGCCAACGAGTCCTCCAGTCGCTGCAGCTCGACACCGACCGCAGCGGCATCGTCGGCAAGGGTTTGCGCGATGTGCAGAAACTCCGGCGTCGCCTCCACGAAGGCCAGCACCACCATCGGGTCGAAGCGTGTACCACTGGCCGCGCTGATCTGCGCCACTGCCTGATCCAGGCTCACTGGCGGCAGATAAGGGTGTGGACAGGTCAGTGCCTCGAAGTCGCCGACCAGCGCCATCAGCCGCGCCGACAATGGAATCTGCTCGCCATGCAGGCCTTGCGGGTAGCCCTTGCCATCCCAGCGCTCGTGCTGGCCATAGACGATGTCCTTGGCGTCGGAAAGAAAGTCGGTGATGCTGCCCAGCCGGCGCTCGGCCCGCTCCAGCGCATCGCGCCCAGCGATCACTCCCTCCTTGAGCAGGCGCAGATCGTCCTCATCCGGTTCACCGTGGTTGAGCAGCACGCGGTCGGGCAAGGTCAGCCGGTCGATCACATGCAGCATGGCTGACTTGCCCAGCTGGGCGATGCGCTCCTCGTTCAGTGCATCCGACAAGGCCGGCTGCTGACGCGCCAACGCCGCCGCCAGGCAGGTCATGTAGCGCTCGGTACGCACGAGACGACGGCTGCAAGGGTTGTCGCGCATCACCGCCAGGCTGGCCATGGCCTCGATGGTGACATCCTGCAGGTTCTGGATGTCGCGAATGCGGCGCTTGACCTCGAGTTCCAGGTACTCGCTCTTGTCGCGCAGGTAGTCGGTAGCCACCTTGAGCTGCAACTGCGCCTTGACCCGGGCAAGGACGATGGGCGGGCTAACCGGCTTGGTAATGTAATCGGCAGCGCCAAGATCGAAACCCAGTTGTTCGTCGGCGACCTCGCTCCTGGCCGTCACCAGGATCAGCGGGATATGCCGGGTACGCGCATCGATCTTGAGCTGGCGACAAAGCGCGTAGTCATCCTGCCAGCCAAGCAGGATCAGGTCGGGCTGCGGCTTGCGCCTTGCTGCATGCAGCGCCTCGTCACTGCCAACCAGCTTGACCTGATAGCGGTCGACCAGCAACGCACCCAGGCGTTGGCGAGCATCCACGGCGTCATCCACCACCAGAATCAGTTCCTGTTCCGGTCTGTCGAGCATTCCCCGCATGGCGATCTCCCTTGGCTGCCCGCCTGTAGATCATTAAAGGCGCTGGACTGCATTTGCGCTCACACTGCCTTACAACTGACCGCGCCAGCGCTTTGAAAGTGCAATGCGGATTGGCAGGGCGACGAGCGCAGCCGACAATCGTCAGCAGAATCCCGCTCGGAGGCATGCAACCGATGCTCGACCATGAACGCTGCTGGCAGGCTGTGTGCGAACGCGATGCCGCGCAGGACGGTCTTTTCGTCTTCGCCGTACGCAGCACCGGCATCTATTGCCGGCCGAGCTGCCCGGCCCGGCGACCGCGGCGTGACAACGTCAGCTTTCACCACGATGCCGCCAGTGCCGAAGCCGCTGGTTTTCGCCCGTGCAAACGCTGCTCGCCACAAGGACAAAGCCCGGCGCAGCAACTCGACGCGCTGGTCGCCGCAGCCTGCGAGCTGCTACGTGGCGAGGTGCGCCTGACTTTGCCGCAACTGGCCGCCCGTATCGGCCTCTCCCCTTCCCACCTGGCACGCGCTTTCAAGGCCCGTACCGGAATGACGCCCAACGCCTGGGCCGCCGCCGAGCGACGCCGGCGCCTGGACGATCACCTGCTGCAAGCCGACAGCGTGCTCGATGCGGCCCTGGCCGCCGGCTACTCCGGCACCCGCGCGCTGTATGAAAAGCCCCAGGCGATGAGCCCCGGCCAACGCCGCCAGCGTGGCGCCGGCGAACACCTGCGCTATGCCATCGCCCCCTGCCCGCTCGGCCAGGTGTTGCTGGCCACCAGCGACCAAGGCATCTGCGCCCTGCTGTTCGGCGATGAGCCGGCAGCCCTGCGTGAGGAGTTGCAGCAGCGCTTCGCCGCCGCCCGGTTGGAGGAGGATGAAGAAGGCCTGCGAGCCTCGCTGGAGCAGGTACTGGCGCAACTGGAGGAACCGGAGCGGGCCGCGCATCTGCCGCTGGATATTCGAGGTACCGCCTTCCAGCAACGCGTGTGGCAAGCCTTGCAGGGCATTCCCAGAGGCGAAACCCGCAGCTACGCACAACTGGCCGGGCAGTTGGACAGCCATCCCCGCGCGATTGCCCGCGCCTGCGCCAGTAACGCCATCGGCCTGCTGTTGCCGTGCCACCGGGTGGTCGCCAGTGATGGAAGCCTCAGCGGCTACCGCTGGGGGCTGGCTCGCAAGCGGCAGTTGCTGGAGCAGGAACAGTCATAAGCCATCGCGGTTGTCCGGTGCGCACGGCGCACCCTACGGGCACACGGGTAGGGTGCGCCGTGCGCACCAATCGCTCCCCTGCTCGCCGCCCTACACCAACATCGCCTTGGCCACTTCGTTGCGCGTGCTGCGCCCCACCAGTTGCTCCACCAGCGTCAGCGCAAAAGCCAGAGCCGTGCCCGGCCCCTGGCTGGTGATGCAATTGCCGTCCACCACCACAGGCTCATCGACGAAGCTGCAACCACTGAGCCGATCACTGAAGCTCGGATAACAGGCCATCCGTCGCTGCCGCAGCACGCCGTAGTGCTGCAACGCGACCGCTGGCGCGGCGCAGATGGCGGCGAACAGTTCACCGGCCTTGGCCTGTTTGCGTACCCGCTCGGCCAGCGGTTCGAAATCAGCCAGGCGCTGTGCACCCGGCATGCCGCCGGGCAATACGATGAGGTCGAAATCCTGCGCCAGAACATCGAGCAACATGGCATCGGCAGTCAGCCGGGTACCGCGGGCACAGGTGATCATCCGGCGATCCTCGACACTGGCCAACACCACCTCGATTTCCGCACGGCGCAGCACGTCGATCAAGGTCACGCATTCGAGGTCTTCACTGCCGTCGGCCACGGCAATCAGGGCACGTTTACTCATGTCTGAAATCCTTTCTGAAACGGACTGAAACTGACCATAAGGTCATAAATTCACCAGGCAAAATCTTGCTGCTATGATGCGCCCCTTTCGCAGAATCCAGCACTTTATCTGCCGATTCGGACAGATGTGCTTTGCTGAACATTGCCGGCGCCGTTTGCGCCTCTGGGGAGCCCCGCCATGCTGGAAAGACTGTTCCAACTCCAAGCCCACAACACCAATGTGCGCACCGAGGTGCTGGCCGGGGTCACTACTTTCCTGACCATGGCCTACATCCTCTTCGTCAACCCGAGCATCCTCAGCGAAACCGGCATGGACAAGGGCGCGGTGTTCGTCGCCACCTGCCTGGCCGCCGCGTTCGGCTCGGCGGTGATGGGCATGATCGCCAACTACCCGATCGCCCTGGCACCGGGCATGGGTCTGAACGCCTTCTTCACCTACACCGTGGTGCTGGGCATGGGCCACACCTGGCAGGTGGCCCTGGGTGCAGTATTCCTCTCGGCGTGCCTGTTCTTCCTGCTGTCGATCTTCAAGATTCGCGAGTGGATCATCAACAGCATCCCGCTGGAGCTACGCTCGGCCATCGCCGCTGGTATCGGCCTGTTCCTCGCACTGATCGCCCTGCAGAACGCCGGTATCGTCGTCGCCAACCCGGCCACCATGGTCGGCATGGGTGACCTGGGCAGCCCGCAGGCGCTGTTGGCGATCCTCGGCTTCTTCCTGATCATCGGCATGGAAGCGCTGCGCATCACCGGTGCCGTGCTGATCAGCATCCTGGTGGTGACCGGCCTGAGCATCCTGCTCGGCGTCAGCGAATTCGGCGGCGTGGTGTCGATGCCACCGTCGCTGGCACCGACCTTCATGCAACTGGATATCGCCGGCGCGCTGGACGTGGGCCTGATCAGCGTGATCTTCGCCTTTCTGTTCGTCGACTTGTTCGACAACTCCGGCACCCTCATCGCCGTGGCCAAGAAGGCCGGCCTGATGCGCAAGGACGGCCACCTGCCGAAGATGGGCCGTGCGCTGATCGCCGACAGCACCGCTGCTCTGGGCGGCTCGCTGCTGGGCACCAGCACCACCACCAGCTACATCGAGTCGGCGGCGGGCGTCAGTGCCGGCGGGCGCACCGGCCTGACCGCCATCGTGGTCGCCGTGCTGTTTCTCTTCGCCCTGTTCTTCGCGCCGCTGGCCGGCAGCGTACCGGCCTTCGCCACCGCTCCGGCGCTGCTGTTCGTCGCCGTGCTGATGGCCTCGGGCATGGCCGAGATCGAGTGGAGCGACATCACCGTCGCTGCGCCGGTGGTAGTCACCGCGCTGGCCATGCCGCTGACCTACTCCATCGCCACCGGTATCGCCTTCGGCTTCATCACCTGGGTAGCGGCCAAGACCCTGGCCGGTCGTGCCCGTGAGCTGAACGGCATGCTGGTAGCGCTGGCCGTGTTCTGCGTGATCAAGCTGTCGCTGTTCTGAGGGCCAGCGCTGGCCATTGGTGGGCTGAAGGCCACCCTACACCGTTGTTAAACGCTTGAAGTAGGGCGCGCCGCGCAGCCGAAGCAAGATGATGGACTCGAGGCGCACGGCGTGCCCCTACGAATTCAGGTCTTCCCGCGTTTGCGAAACTCCACCGGCGTTTCCCCGACCCAGCGCTTGAACGCGCGGTAAAAGGTGCTCGGCTCGGAGAAGCCGGTGCGCTCGACGATCACCTCGATGCGCTCGTCGGTCTTGAGCAGCAGCTCCTTGGCCAGGCGGCAACGGTAGTCGGTGATCAGATCATTGAAGCGCACGCCGGCCATGGCCAGGCGTTCACGCAGGCGCCGTGCCGGCATGTTGAGACGACCCGCAACCTGCTCCAGCGTCGCACCGCCATCGACCAGCAGCTCGGCGATCAGCTCACGCACCTGGCGCACCAGATCCAGCCGTTCGACCTCGGCCAGCTGCCGCCGTGCCAGCGACTCGTGCATGCGCAGCAACTCCGGCGCAGCATGTCGCGACGGCTTGTCCAGCACAGCAGCATCGAACACCAGCACATAAGCGTCGGCACCGAGGCGCCCTGGGCAGCCATAAACGGCCTGGTAGCGTTCCGCCGAGGCGCCCTCTTCGTGCATGAACTGCACTTCCAGCGGCGTGAACTCATCTTCGGTCAGCGCCGAGAACAGGCGAATCACCGCACCCGCCAGCATTTCGGGAAAATGCCGTGGCGTGCCGGGCGACAGCCCCAGCGAGAGCACCGCGCGCTCACCGTCGACATCCAGCCGCGCATTGAGCGTATCGGAGAGCAGGCGCACGTAGCGCAAGGCATGGCGCAGGCCAGCGCCAAAGGTCTCGCTGGAGAGAAACAGATATTCCAGCAGCAGGCCATGGAAGGCTGGCAGGTGCTGGGCCAGAAACAGCCCGACATGCTCCTCGCCGCATTCTTCACTGGCGGCCTTCCAGAACGCTGCCTGGGCGGCATGGGGAAAGCGGCCAGCAGGCAGCCCGCCAGGCGGCAGGCCAACACGCGCCAGCACACGGTCAGGGTCGGCGCCGCTGGCACGCAAGGCATCGATTACCGGGCGCATCAGCGCCACATCGTCGGTCAGATCACGCATGTTTTCCGCTGTTGTTGTTATTCGTGAACCGCGCCATCTTAGGGGCTGCGGGCTACCGCGCGCAAACCGGCGCGGCAGACGGATTGACTGGCCTGCCACGGAGCCAGGCAATACAGCCAATGCATGCACAGGCGCGGACGCTAAGCTGCTGTCATCGATTTTTTACCGAGGAGTGTTTCATGGCCACCGAATGGCTCGACCTCAATGCCCCGCCGGCCCTGCCCGGCCTGTTCCTGCGCGCGGCGCTGCGGCGCAAGGTGACCGGCCGCCAGCTGCCGAACCTGGGCCTGCGCTGCCGGGTGGAGGTCGATCCCAGGCATCTGCAACGCTATCGGCAAATCTGCGCCATCGCCGACAGTGCCTACCTGCCTCCGGTCTATCCACACATCCTGGCCTTCGGCCTGCAGATGAAACTGCTCACCGACCGCCGTTTTCCCTTCCCGCTGCTGGGCCTGGTGCACCTGGAAAATCGTATCCGCGTGTTGCGCCCGCTCGGCGGCTTGGGGCCCTTCCAGATCAGCGTACAGGTGGTCGACCTGCAACCCCACGACAAGGGCGCCACCTTCAGCCTGATCACTCGCCTGGAAGATCAGCTCGGCCTGCTCTGGGAAGGTGACAGTCGCATCCTCTGCCGTGCCCTGCGCCTCGACGGCCAGCCACAACCACGTGCCGAACAGCAGCCACTGCAACTGATGCCATTGGCCGACTGGGCAGCCCCCGCCAATACCGGCCGCCGTTATGCTCGCGTGGCTGGCGATTACAACCCCATTCACCTGTACGCCGTGACCGCACGCCTGTTCGGCTTCCCCCGCGCCATCGCCCATGGCTTGTGGAACAAGGCGCGCAGCCTTGCGGCGCTGCACGCGCATCTGCCACAGGCGGGTTACGAGGTGGAGGTGCGCTTCCAGAAACCGGTACTGCTGCCGACCCATGTCGCCCTGCAGGCCAGCGAGCCAGCAGCGAGCGGGCAGTTTCGCCTGATCGGCGAGAACGACACGCCGCATATGGCCGGTAGCTGGCAGCCGCTGGACATCTGACCTAGTCCGGATGCAATTCGGGGACAGGGCATCGGCAGGCACCGCCCCGGCTTGCATCCGGCTACGCACTGGGCGGCATTCCGCTTCAGCCGCGAAATGGATCGCGGCTGAAGCCGCTCCTACTCGCAGACAAAACCACTCGGCAGCTTGCAGCGCGCCTCGTTCGCGCCGAAGCTATGCGGCTCGAAAGGAGCCGCACCATGAACATCGCCGAACTCACCGCCCGCATGCATGCCATTCGCGATCACAACGACTGGCGTCGTTACCAGAGCCCGAAGAATCTGGCCATGGCCGCCAGCGTGGAAATGGCCGAGCTGGTGGAGATTTTCCAGTGGCTGAGCGAAGAGCAGTCCCGCCAGTTGCCTCCGGATCAGCTCGCCCACGCCGGGCAGGAAGTGGCCGACGTGGTGCTGTATCTCGTGCAGCTGTGCAGTGAGCTGGGCATCGACATGAACCAGGCGGTGCTCGACAAACTCGCCGACAACGAACGACGTTTCCTCAAATGAGCGACCGCCATTTCGATGAACTGGCGACCCGTTTCGCCGAGAAGATCTATGGCGGCGCCAAAGGCGCCATCCGCCTCGCCGTGCTGCAGGCAGACCTGGCCGAAGCGCTGCCGGATCGCCCGCTGCGCGTGCTCGATGTCGGTGCCGGCCTTGGCCATATGAGCCTGTGGCTGGCCCAGCGCGGCCACCACGTAACGCTGACCGAACCCGCCGCACCGATGCTAGAAGGGGCACGCCAACGCTTCGCCGAAGCAGGCCAGAGCGCCACCTTCATCCAAGCGCCCTGGCAAGAACTGCTCGGTAAACTGCAGCAGCCCTTCGATCTGGTGCTCTGTCACGCGGTGCTGGAATGGCTGGCCGAGCCGGCCGCGATCCTGCCGGTACTGCACCAGCTGACAACGCAGGACGGCTGGCTGTCGCTGGCCTTCTACAACAAGGACGCACTGATCTACCGCAACCTGCTCAAGGGGCACTTTCGCAAACTGCGCAAGGAACAATTCGCCGGCGAGAAGCAGAGCCTGACTCCACAGCAGCCGGTCGACCCACGCGAACTAGGCACGCAACTAGACGCGTACTGGCAGGTCGAAAGCCGTAGCGGCGTGCGCGTATTCCACGATTACATGCCGCATGAATTCCAGGCCAAGGCCGAACTGATCGACTTGCTGGAGATGGAGCTGGCTCACCGTCGCCATCCCAGCTTCGCGGGGCTCGGCCGCTACCTGCACTGGATCTGCCGGCCACGCTGAAAGCGCTGCGGGCACGTTGGACGAAGCCTGCAGTCCGGCGTAGCCTGAGCCTATCGGGAATGTCGCGCGCGACCACGGAGACGACCATGCGCACCGCCATCGCCTTACTCACTCTGCCACTGCTGGCGGCCTGTCAGAGCCAGAACCCCTACCAGGCCGAATCGCTGCCGATACCACCGGCCCCCGCCGCTGCGGCCAGCACCTTCGACCGCAGCGCCTACCCGGCAGCGCCACGTGACTATGGCCGTTATCGCAGCTGGAGCTGGGAAGGCGGACGCCCGCCCAGCGGCGCGTCCTGGGCCGGGGGTGAACAGCTGGCCGATAGCGTTAGCGCCGGCCTCGACCAGTACGGCTTGCGCCCCGCTCTCAATGGCCCCGGCGATCTGCTGGTCAGCGCCCGGATCAGCCAGGAAACCCGTCTGCGTCAGTATCAGGACAACATCGGCGGCTACTATGGCGCCGGTAGCCACTGGGATCGCCGTTACGGCGCCTGGGGTGGCGTGCCGGTGGTGCGCACCTATGAACAGAAGGTGGCCGTGGTACGCATCGACCTGATCGACCCACGAGACCGCCAGGTGGTCTGGTCCGGCAGCGGCGAAGCTGTCGCCGGCAAGGATCAGTCAGCCCAGGCTGACGCCATACGAGTCGCCATACGCGCAGCGTTGGACGGCTACCCTCCCTATTGATCCCGCCGCGTTCACTGCCACTGGAGCCCATCATGCGTGCCCTGCCCTACCTGTTCCTCACCTTGCTGCTGAGTGGTTGTGCCAGCGTCAGCCTGGAGCGCGACTTCGACCCCAGCCGTGATTTTGCCGCCTACCGCACCTGGAGCTGGATGGACGACAAGCTCGCCTACCAGCCAGACGATGCACGTCTCAAGAGCGACATCACCGAAGCCCGTATCAGCCAGGCGGTCGCCGAACAACTCGACCAGCGTGGCCTGCGCCAGGCAACCGATGGCAAGGGCGACCTGAAGGTACAGAGCGTACTGATCGTCGACGAGCGCCAGGATCAGATCACCACCCAATACGGTGGTGGCTGGGGAGGTTACTGGGGCGGCTACTGGGGTGGCCCGGCCTTCACCGAAACGCGCCGGGTGGACTACAAGGTCGCGACCCTGCAGATCGATCTCTACGACGCCAAGGATGGCAAACTGGTCTGGCGCGGCAGCGGCGAACAGATCATGCGCAGCCAGCCACCAACCCCAGCCGAACGTGAGCGGGCGATCCGCGAAACCGTCAGCCAGGTTCTCTCGCAGTATCCACCCCGCTGATCAAGGATCGCACCGTTTGAACTCCCCACTGCAACACCGCCCGGCCACCGCCGCCGACCTCGGCGACGTGGTCGGTTTCCCGCAGAACGTCGATGAACTGTTCTTCTGCTACCCCAAGGCCATCTGGCCCCTGAACGTTGGCCAGCTTGCCGCTGCCATGGCTGAACGCCGCGAAAGCACCGTGGTGGAGAGCGCCGGCAAGGTCGCCGGTTTCGCCAACTTCTACCAGTGGCAGCACGGCGAGTTCTGCGCCCTGGGTAACCTGATGGTGGCGCCCTGGGCACGTAGCCAGGGCGTGGCTCAGTTTCTGGTCGAAACCATGGAAACGATCGCACGCGATCGCTACAAGGCCCCGCTGATGAAGGTCTCCTGCTTCAATGCCAACGCTGGCGGCCTGCTGCTCTACACGCGCATGGGCTACCGCACCGTCGGTATCGTCGAACGCCGCGCCCCGGATGGCAGCCGCGTAGCCCTGGTGCAGTTGGAAAAGCCCCTGTAACCGCGCTCAGTCCTCAATGAGCAAGGGCGGCGCCGGCTCCGGTTCTTCCATGTTTTCCAGAAAATGCAGGCGAAACAGCGTCTGCCGGGCAATGGATACCAGCGCATCGAGCTGCATGTCCGGCGTTTCCGTCATGTAGGACACACAGAAACGCGCCGGCGCAATCGGTGGCTCGCACGGCAACGTGCGCAGCAGGTTGAGCGCCAGCATCTCGCGGATCAGCGGCACCGGCAGGATACCAATGGCGTGGCCGGCGGAGACCAGCTTGGCCATCAGCCCCAGGGAGTTGCTGGTGTGGAAGGCTTCCGAGCTGGCGTTACCGCTCTTCAACCAGCTCTCGACCACCGAGTACAAAGTCGATGGTGCCGAGTGAGTGACAATCGGATGGCCACTGGCGTGCTCGGGTAAAAACGGGTTGGCAGTGATGTCGAACTGCGGCGAAGCAACCCACTGGAAGGTCATCCAACCGATGAAGATATCAGTGACGTCCTCACGGGTCGCCGGGTTGGTCAGCAGCGCCAGATCCAGCTCGTGATCGTTGAGCTTGCGGTTGAGCACCGCGCCGACATCGATGGTGATTTCCAGGGTGATCTCCGGGAAATGCGCCTTGATCTCGGCGATGACAGCGGTCAAACCGACCATCGCCGAACACTCGTCGGCGCCCAGGCGCAGGCGTCGGTGCTGTTTCTGCTTGGCGGCGAACTGTTCCAGCTTGGTGCTGTTGTTCAGCACCAGCTCAGCGTGGCGCAGGGCGATATGACCATCAGGGGTGAGGGTCATGCGCTGCTTGCTGCGGTCGAACAACTTGACGTCGAGCAGCGACTCCATTTCACGGATGCGTGAAGAGATGGCCGGCTGGGTCAGATGCAGGTGGCGCGAGGCAGCATGAACCCCTCCTAGCCGTGCCGTCCAGTAGAAGGCTTCGATCTGCATCAGGGTAATACGCATGATAAAAATCGCCCTCTGTTCGGGTCGCCCGTTTTTATTATCGCCATAAAAACAGGCTTGTTAGCATCCGGCTCAACCTCTCGGATGAAGCGGACAAGAACAACGCATGTACATCATCGAAGCCTTGCCAGAACCGATCGAGCAGAACGCGCTGGACGTGCTTGCCGGTGCCGAACCGGCCACCATCGGCCACTTCATCACCACCGGCATATTGAACCCGCGCATCCGCGCGCACTTCAAGAATCTGCGCTGCGTCGGCACAGCCGTGACGGTGAAGATGCCCGGCGCGGACGGCGGCATCTTACATTACGCGATGGGCTGCGCCAGACCTGGCGACTTCCTGATCGTCGACCGCTGCGGCGAGAGCGTGACCGCCGCCATGGGTGGCGCGATGGCCTACGCGGCCAAGCAGGCCGGCATCGCCGGCATCGTCATCGATGGCTACGTCACCGACCTAGGTGAGCTGCGCGATCACGGCGTACCGATCTGGTCGTGGGGCGCCAGCGCTATCACCACGCGGGTGAAAGGCGAGGAAGGCGAGTTCTGCACCCCGGTGCAATGTGGCGGCGTCGTGGTGCATCCAGGCGATGCGGTGATCGCCGACGAGAACGGCATCGTCATCCTGCCCAAGGCGCTGGCCCTGCCGCTGGCGCAGCGCGCCATCGAGTTTCAGAACAACGAAAAACACACCCTGGCGCGACTCGCCAATGGCGAGAAATTCCCCGATATCGTAGGCTCGCGCGCCGTCATCGATGCCGCCATCCAGCCGCGCTGACGCACCCGTAACACGAATACCGCGCCACTGGCGCCGCAACACCTGTCAGGCCAGACAACACAAAAACAATACTGGCCAAGGACATCGTCAGGTTTCTGCCTCGTAGCTCCAAAAATAACAAAAGGACTACCATGAAACTGCAGTTGCTCCACGGAGTGGTTCTCGCCGTGCTTGGCTGTGCGTTCGCCGCCAGCAGCCCGGCCGAGGAATACCCAACGCTCCAGCTCAATGTCATCGGTGGCGGTAGCCACAACTACAGCTTCCGCACGGTCGAGCGACCTTTCTGGAGCCAGACACTGCCAGCCAGTTCCGGCGGCAGAATCACTGCCCGCCTGCGTGGTCTCTCGGAAACCGGCCTCAAGGGCCCGGAGATGGTGCGCCTGTTGCGCTCCGGCGCGGTTGAAGTCGGCATGGGCGTGTTCGCCTTCGTCGCCGGTGACGACCCCGCCTTCGAGGGCATCGACCTGCCCGGCATGGCCGCCGACATCGACACCGCCCGCAGCATCGCCAATGCCTACAAACCGGTGCTGCAGCAGCGCATGGCGGAGCGCCATGGCGTCAAGCTGCTGGCCACCGTGCCCTATACCGCCCAGGTGTTCTTCTGCCGTGATGCCGTCGAGTCGCTCGACGACCTGCGCGGCCGCAAGGTGCGCGTACGCGGGCGCAACATGGCCGACCTGGTCAACGCACTGGGCGCCTCGCCGATCACCCTGCCCTTCGCCGAAGTGGTCACTGCCATGCAGACCGGCGTCATCGACTGCGCGGTGACCGGCATCGGCTCGGGCAACGCCGCCAAGTGGTACGAGGTGGCCAATCACCTCTACAACCTGCCGGTGGACTGGTCGCTTGGTTTCTACGGCATTGGTCTCAAGCGCTGGGCGCAATTGCCAGCGGCGACCCAGCAGTTGCTGCTGGAGCAGGCGCAAGTGCTGGAGGACGCCCTGTGGCAGGAAACCGCGCGCGAGAACCACTACGCCCTGGCCTGCAACACGGGTGTCGGCGACTGCCAAATCCATCGTCCCGCGCAGATGCAGGCCAATGCGCCGAGCGTCGAGGAACGGCAGCGCCTGCACGAGACCGTGATGAAGATCGCCGAAACCTGGGGTAAACGCTGCGGCACGGATTGCGTGGAGCGTTGGAACGCCACGGTCGGCAAGACCATCGGCACCCATCTGAGCACCAACGGCAGCTAAGCGGGAGAAAGCCCATGCACAGGCAACTAACGCCCATTCACCTGATCGCTCGAGCCAGCGCATGGGTAGGCGGCATCACCCTGCTGGCCTGCGCCTTGTTGATCAGCCTCGACCTGATCCTGCGCAAGCTGTTCGGCATTTCCATGGGCGGCGCCGACGAGATCGCCGGTTACGTGCTGGCCATCGTCAGCAGTTGGGCATTCCCCATCGCCCTGCTCAAGCGCTCGCACATTCGCGTCGACATCCTCTACTCGCGCCTGCCGCTGAAACCCAGGGTCGGCCTCGATCTGCTGGCCCTGCTCGGCATGGCGGTGTTCGTCGGCGCGCTACTGTGGCACAGCAGTCAGGTGCTGCTGGATTCGATTCATTACCGCTCCGTATCCACCACGCCGCTGCAGGTACCGCTGTGGATACCACAGTCGCTATGGTTCGCCGGCTACCTGTTCTTCGCCGTGACCATTGTGATGCTGGGCTGGAGCAGCCTGGTGCAAATACGCCAGCAACGCCTGACAGCGGTCAGTGCACTGATCGGCATCCACTCGGTAGAGGAGGAAATCCGCGAGGAAGTCCCTACCAGCCGTTTCGACACTGACAAAGGGGCGCGCTAGATGCTGCTCTTCACCCTACTCGTGCTCCTCGGCCTGCTCGCCTTCAGCGTGGCGGCAGCAGTCAGCGTCGGCCTGCTCGGCATGTCGCTGGCCGAGTTCTACTCGACCTTGCCGCTGACCAGTGCGCTCGGCGAAATCGCCTGGAGCACCAGCGCCGAGTTCCTCCTGGTGGCCATTCCGCTGTACATCCTGATGGGCGAGCTGCTGGTCTGCTCCGGCGTGGCCGGGCGCATGTATGGTGCGGCGGACAAGTGGCTATCGTGGCTGCCGGGCGGCCTGATGAATTCCAATATAGGTGCTTCGGCGCTGTTCTCCGCCACCAGCGGCTCCAGCGTTGCCACCGCCGCGACCATCTCCACCCTGGCGCTGCCGGAACAGGAGCGCAAGGGCTACCCGGCGCCGCTGTTCCTCGGTTCCATCGCCGCCGGCGGCACCCTGGGTATCCTGATTCCGCCGTCGATCAACATGATTCTGTTCGCCCTGATCGCCAACCTGTCGGTGCCCAAGCTGTACCTGGCGGCGACCATTCCCGGCATCCTGCTGTGCTTCATGTTCGTGGCGATGATCGTGCTGGCCTGCCTGATACGCCCCGAACTGGGGGGCCATCGTCAGCACGCCAGCTGGGCCGAGCGCCTGGCCAGCGTGCCCGACCTGCTGCCGCCGCTGGCGATCTTCGTGCTGGTGGTCGGCGCCATCTACAGCGGCTTTGCCACTGCCAGTGAATCGGCCGCCCTCGGCGTGCTCGCCGCCTTCGGTCTGGGCCTGTGGCGCCGTGCCTTCACCTGGCAGACGCTGGGTCAGGCGTTCGAATCGACCATGCGCACCAGCGGCATGATCATCTTCATCACCCTGGCGGCGTTCTTCCTCAACTTCGTGCTGTCGTCCATCGGGTTGACCTCGTCGCTGGTCGCCTTCGTCACCGACCTGCAGTTGTCACCGATGGCCACGCTGCTGGCGATCATCCTGTTCTACATCGTGCTCGGCTGTTTCATGGACACCCTGGCGATGCTGATCACCACCGCACCGCTGGTGGTGCCGGTGATCGTTGCGCTGGGCTTCGATCCGTTGTGGTTCGGGGTGATTCTGATCGTGCTCTGCGAGATGGGGCAGATAACGCCGCCATTCGGCATGAACCTGTTCGTGGTGCACAGTATCCGTGGTAAAGGCAACTTCATGGATGTGGTGTACGGCGCACTGCCATTTTGCTTCGTGCTCTTGCTGCTTATCGCCCTACTTATATTCTTCCCGCAACTGGCACTGTGGCTACCACAGTTCGCCTGAGACAAAGAAACTCATAAATAACAGCATCAAACAAAGCAACTATCACAAACGAAGCAACACGACAAAACGGAAATACGCAAACAACCGAAAGTTCCCCAACCAGAACCCGCCATGCAAAAGGACTTTTGCCCCCACATCACTCAGTCAATATCCTGGTTGATGCCCAAACACTGCCGCGCTCCCGGCGTGGCAGTGCGCTCCTGCACGCGCCTGCCTGAATCTCTCTCAAAGTCCTGCCTACCGCTAAATCAGCACGCCTGAAAGCCAGGTAATCGCTTGGCGCGCTCACAATAAAAGTGCATATCCGCCACCCCCTCCTGCTTTTATCAGCCTAATAAAAACATTGAATCCGACTCTGCGTGACAGCATCGCGCATTCAGAAAAAAATCGTCACACCTCATACGACAACGTATGACCAATAACAATAAAGGTGACATATGCCCAATGACGACCCTACGGCCGAAGATGCCGGATCGCGAACTTTAATAGGTTCCGAAAACAACAGGCTCGCAACTTTCTTATTTCTCTCAACTGCCGCCCCGCTGGAGAGAACACCGTGAAAACCATCCTCAATCTTTATTTCAGCACCTTGAAAGTGCTGATCTGCAGCACTCTCGTTTGCATCACCGTATTGATCTTCCTCAACGTGGTACTGCGCTACGGCTTCAACTCGGGCCTGTTCTTCAGTGAAGAAATCTCCCGTCTGGCGTTCGTCTGGCTGGTATTCGCTGGCGCACAGCTGATGCTGCATGAAAACGGCCATATCGGCGTCGACATGCTGACCAGCCGAGTGTCACCCAAAGTTGCCAAGGGCATGCTGGTACTCAGCCAGGTGCTGATGCTCTACGTCACCTGGCTGTTCCTGCAGGGCAGCTGGAAACAGACGCTGATCAACCTACATGTCGGCGCGCCGTCCACCGGCGTATCCATGGCGCTGTTCTACGGCGCCGGGCTGGTGTTCTCGGTACTCAGTTTCGGCCTGATCACCGTGCAACTGCTGGATAGCCTGCGCAAACCGGCCGGTACCTATACCCAGCAGATCAGTGACAACCCGGCAACGCTGGCTCCCACTCAAGAATCCGGGGTACTCAAGTAATGGCCCTCACCGTCTTCGTTGGCGTGCTGATGGCCGCCATTCTCATCGGCACCCCCATCGCCTACGCGCTGATCCTCTGCGGCGTAGCGCTGATGTGGCTGCTGGGCCTGTTCGATGGGCAGATCATCGCGCAGAACATCATCAACTCTGCCGGCAGCTTCCCACTGCTGGCGATCCCGCTGTTCATCATCGCAGGCGAAGTGATGAACAACGGCGGACTGTCCAAACGCATCATCAACCTGGCCATCGCCATGGTCGGCCACCTGCGTGGCGGCCTGGGCTACGTGGCGATCTTCGCCGGCGTGCTGCTGTCGAGCCTGTCGGGTTCGGCACTGGCCGACGCCGCCTCGCTGACCGCCCTGCTGCTGCCGATGATGGTCATCGCCGGCTACAACAAGAATCGCTCCGGCGGCCTGATCGCCTCGGTTTCCGTGCTGGGCTCGATCATTCCGCCGAGCATCGGCTTCGTGGTGCTCGGCGTGGCCTCCGGCCTGTCGATCACCAAGCTGTTCCTCGCCGGCATCGCCCCGGGCCTGATGATCGCCGTGGCGCTGTGCGTGGCCTGGTGGCTGGTGTCGCGTCGCGATACCGATGTCGAGCTGAGCCCGAAGGCCTCCGGCAAGGCGCGCCTGAAAGCCTTCGTCGACAGCATCTGGGCGCTGATGCTGCCGGTGATCATCGTCGTCGGCCTGCGCTTCGGCGTGGTCACCCCGACCGAAGCCGGGGCCGTGGCCAGCGTCTACGCACTGCTGGTGTCGACCTTGATCTACCGCGAGCTGGACCTGAAGAAACTCAACGAGGTACTGCTCAACGCCGGCAAGACCACCGCCGCCGTGATGTTCCTGGTGGCCGCCGCCTCGATCCCGGCCTGGATGATCACCATCGCCGATATCCCCGGGCAGATCATCGACCTGATCCAGCCAGTGATGGACAACCCGAAACTGCTGATCCTGGTGCTGATGCTGCTGATCCTGGCGATCTCCATGGTCATGGATCTGACGCCGACCGTACTGCTGCTCGCGCCGATCCTGGTGCCTGTAGTCACCGCCGCCGACATCGACCCGATCTATTTCGGCGTGCTGTTCATGATCAATTGCTCGATCGGCCTGATCACCCCACCCGTGGGCACCGTGCTCAACGTGGTCTGCGGCATCGGGCGAATGCGCTACGAGGCGCTGCTCAAGGGCACGTTCCCGTTCCTGATCGCCGAAATCATCGTGCTGTTCCTGCTGGTGGCCTTCCCTGAACTGGTCACCGTCCCCGCGCAATGGTTCGCCAAATAACGCTCACCGAATAACAACAGCCAACAAGAAGGGCTCCACCATGAAAAAGCAACTGACGCTCCTCGCTACCCTGCTGCTGGCCAGCAGCATGACCTTCGCCGCCGAGTACAACGCGCGCACCATCAAGTTCGCGGCCACCAGCCCCAAGGGCACACCACCGGCCATCGGCATGGAGCTGTTCGCCGAGAAAGTCGCCGAACGCAGCGGCGGCAAGATCAAGGTGCGTACCTTCCCCAACGGCGTGCTCGGGGGGGACGTGCAGGTACTGTCCTCGCTGCAGGGCGGCGTGGTCGAGATGATGACCTGGAACGCCGGGCTGATGCTCAACCATGTCACCGACTTCGGCATTCTCGACTTCCCATTCCTCTACACCGACACCGCCAAGGTCGACGCCATGCTCGACGGCGAAGTGGGCAAGATGCTTACCGACCAGCTACCGCAGCACGACCTGGTCGGCCTGGCGTTCTGGGAGCTGGGGGTACGTAACCTGACCAACAACAAACGCCCGGTAGAGAAGATGGAAGACATCGCCGGGCTCAAGGTTCGGGCGCAGCAGTCGCCGCTGTTCCTCGACGTGTGGTCGGCCCTGGGCGCCAACCCGACGCCACTGCCCTTCACCGAGGTGCACACCGCACTGGAGACCGGCACCGTCGACGGCCAGGAAAACCCGGCGGCGCTGATCCTCGCCTCCAAGTTCAACGAAGTGCAGAAGTACCTGAGCCTCACCCACCACAACTACAACCCGCAGATCGTGCTGATCGGCAAGGGCTTCTGGGACAAGCTCAACGACGATGAGAAGAAGCTGCTCACCGACGTGGCCATGGAAGTGCGCCTGGAACAACGACGCATCTCCCGCGAAGCCGACAGCAAAGCCATCGCCGAGCTGGAAGCCTCGGGCATGCAGGTCAACTCGTTGTCAGACGAAGAAGTCGCGCGCATCCAGGAAAAGATCAAGCCGGTAGTGGACAAGTACGCCGCCCAGATCAACCCGGAGCTGGTGCAGAAGGTCTACCAGGCCATGGACGTACAACAATAATGAGTCAGCCGGGGGCTCATTACGAGCGCCTGGCCGAACGTATAACGGTGCGCCCCGTCGGGCGCACTCTGCCAGTGAATGAGGAACACCATGAAGATTTCGGTTGCGCAGATTCATCCCGTAGCGGGCAACCCCCTCGAAACCATCGACAAGGTCGCCGAAGTATCGCGCCAGGCCGCTGCCGAAGGCTCGCGTCTGATCGCTTTCCCCGAGTGCCTGCTGACCGGCGGCTCGTTCAATAGCCGCGAGGATCTGGAGCGAGGCGCCATCGAGCTCGACGCCCTGGCACCGCTGCTGGCGGTGAGCGCGCAAACCGGCGCCTACATCGTCGTTGGGTTCTATGAACGCAATCCGGAAACCGTGTTCAACACCGCCGCGCTGATCGGCCCACAAGGTATTGTCGGCCTGCATCGCAAGCGCCACCTGCCGTTCATGATCGGCGACCGTTTCACCGACACCCCGGACGACTGGACGCCACCAGTGTTCGACACCGACATCGGCCGTATCGGCCTGGCCATCTGCTACGAAATCCGCTTCCCAGAAGTGGTACGCACCCTGGCCCTGGAAGGCGCCGACATCGTCGTGCTGCCAGCCGCCTGGCCAGAGCAGGCGCGCATGCTGCCGGATCTGTTCAGCACCGTGCGTGCCGCAGAGAACATCGTTTATTTCGTCGCCCCGAATCGCAACGATCTGGATGACGGCATGCAGTTCATCGGCATGAGCCACATCATCGAACCGTCCGGCAAGACCCTGGTGCGCGCCGGCCTGGAAGATGGCGTGTACAGCGCCGAGATCGACCTGGAGAAAGCCCGTAACAAGTCGCTGATCCGCGAACCCGGCGTGTTCGAGATCCACCCGTTCAAGGATCGCCTGCCCGATACCTACCGCATCTGAGGTCACGCCCATGAACACCACGCTCAAACAGCTGATGGCGCGCGGCAACACCTTCGGCATGAACATCTACAGCACCGCCTCGATGCCCATCGAAGTGGCCGGCAACTGGGGCCTGGACTTCGTCTTCATCGATGCCGAGCACACTTCGCTCGGCGTCGACCGCGACATGGAGAAACTGCTCCTGGCGGCCAAGTGCGCGAATATCCACAGCCTGGTGCGCGTGCGTGGCACCCTCGACTGGGACATCCGCAAGGCCCTGGAAATGGGCGCCAGCGGCGTGATCATCCCGCAGGTGCACAACGCCGAGCAGATGCGCAACATCATCCGCAGCAGCAAGTTCCCACCGATGGGCCGCCGTGGCGGCGATAGCTCGGTGCGTTCGGCGAACTATGCCGGGCCGAACTTCGACTGGGGCCGTTACACCCAGGCGGAGAACGACCGCACCGTGATCGTGCCGATGGCCGAGAGCTACGAGTTCTTCGACAACATCGACGCGATTCTCGATGTCGAGGGCATCGACGCCGTGCACTTCGGCCCAGCCGACTACTCGCTGTCACGCCAGTTGCCGGTGGATTACCGTCTGGGCAACCCCGAGGTGCGTGAGCGCCTGGAGCTGCTGATCGAGAAATGCCACGCCCGCAATATCCAGGTGATGGTGCCGTGCTTCCCGGCCGACGCTGAAACCGTCAAGCGCCTGATCGAGATGGGCAGCGACATGCTGCTGATGGGCAGTGATCTGTCCTGGCTCAACCAGGCAGGGCAGCGCATTGCCAACGTGCGCCAGGAAATCGGCCAGTAGCAACCCGCCTGCAAGCGCCACGGGGTTATAGGTTCAGCCCTGGCAGCGTGACTTGCAGGAGGCGGTTCGCACGGAGGCCGAGCCATAGAATCTGCGGGGCAAGGATGCCCTGCGTTTTGCCCTTCACCTCCGCAAAGAGGACAATCGCGAAGCTGCTACCCTCCCCCGATTTCCACCTCCGGAGTCCTCCCATGAATCAAGTCAGTGGCTGGCTGCTGGCCCTGCCCTTCCTGGCCGGCGCGGTGCTGCCTCTGCAGGCCGGCATCAACGGCCAACTCGCCCGTCACCTGTCCAGTGTCCTCGCCGCCGCGCTGATTTCCTTTGCCGTTGGCAGCCTGGCGTTGCTGCTGATGACCCTCAGCCAACGTGAAATGCCCGGTTTCGCTGCACTCAAGGAGCTGACCTGGTGGCACTGGAGCGGTGGCCTGCTCGGCGCTTTCTTCATCGCCACCGCCGCCTTCGCCGGGCCACGGGTCGGCGCACTGCTGTTCATGGTGCTGGTGATCGCCGGACAACTGGCCATGGCCATCACCCTCGATCATTTCGGCTGGGCCGGGTTTCGCGAGGCGCCCATCACCCTCGGTAAGGTCGCCGGCCTGGCGCTGATCGTCGCCGGCATCTGGTTGATCCGCCGCGGCTGACCAACGGCAGGTAAATACTGGCAAAGCGATAGCTCACCCGCTCACAAAGGCGCTATGCTCGGAGCAGCAGTCTTTGTGATCACAAAAGCCTCCCGGAGAAGGTTCTGACGCTACCTGCGACGGCCCGAGGCTGGTCGGCGGTGGATGCCAGGCCGTACAAGATGACCGACGCCGAAGTACCGCGCCAGCCCACCACCTTTGCCCTGTGGCGTGAGGTGGATGACACCCGCATCCGCACACGACTGGGGGGCTTCTTCTACCTGCTTGCCTGGCTGCTCACCTGGATCTTCAGCACAGCGCCCGGCAGCCTCATCGTCACCGGTCTGCTCGGCACGGCGCTGTTCACGGCGCTGTTGGCTGCACGCCTGCTGCATCGGCCCGACGGCCTGGAGACGCCTCAGCAACTGCAGCGCTGGCTCAACCATCATTGGGGACTGATCCTGCTCACCGCCCTGTGCTGGGGGCAGACTCACGCGCTGGTGCTGTACCGCGACGAGTACAACGATTCGGAGCTCATCGCCACGCTGTCCACCATCGCCTTCGGCACGGCGATGACCTTCAATTTCGCCATGCGCCGCCAGCGGGCTCTGCTGGCACTGGCGCTGCTCTATCTACCCGGATTGGCGGTCATGGCGCTGGACTGGCAAAACCGCCATGCGTTGCTGATCACCCTGATCTTCTACCTGGCCTATCTGGTGCTGGTACTCGGTCGTAACCACCGGGAATACCGCTCCACACTGGCCCTGGAGCTGAAGCTGCTAGATCAGCAGCGCCAACTCGACCTGCTCAGCCGCACCGACAGCCTGACTCAGCTGGGCAATCGCTATCAGTTCAACAACCTGTTCCCCAGCCTGGTGGCCAGTGCGCAGCGCAAGGGCGAACCACTGTCGCTGGTGCTGCTGGATATCGATTTCTTCAAGAAGGTCAACGATGAACACGGCCATGCCGGTGGCGACGCCTGCCTGAGCGCCTTCGCAGAACGGATGCGCCGGGTCTTTCGCCGTGACGGCGACGCGCTGCTGCGCCTGGGCGGCGAGGAGTTCGGCGTGCTGCTACCCGGCACGACGCAGGCCCAGGCCTGGGATCTGGCGGAGCGCTTTCGTCAGGAACTGGAAGCCGAAGGCCTGTTGCTGGCCGATCAACGCCTGGAACTGACCACCAGCCTGGGTATCGGCAGTTTCGACAGCCGCTACGACAGCGATGCCGATGCGTTCTTCAAGCGCGTCGACAGTGCGCTGTACCGCGCCAAGCGCGAAGGCCGCAACCGCCTGGTCGCAGCCGATCACTGATGCCTCGCTGACTTAAGATCGCGCGCGGGGTTTGGGTAGGGTGCGCCGTGCGCACCGCTTATCGCAGCCGACGTGCCGGTGCGCGCGGCGCACCCTACCAGGACAGAATCCCGACTAGAGACGAAACTTGCCCATCTGCCCCGCCAGGTCATCGGCTAGGCGGCTGAGGGTCTGGCAATCCTCACGACAGGCGCGCACCTCACCCGCCGTGGCGTGCGCCAGGTCGGCAATGCCCTGTACGTTGCGGTTGATCTCCTCGGTCACCGAACTCTGCTCTTCGGTCGCAGCAGCCACCTGGGTATTCATGTCGCTGATGCGCTCGACCTGCTCGGTGATCGCCCCGAGCGACTGCCCTGTACGCTGACTGGACTCGACGCCCGTGCTGGTCGCCGACTGACCGGCGTGCATGGAGCTGACCGCAGTTTCCGCGCCCTGCTTGAGGCGCAGGATCATCTGCTGGATTTCATCGGTGGACGCCTGGGTGCGACTGGCCAGCGTACGCACCTCGTCGGCCACCACGGCGAAGCCTCGGCCCATCTCACCGGCACGCGCCGCCTCGATGGCCGCATTGAGCGCGAGCAGGTTGGTCTGCTCGGAAATGCCGCGGATCACCGCCAGCACCTGGTCGATGGACGCCACCTGTGCGGCCAGCTCGCTCACCGCTTCGGCAGCACTGCCGATATCGGCGGACATCCGTTCGATATGGGCAATGGACTGGCCGACCACCTGGCGCGCGCTCTGCGCTTCATCACGCGCCGCGTGCGAGGACTGTGCGGCGTTGCTGGCATTACGCGCGATTTCCTGCACGGTCAGGCCCATCTCGTGCACGGCCGTGGCCACCATGTCGGTCATTTCCCGCTGCTGGCCAGCGCGCCCAGCGGTATTTTCCACCACCCGCGCCACCTGGCCGACTGCCGTACGCAGGCGTTCGCTGGTCGCCAACACCTCGCCGATCAGCTCGCGCTGGCCGCCGAGAAAACGGTTGAAGCCACGTGCCAGGTCGCCCAGTTCATCGGCGCGCGACTCATCCAACCGCCGCGTCAGGTCGCCACCACCACCGCCAATTTCCACCAATGCCTGAGTCACCTGACGGATAGGCCGCACCAGGCCCCGCGCCAGCAGCACGACCAGACCGAGGAACAACAGCGCCACGGCGATGCCGATCAGGCTGGTCATCAGCAGCGCCTGACGCGCTTGCGCGTAGACCTCCGCCTCCGGCACTTCACTGACCAGCAGCCAGTCGATGCTGGCGAACTTCTGCGCCACGGCGAGGAAAGTCTCACCATCGCGCTCGAAACGCACCGCGCGGCTATCGCCAGCCAGCACCTGGCGGCTGGCATCGGCACCGAACAACTCGGCGAGCCGGCCGCTGCCACTGAGTTCGGAACGCGGGTGTACCTTGACGTTGCCCTGGGCATCGACCAGAAACACCTGGCCGCGCTCACCGAAGCGGAACTCGCTGATCATCTTCGACATGTCCGCCAGGTTGTAGCCAAGGCCGGCCACGCCGAGGGTCTTGCCGCCCTGCTTGATGCGCTGGTTGATGAACAGCGTAGGCAGGCGGGTGGTCTTGTCGATATCGATTTCCAGCACACGGTCGCGGCTGCTGTCGACCAGGCGATAGAACCACTGGTTCTCCGCCTGACTGCGGTCGAGGGTGCGCATCAGCCCCTCGCCAGTGGTGTAGTGGCCACTGGCGAGGGCGACGATGGACGTGGTCATGGCGTTCTGCTGAGCGCGCACACCTTCAAGGTAGCGGGCAAATTCATCGCGTCGTGCGGCGTCTTCGCCTGCGGCGAGCCAGTCCTGCACCAGGCTGTTCTCGGCAATCGAGGCATTGGCGGTGATCGGTGCGGTCAGTACCCGCTCCAGATCGTTGCGGATAGCCAGCACGCGCGCCGGTAATGCCTCTTCGATCAGGTAACGTTCGGTCAGACGGTCGACTACCGCGGAGTAGATGCCAACGACGATCAGAATACTGGCAAGCAGGGCCGCGCCCATGCTGAGGATCAACTGCCACTGAATACTGCGTTGCCAGAGGCGCATGAAGGCTTCTCCTGATGGTGGTATGGAGTTTGGCCAGACAATTGGATACAACAATGTACACAAATTGCAATTGGTTACCGCCAGATTTCATATCGGCGGTTCACGGCCAAGCTTTATCCACCCCAGAAAGGTGTGTCACAGGTCTCTGGCAACCCCGCAGAGCAGAGCGGCAGCCACCTCCGGCGTCGTGCAGGGAGTGGCTTATTGCAGGACGCTGAATTCCAGACGGGCGGTTTGGCCCGCTTCATCGAGCACGCTCAACTGGTGGCGGCCACTATCGAAGGCGTAGCTGAACGGCGCATCCACATCACTGTCACCAATCGGCCGGCCATCGAGGAACCACCAGCGCTGGCCACTGCCGCCCAACGTCGACAGGCTCAGGCGCAGCGGCTCGGCATTGCCCTGAGGCCGACGCAGGCGATCGCCCTGGCGCACCCCGACGATGGACAACGGCGCTGCCTGCACCTGCATCGTCGGCGGGCATTGCGCATCGGCTGCCGGCAAACGTGCGCTACGCCGTTCACGCCTTGGCAGCCAGGGTTCCAAGGGGGCCGGCCACAACGCCAACTCCCGGGCTTCTGCGCCTGCGCAGTTGGGTGCCACCCGCAAGCCTGCCGCATTGACCCAATAACGCTCGCGCAAGCCACTGCCCAACGGTTGATCCACAGCCAGCAGAGTCGGCGGTGTGGTGCCCTCCAGCGTCCAGGCGAAGCGCTGGCGACGGCAATTGGGATCATTGCGATCCAGCTGCTGCCCCAGCGGCCAGCAGATCGCCGCCACGCCCACTTCCGCTGGCTGTGGGTCTTCAGGTGCGGCCACACCCCGTTGGCTGTCACGCCCTACCAGCAGGTCATGCACCTGCAGCAGCAGAGGCGCCGCCGAAGCCAGGCCGAATTGGCCGGGCACCGGCGTGCCGTCCGGCCGGCCGATCCAGATACCGATCAGGTGACGCGGGCCGACGCCGATGGCCCAGGCATCGCGAAAGCCATAGCTGGTGCCGGTTTTCCAGGCCAGGCTCGGCCGCTGCGTCAACTGCGCACGCGAGTCACGATCCGGCCGCGCCTGTCCGCTGAGGATACGCCGGATGATCCACGCCGATCCCGGCGACAGCAGGCGCCGTTCGCGCAGTTCATCGGTCGGCTGCAATCGCGGTCGTGCCGCCAGTCCGCCGCGGGCGAAGGCGCTGTAGCCGCCGACCAGCGACTCCAGTCGAGTGCCGCCGCCACCCAGAATCATCGCCAGATTGGGCTCGGCCAGCGCCGGCAGGCGGATCGGCAGACCCGCGCCGCGCAGCTCACCGGCAAAACGCTTCGGCCCGTAGGCTTCGAGCAATTGTACGGCCGGCAGGTTGAGCGAGGTGGCCAGTGCTTCGCTGGCCGACACCGGGCCGATGAACCCGGCGGAGAAGTTGCCGGGACGATAATCGCCGTAATGGCGAGGCACGTCCTGCAGCAGCGACTCGGAATGGATCAGCCCGGCATCCAGAGCCATGCCATAGAGGAATGGCTTGAGCGTCGAGCCCGGCGAGCGCAGGGCACGCACCATGTCGACATGACCGAAACGCGCGGTATCGCTGATATCCACCGACCCCAGGTACGCGCGCACCGCCATGCTCTCGTGCTCGACCACCAGGATCGCTGCCGAGGTGCGCTCGGGCAGGCGTGCACGCCAGCCCATCAGCAGATCCTCCAGGCGCAACTGCAGGCTGGCATCGAGCGTGGTGCGGATCAGCGGTGGGCTGCCGGCTCGATTCAGCCGCCGCGCCAACAACGGCGCCAGGCTCGGCTCGCGGCGTGGGGCGAGGAATACCGGTTCCTCCAGCGCTTCATCCACCTGCTCCTGCGGCCACACCTGAAACTCGGCCAAGCGCCGTAGCACCTTGTCGCGCGCCATCTGTGCACGCTGCGGATGACGATCCGGCCGCAGTCGGCTGGGCGCCTGCGGCAACACGGCAAGCAGCGCGGCTTCGGCACGGGTGAGCTGGCTAGGTGGCTTGCCCAGGTAACTCCAACTGGCGGCGGCCACGCCTTGCAAGGTACCGCCGAAGGGAGCGCGGTTGAGATAGAGAGCGAGAATTTCGTCCTTGGACAGGTGCCACTCCAACTGCGCGGTGCGCCACAGCTGCTTGATCTTGCCGGGCAGATCGCGCGAGTGCGGGTCGAGCAGCCGCGCGACCTGCATCGACAGCGTGCTGCCACCGGACACCACGCGCCCGCCCATGAGGTTCTGCCAGGCGGCGCGCCCCAATGCCAGCGGATTCACCCCCGGATGCTGGCGGAACCAGCGATCCTCATAGGTCAGCAACGCCTCGAGGTAATAGGGCGAAACTTCGTCCGTCGTCACCGGATAACGCCAAACACCATCGCGGTCGGCGAACCGCCACAGCGGCGTACCGTCTTCGGCCAACACCACCCGGGCCAGATCGTCCTCAGGCAGGGGTAGCGGGAAAAGTTGGTCGGCTAGCCAGAGCAGGGCTAGCGGCAGCAGGAAAATGAGGAGCCAGCGGCGGGTCAGACGGTGCATACAAGCCCCTCTCCCCCAACCCCTCTCCCATAAATGGGAGAGGGGAGCAGATCGGCGTGTTGCCAAGCCTCACGGCAAAATTCAGGGCCCGTCTTGCTCGCCGATTTCAAGACGAATCTGTTCAAGTACAGCCTCTGTTTCAGCCAGCACCTGATGATTCCAGAAACGCAGCACACGATAGCCTCGGCTTTCCAGGTAACGCTCACGTTGTCGATCGTATTCCGTCTGCTGCTGATGCTGACCACCGTCCAGCTCGATGGCCAGCCAGCGCTCAGTGCAGATGAAGTCGACGATATAGGGGCCAATGGGTTTCTGCCGTTTGAACTTCAGGCCGAGGAAGCGATGGCCTCGGAGGTAATACCAGAGACGCTGCTCGGCATCGGTCATCTCGAGGCGCAGGCGTTTGGCGTTGTCCAGTAATGGCATGGTTCCTCCTTGAACCATTTTTCCCTCTCCCCCAGCCCCTATCCACTAGGGATGCCCCAATAAGCGGGAGAGGGGGCAGTTCAGCGCATGACTGAAAGTGCACACGTTCGGCCCCCTCTCCCATTTATGGGAGAGGGCTGGGGAGAGGGTCGCTCTTACCGCTCCCTCACCACCAGCGACGACGGCGTCTCACCCAGCGCCTGCCAGTTCGGCCGGTACATTGACTCCACATGAGGCGGCGGCACGCGGTAGCTGCCAGGTGTCACCGCACGGGCCAGGTACAGCAGATGGGTGGTCTCGTAGCTCTCCACATCCACTGCAGCCACGTAGCGATCGCCACGGTATTCCTGGTGTTTGATCCGCGCGTTCTGCATGGCGCGGCGCCATTCCTTGACGTTGCTGCCCGCATCGTCGAGGCTCGCCGCGCTCTGTGCCAGGTTCTGGTTCTCCAGCTCCAGGCCTGCCGGCAGCAAGTCCACTACCAGGGCATCCGGTACACGCTGCTTGGCGCGTATGGCCAGGTGCACCAGCACCAGCTCGCCACTGTCCAGGCGCTGCAGGTCGAGCGGACGGCCATCCATGCCGAGGTATTCGCGCTCGATGCTGAGGTTTTCGCCCCCGGCACGCGGTGCCTGGCTTGGATAACCGGAGAGGGTCAGTTGCTGGTACAGGGTGGCGCTGCCGACATTGCCCACGCTCAGCGGTTCAGCCAGTTCGGCACGCTCCAGCTTGATACCCGGCTGCTGGTTGCTCAGTTCGAACTGGAAGGCTCCACTGGCCAGTTTGGCGCTCCAAGCCTGCTCGGGTTTGCTCAGAATGCCACGCCCGGCGAGGAACAGCGCGTTGCGCTCCTGCGTCGACAACCAGCGCTGGCCAGCCAGTTCGTCGGCCAGATTGAACAGACGCTGCTCACGCTGCCCGGCTGCAAGGTCGTGCTCTTCCAGCAGCGCCAGGATCAGCGCCTGATCACGCAACGAGCTGCCGTAATCAGCCATCCAGCGTTCGTCGTTACGCGGCAGGATCAGCCCCTGGTTCAGCGCCTGCTCGGCACGCGGCGCATCGCCCATGAGTTTCAGCGCAGCTGCCAGTTGCACCAGCGGCAGACCGGAACGGGCATCGGCACGACGGTCGAACAGACTGCGCAACGCCCCCAGCGGCGCCTGCTGGCTACGCGCCAGAACGTAGCCAGCATAGGCCTGCACGGCGAAGCGGGTATGGGCGTAGTCCTGGCTGTAGTTGGCCTCGATCAGGCTGCTCTGCTGCAGGTAGCGCAGCAGGCGGTCGTTGGCTTTCTTCAGCGCCTCGGCCGGTACGCCGAAGCCCTGTTCGCGAGCGCGCAGGAGGAAGTCAGTAACATAGGCGGTCAGCCAGTATTCCTCTTCGCTCTCGGCGCTCCACAGACCGAAACCACCGTTGTGGCGCTGCATGCCAAGCAGACGCTCGACACCCAACTCGATGCTGCGCCGCCGCTGCTCGTCCGGCTCGCCTTCCAGGCCGAGGCGTTTGAGGCTGGCAGCATCGGCGTAGAGCGATGGATACAGACCGCTGGTGGTCTGTTCCAGGCAACCGTAGGGATAGGCCTTGAGTGCGCGAATCTGCTCGCCGAGGTTGAGCGGTGGACGGCTGGACAGCGCCAGCACGGCTTCCAAACCAGCGGGTTCGAACTGATTCAGGGTGCCCGGCGGCATGCTCCACGGCTCACCATCGTTGAGTACCGCGCGGAAGTGCTGCAGCTGCGCCGGATAGGCCGGGCGTACACCCAGCGTCCATTCGCGGCTGAAATCGCCGATTTCCTCGTTCGGCAAGGCCAGGCCCTGCACCTCGACATGGATACGCCCCTGGCCCAGGCCACCCTCGGCCCGTACCGGAATGCGCAGGGTAGTGCGTTCACCATCCTTGAGGTTGATCGGCGAATCGCCCTTGCCGAGCAGACGCAACTGACCCTCAACGCCCAGTTGCACATCCAGCTTCTGCTCGCTGCCGGACAGGTTGGTCAGATCCAGTGCCAGGGTGGTTTCATCGCCGCCGGCGAGGAAGCGCGGCATCGACAGTTCGGCGATCAGCGGCGCGGCCACTACGGTCTTGGCCTCGGCCACACCGAAGCGCTCGTCGCTCCAGGCCTGCGCCATCAGGCGCAGCTCGCCATTGAAGTCAGGGATATCCAGGCTGACTTCGCCCTCACCCTTGTCATCAAGCTTCAGCGCATCGCTCTGCAACGCGACGATCAGCACGCTGGTATCCGGACGCTTGCCACCGGCCGCCAGGCCGGCGTCACCACCGAAGGCCAGGCTGGCGACGCGCCCCTGGGCCTCGATCAGCTGCCCATAGATATCCAGTTGATCCGCGCCATAGCCTTTGCGGCCGAAGAAGTTGGCGAACGGATCGGGCGTGGCATAGCTGGTGATGTTGAGAATGCCCACGTCGACCGCAGCGATCAGCACGCGCACTTGCTCGGGGATGCTGCCATCGGCATTGCGCGCACTGACCTTGACCTTCAGCGCCTGCTTCGGCCGCATCTTCTCCGGCGCGTCCAGGCTCACTTGCAGTTTGCGCGGCGCGCGCTCCAGCGGCAGATGCAGCAGGCCGACAGCACGCTTGGGCGTGACCTGCGCCTTGCGCTCGCCAGGACGAATCACCAGGGCACTGAGATAGAGGTCGTGACGCGCCCATTTCTCGTCGATGGGCAGCTCGAAGGTCTTGCCTTCTGCCGGCACGCTGATTTCCTGCCACCACAACGGGCCGTCGCTGGATTCGACCAGCAGGTAGCCGTTGCCGGCAGCCGGCGGGGTGACGGTGATCTTGGCTACATCACCCGCCGCATAGGCGGGCTTGTCCAATGCCAGCTTGACCTGATCGGGACGCACGGCGCCGCCGTCGGCGTTGTCCTGCCAGCGGTAGCCGGCCCAGAAGCGCAAGCTGCTGACCAGGCCGGTCTGGCCGTCGACCACCTCGACCCGATACGGGCCCCACTCCACCGGGAAACTGACCTTGGCAGTGCCGCCAGCGGCGACCTTCAGCGGCTCGTCACTGAGGGTGAGGAATTTCTCGTTGTAGTTGTGGCGCCAGCCTTCACCGTCGGAGAAGGTCCAGAAGTAGTCGCGGCGCTCGCGCACCAGGCGCACATTGAGGTTATCGGCAGCCAGTTTGTTGCCGGCAGCGTCGGCTACCAGAATCTCGAATTCGGCCAGGCTGTCGGCATCGACCTCCTCGCCCTCGAACAGACCGCGCACACCCGGCAGGCGCTCGGCCGGCCAGACCGGCTGCACGATACGCCGGGTGATCGGCCGGCCACCGGACTCCTGCAGGCTGGCCTGGAGGATCAGGCGCAGCGGCGAGCGGGCGTCGCTCCAGCGGTTTTCCGGGCTGAGCACGGCGCGGCCCTGATCGTCGAGATTCTGCTCGTCGAGCTCCTGATCCTGGCTCAGATCGGCTTCGGTAATGTCACCGAACTGATACCCCGGCAGGCTCGCCACCGCTTCGCGCAGCGGACGCACGTAGAGCTGTCCGGACAGACGATTGCCAACGGCCGGCGCACCATAGAGGTAGCGCCCGTTGACGCTGAACTGTGGATTGTCGCTGGGGGCGTAAGGCTGATCCTGGCCCTTGATCTCCAGCGCCAGGCGCTCGGGCAGGAAGTCCTCGACGAGGAATTCATAAACTTGCGGGCTGCCGTCGCCGAGGTCGAGCAGCAATTGCCAGCGCCCCGTCGGCGCTTCTTCAGCCAGTTGCAGCTGGTACTGATAGAGACCGTCGTCATCGGCGTTCCAGACGAACTTGCGGCTGACCTGCTCGTCCGGACGACGCACTTCAACGCTGACTGGCTGAGCCTTGACCGGCTTGCCATCGGCATCACGCAGCAGGCCGTTGAGCAACACGGTCTCGCCTGGGCGATACAGGTCACGCGGGCCGAACACGAAGAACTGCAGCGCATGCGCCTTCGGCCCGGTGATGTCGAATTCGGCCAGATCCAACCCCGGCGCGTTCAGGCGCAGCAAGCTGGTCTGTTCATCCTGTTTGGCCAGCAGCACCTGGGCCTTTTCCGGCAGCGGCAGTTGCGCATGCCCATCAGAATCGGTCTTGCCTTCGGCCAGCAATGCGCCGTCGCCGTCGAGCAGTTCCAGTTGCACGCCGGACTGCGCCTTGCCGCCTTCCAGCGCCTGGGTGAAGACGTCGAGACGATCACGGTAGCGGTGTGCAGACAAACCGATGTCACTCAGGGAAAACAGCGTCGCCGGCTGCGAATAACCGTAGCTGCCGGCCTCACGCATCACCGCCAGGTACACGCCCGGCTGCTTGAATGGCTCCAGACCAGCGATGGGCAGCAGCAGGGTTTCACGGGTGTTGCGCGCCGGGTTGAGATCGAAACGACCGCCATAGACCAGATCGGCCATCGGCAGCAGCTCGCGAGATTCCCAGGTATCGAGGTTGCTGGCACGACCCCAGCGGGAGAGGAAACCTGGCAACGCCTCGGGCTTGATGCGGAAGAACTCGACGTTGACCTTGTCGACGTTCAGCGCGATCACCGGCAGGCCTTCGGCCAGGCGAGTCGGCAGCAGCGAGCCGCGGCTGGCGAAGCCAACACTGGCGAGGAGATCGCGGGTTTCGAAGCGGGTGACATGCTCGGCAGCCAGCTTGCCACCATTGATCGACTTCAAGCCGGCATCGATGGTCAGCACCAGCTTGCGCTGCGGTTCCAGATGACGCAGGCGCAGTTCACTGAGGTTGTCGGTCAGCTCCCAGGCGCCATCGACCTTGCCGTCCTTGCTGTCGACCAGGTGCAGACGCTCGGCGAAACGCTGGTCGGGATCCAGCGGAATGGAGAAGGTCACCGACAGTGCGCTGGCACCATCGAGCTGCACTTCGGACACGTCCACCACTTCCAGCTCGCGGCCGGCATAGCGTTTGGCCAGAGCATCACGGTCGACCGCAGGCTTGGCTGCCTGTTGCTGTTGTGCAGCAGGCTGGGCACTGGTCACCGTGGCAGGGGGTTGAGAAGAATCGCAGGCGCTGAGTAGCGCGAGTGCGAGGGCCAGAAGCAGTCCTTTGTTCGGCATTGCGGGCTCCGGAGAGTAGGGGCGCGAAGGCCGATACTATAGCCGAGACGCCAAAGCGCAGACGAGACGAAGCGACGAATTCCGCCAAGCTGCGCACACTCCGCCACGTGCCTATAATCGGCGTTTTGCTGGAATGGAAGCCCCACATGCACGCCCTGTTCGAAGCCTGGCGCCACACGCCGACCCAGCGGAAGGTCTGGGCGCTGGCTGCACCAATGATCCTCTCCAACCTGTCGGTGCCGATGGTGGCGCTGGTCGATACCGCCGTGGTCGGCCATTTGCCGCACGCCCATCAACTGGCCGCAGTGGCGGTTGGCGGCAGCCTCTATACCTTGCTGACCTGGGCCATGGGCTTTCTGCGCATGGGCAGCACCGGTTTTGCCGCGCAGGCCGCCGGCCGTGGCGACGGAGGTGCATTGCGCCAGGTCTTGTTGCAGGGCCTGAGCCTCGGCGTGTTGCTGGCGTTGCTGCTCGGCCTGCTTGCCCTGCCGCTCAGCGGCGCCGCGCTGAGCCTGATGCAGCCCTCGGCCGAACTGGACAGCCTGGCCCGCGAGTTCTTCCAGATCCGCCTGTTCGGCTTGCCGGCAACCCTGGCCAGCTACGCCCTGATCGGCTGGTTGCTGGGCACGCAAAGCGCACGCGGCCCGTTGGCCATGCTGCTGACCATCAACCTGATCAACGTCAGCCTCGATTTGCTGTTCGTCTTCGGCTTCGAATGGGGCGTGACCGGTGTGGCCTGGGCGGCAGTGATCGCCGAATGGAGCGGCGCCCTGCTCGGCCTGTGGCTGACCCGTTATGCCTTGCGTGAGCACCCCGGCCAGCTCGATCCGCGTGCGCTCAAGCGCTGGGTCAACTGGCGGCCGCTGCTGATGGTCAACCGCGACATCTTCATCCGTACCCTGGCGCTGCAACTGGTGTTCTTTCTGATCACCGTACAAGGCACGCGCCTGGGCGATGCCACGGTGGCCGCCAATGCACTGCTGCTCAATGGCCTGACCCTCGCCGCCTATGCCCTGGATGGCCTGGCGCATGCGGTGGAAGCGCTGTGTGGCCATGCCCTGGGCGCACGCGACCGCGACGCGCTGCGCCGCTCGCTGCTGGTCGCCGGGACCTGGTCACTGCTGGCCAGCGTCGGTTTCGCGTTGTTCTTCCTGCTCGGCGGGCACTGGTTCGTCAGCATGCTCACCGACATTGCCGACGTGCGCGAGCTGGCCGTGAGCTTCCTGCCCTACCTGGCCGTATTGCCATTGCTGGCCGTGTGGAGCTACCTGCTCGACGGTCTGTTCATCGGCGCCACCCGTGCCCGCGAGATGCGCGATGCCATGCTCATCGCCCTGATCCTGGCGTTACCGCTGGCCTGGATGCTGCAAGACATGGGCAACCATGGGTTGTGGTTGGCATTTCTCGCCTTCATGGGGCTGCGAAGTCTGGTGTTGGCTGGCTATGCTTGGAAACTGAGTCGTCGCGACCTGTGGTTCCCACCGTCAGTATCAGGAGAGATCGCCCATGCTCAGCGTCCCGCTGCCCGTTAACGAAGCTCAGCGCCAACAGGCACTGGACAGCCTGGAGCTACTCGATACCCCCGCCGATCCCTATCTGGATGCCCTGACCCGCCTGGCTCACGACCTGTTCGGTGTGAGAACCGCGCTGATCACCCTGGTCGACCGCGATCGCCAGTGGTTCAAGAGCCGCCAGGGGCTGGATGTGGCCGAGACGCCGCGCAGCCTGTCCTACTGCTCGCATGCGGTGCTACAGGATGAACCGCTGTTCATCGACGACAGTCACATCGACGTGCGCTTCGCCGGCAGCGAACTGGCCCTGCTCAATCCCGGCGCACGCTTCTATGCCGGTTGGCCACTGCATGATGCCGACGGTATACCGTTGGGCACCTTTTGCCTGGCCGATCCCGAAGCACGCCAACTGGGTGAGCGCGAGAAGTGCCAACTGCGCGACCTGGCTTACCTCACCGAGGGCTACCTGCATCTGCAGCACAGCTCACGGCAGGCTGAAGAGCTGCGCGATGAGTTAAGCCGCGAACAACGCAAGGGTATGCTCGACCCGCTGACGCAACTGTGGAACCGCGCCGGCCTGCTGCATTTCCTGCCACTGGAACAGGCGGCGGCCGAGCGCAGCAACCTGCGCCTGGGACTGATCTACTGCGATCTGGATCACTTCAAGAAGGTCAACGATCAGCATGGCCACGACGGCGGTGATCACGTGCTCTGGGAAAGTGCGCGGCGCATGAGCGCGGCCGTCAGACCGCAGGATGTGGTCACGCGCAATGGCGGCGAGGAATTCGTGATCCTCACCCTGGTGCACGACGGCTCCGAGCTGCTGCAGATTGCCGAGCGTATTCGCCTGGCGATTGCCGAACGCCCAATCGAACTCGAACATGCAAAGCTGCAGCAGACTGCCAGCCTCGGCTGCACGCTGCTCGCCCCCGGCGAAAGCAGCAGCGCAGCGCTGAAACGAGCCGATCAGGCACTTTATCGAGCCAAGCACGGCGGGCGTAACCGCAGCGAGCTGGCAGACTGACCCACACCCGAGAGCATCCTCATGGCCGCCGCTATCGTCGCCTACCTGCATTACCTGTCGATCTTCGCCCTGTTCGCCCTGCTCAGCATCGAACACGTGCTGTTCAAAGCGCCGCTGGATCTCAGCCGTGCGCGCAGCCTGATGGTCACCGATATCGCCTACGGCATCTGCGCCGGTCTGGTGCTGCTGACCGGTGCAGCCCGAGTGCTGTGGTTCGGCAAGGGCACTGCCTACTACATGGGCAACAGCCTGTTCCACGCCAAGGTCGGGCTGTTCATCCTGGCGGCGCTGCTGTCGATTCTGCCGACCTACGTATTCTTCAACTGGCGCAACGCCGTGCGAGCCGGCCAGATACCCACACCGAGCTTCCGGCAGATGAAACTGGTGACCTGGAGCATCCGCCTGGAGCTTCTGCTGCTACTGGTAATCCCGCTGCTGGCCGCGCTGATGGCGCGCGGTTATGGGGTGATCGCAGCGGGCTAGCGGTTACAGGCGCATGCCGATGGCCAGACGGTTGAGCCCGCTCATCAAGGCCACGGCGATGGTCAGGTCGGAGATTTCCCTGGCGCTGAAGTGTGCTTCCAGCGGCTGGTAGTCACTGTCCGCCGCGTGGCTGTTGGCGATATCGCTCAGCGACTCGGCCCAGGCCAGCGCTGCTCTTTCACGCGGCTCGAAGTGACGGCTGACGCGCCAGCCGGCCAGGCTGTCGAGCATGATCTGCGGCACACCCTCTTCACGCAGGGAGTGGCTGTGTTTCTCCAGGCAATAGGCACAGCCATTGATCTGCGAAATGCGCAGATAGACGAGTTCGACCAATCGCTTGCCCAGCGGGCCGCGCTCCAGCGCCGCTTTGGTGCTGATCAGCCCCTGCATCGCCTCGGCGGACAGTTCGTAATAGGGTTGACGCAAGGTACTCATGAATACTCTCCTTGAGCGGCAAGATAGGGATTGAACGCCAGCTGTTCACGCGCCTGCGCCAGCATCGTCTCGGCGTGTTCCTGACCACGCACCAGGCCCTGGAGATGAACGAACTCCAGGTCATGAATGCCGATGGTGCTCAACACGTGACGCAGATAAGGCGTGAGAAAATCCGGCTGGCGTGCCTGCTCGCCACGGTAGAAGCCGCCCGAACTCACCACCACGAAGGTCGGCCGATCCGCTAGCAATCCGACCTTGCCTGACTCGGTAGCGGCAAAGCTGCGACCGATGCGCAGCACATAGTCGATCCATAGCTTCAGTGCTGCCGGCACCGTGAAGTTGTGCATCGGCGTGGCGATCACCAGGCAGTCGCTGTTTTCCAGCTCACCGATCAGTTGCTCGGACAACCTCAACGCCGGGTCATCCCCAGGTGCCTGCGCAACCAGCGCATCGGCATAGGCCGCATGCAAGGCCGGCAACGGTTCGCTCGCCAGATCGCGCTCCACGAGCTGCGCCTGAGGGTGACGCTCGCGCAGACGCTCGACCAGTTCCTGAGCCAGACGACTACCGCGACTCTGCCGTCCGTAGGGGCCGCACTCCAATAACAGAATTCGCTGCATCTCAAAGCCCCTCACGAAAGTGCATGCCAATGCCCAGCAAGCCCTGACGGTAGTAGAAGCGCTGCCCGCGTGCATTGCTCAACGCCGTATCCAGCACGAGGTTGGCACAGCCCAGACGCAACGCTTCTGCACGAGCCTCGGCCAATAGCCGCTCACCGATGCCCTGGCTGCGCAGATCCTCACGCGTGATCAGGTCATCGACATAGAAGAAACGCCCATGCAGCAGATTTTCCTGCAGGCGACAGCCGGCGAGCCCCAGCACCTCGTCACCAGCACGTGCCGCCAGCAGACGATAGCCTTGCTCCGCCTGACGCTGCAGGCGCTGAAGGAAGTCATCGGCATCGCTCAGATGCGGGCGCAAGACACGCATCAGCGGGAAGCAGGCGCGCAACTCATGCGGGTCGCCGAGCCAGTCGTAGCGGCAATCAGTGGTTGGGGTCATGGCGGGTCTCCATCGAAGATGCCGTCACTCTAGGCAGAGACTGGCATAGCCAACAGAGCCAAAAACTTTCGAATCGACTAGGACACTTAGCATCCCCCCGCCTACAGCGGGCATGCCGAGCAGGGAAACGACTGTCCCCTACTACCGAAAAAAGTCGGGGATAGTTGCTCTTAGGGAGTCGGATTGGACGTAGTAGCGGATTGCAGTTGGCGCAACATCATCGCCAGCGCCAAGCAGGCATTGCACCTGACTCGGCGGCTGGCGACAGCGATTAGCGAATGCTCAGGGAGCCAGGTAGGACGAGCGGGTCAGGCCCAGACGCAGCGCATCGAGGAACTGCGTACGCTCACGCGCACTGATCTTGGCGCTGGCCACCTTGTCGCGGTAGTGGGTCATCAGCTCCTCGGGAGACAGGTGCACGTAGCGCAACATGTCCTCGATGGTGTCGTGGGTCTCGATACCGGCATGCACCACGCTGCCATCGGCGGCCTGGTAGATGTTCACCGAGTCGGTGTCGCCGAACAGGTTGTGCATGTCACCGAGGATTTCCTGGTACGCACCGACCAGGAAGATGCCCAGCACGTAATCCTCGCCCTCGCGAATCTCATGTACCGGCAGGCTGGTCTCGATCGACTGCTCATCGACGTACTGACGGATCTTGCCATCGGAGTCGCAGGTCAGATCCTGCAGCACGGCACGGCGCAGCGGCTCTTCGTCCAGGCGCGACAACGGCAGAATCGGCAGGATCTGGCCGATGGCCCAGGTATCCGGCAGGCTCTGGAACACCGAGAAGTTGCAGATGTACTTGTCGGCGAGCTTGTCGTTGAGTTCGTCGAGCACCGCACGATGCGAACGCTGACGGGCCTTGAGCTGGTTGTGCAGGCGACGGCAGATGGCGAAGTAGCACTGCTCGGCCAGCGCCTTCTGCGCCAGGCTGAGTTTGCCGGCCGAATACTGCGCGGCCACTTCTTCGATGTAGTGGGTGGCGCGCCAGTAGGTTTCGGCGACCATTTCCGGGTCGCTGTCGTCGAGCAGCTCGATCAGCACCTGGAGGATTTCCGGCTGTTCGACGCTGGCGTCGATCTCCGGCACCTTGTCGTTGTGGCGCTCGACATCGGTCACCTGCACCAGCAGCACGGCATGGTGCGCGGTCATCGCCCGGCCGCTCTCGGAGAAGATGTGCGGATGGGGGATTTCCTGGCGGTCGCAGAACTCCTTGAGCATGTCGACCACAGCGTCGGCGTAGTCCTGCATGTCGTAGTTGATCGAGCTGGCGTTGCGCGAATGGGTGCCGTCGTAGTCCACGCCGAGGCCACCACCGACGTCGATGTGATCGACCGGCAATCCCATGGCACGCAGCTCGCCGTAATAGCGGATGGCCTCGCGGAAACCCTTGCGGTAATCGGCGATGTTGGCGATCTGCGACCCCATATGGAAGTGCAGCAAGCGAATGCCCTGATCCAGCCCGGCGGCGCGGAAGCGCTCGACCACCGAGAGAATCTGCGCGGCGGACAGGCCGAACTTGGACTTCTCGCCACCGGTGTCGGCCCACTTGGAGGACGCCAGCGAGGACAGACGTACGCGCAGGCCGATCTGCGGCGCAACCTTGAGCTCGGCTGCCTCCTCGATCACCAGGGCGACTTCCGATTCCTTCTCGATGACGATGAACACATTGTGGCCAAGCTTCTGCCCCATCAACGCCAGGCGGATGAACTCGCGATCCTTGTAGCCGTTGCAGACGATGGTGCCGCCCTTCGGCGCCAGCGCCAGCACGGCCAGCAACTCGGGCTTGGAGCCGGCCTCGAGGCCGATGGAGACGTTCTGCGTGGCGATGATGTTCTCGATCACCGCTTCCTGCTGGTTGACCTTGATCGGGTACAACGCGGTGTAGCGGCTCTGGTATTCCAGGCGCTCGATGCTGGCGTCGAAGGCACCGGTCAGGCGGCGCACGCGATCTTGCAGAATGTCCGGGAAGCGCACCAGCAGCGGCAGCGACAGGCCGCTCTGACGCAGTTCGTCGACCTGCTGATAGAGATCGATGGGTTGGCTGTCCGGCCCGTTGGGACGCACCTCGATACGCCCGGCGTCGTTGATCGAGAAATAGCCGGCGCCCCAGTGGCGAATGCCGTAGACACTGCGGCTATCGGCTACGGTCCATTGGCTGCCGTCGTCTTTGCGGGTGCGTCGTGCGGACATCGGGTTCTCCCATGAGAAAAGCCTGACCTTACTGGCGGCCAGTTTAAAAATTAAGGAAGCAAGATGACGTTTGCTCGGCGGTTGACCGTACGAGCGTCATCGAAGTTTAGAAAAGGGCGCTTCAGCCGCCGGACTTCTTCGCGGTAAAACCGCGTTTGCTCAGCTCGGCCAACAACAGATCGACATGGTCGCCCTGGATCTCGATCACGCCATCCTTGAGCGCGCCACCGGTGCCGCAGCGCTTCTTCAGCGCACTGGCCAGCTCCTTGAGCGGCTCTTCGGCCAGCGGCACGCCGCTGACGGTGGTGACGGTCTTGCCGCCACGGCCCTTGGTTTCACGGCGTACGCGGGCAATGCCATCGCCGTCGGGAATGCGTGTCTGTTTGCAGATGCAGGCATCCACCGGCTGATTGCAATCCGGGCAATGACGACCGCCATCGGTGGAATAGACGAGACCGCTCAACGCGGCAAATGAAGAGGCTTTCTTGACCACCGGCTTGTCCTCGTAGGGGTCAGGATAGCGACTGGCTGAACGGGTTCAGCCGCGAAGCCCCACTCAGGCAGGGGCAGCGCAAGCGGACAGACGTCCGCCGAAAAGGCCGCGCAGTTTAACGGCAAAGACCAGGCTTGCTAAGTCTATATTTGCGTCATTGTGCGGCACTTTGGCGACGCTGCTGCCTATCGGACACGGCATGCTCGCAATGCTCTACACCGTAGGGTGCGCCGTGCGCACCGCCTTTACGTCTGAGACGGAGCTTCGGTGCGCACAGCGCACCCTACGAACTCGACGAAACACAGGAGCCGACACAACCACCCTCTCCCGCCCTTCGGGCACCCTCTCCCATAAATGGGAGAGGGATATCAGTTGGCCGCACGCGGCCTGTTCATATAGCGTTCCAACGCTGCCAATGAATCCGGGCAATACGGCAGACGGTGAGTTTCCTCCAGCGCCTGTTCGATGCTGATGAAGCGCGCCTCCAGCACCTCCTCCGGCTGCAACACCAACGGCGCATCGGACACCGCCGAATAGGCCATGCACCACAGACGGCTTTCCGGCGCGTCATAGAGAAAGTGCGCATGCTCGACCAGCGTCGCATCGACGATGCCCAACTCCTCGGCCAGCTCACGCTGGGCCGACAACGCGTAATCCTCGCCCTCCAGCACCATACCGCCCGCCGCCACGTCCCAATAACCGGGATACAGCGCCTTGCTCAGGGTTCGCCGGTGTACGCACAACAACCCAGCCGAGTTGAACAGGAGGATATAGGTACCGCGACCGATCAGACGCCGCTCGCGCAACTCGGCCCGGGAGACGCCACCCAACGGCTGGTCATGCTCATCGACCCAGGCGACCCGCTCGCTATCGGAGGCAGCGCGATGCGCCGCCTCCGCCGCCGAGATCGCTGCCATCACCCCTGGCTCAGCAGTTGACGCAGGTCGATCAGGCCCGCGTTGGCGCGCGAGATGTAGTTGGCCATCACCAGCGAGTGGTTGGCGAGAATGCCGTAGCCACTGCCGTTGAGGATCATCGGGCTCCACAGGGTGGCCTGGGCAGCCTCCAGCTCGCGGATGATCTGGCGCACGCTGACGGTGGCGTTCTTCTTCGCCAGCACGTCGGCGAAATCGACCTCGATCGCGCGCAGCAGGTGAGCCAGCGCCCAGGCCTGACCACGTGCTTCGTAGAACACGTTGTCGATCTGCAGCCAGGGCGTCTCGTACACACCATCTCGCCCTACCAGGCCGGACTCTTCGGCGTCGTTGCCCACCTGCAGGTTCTCGTTCAGGCGCACTTGGCCGACGCTGGCGGACAGACGCTGCGACAACGAGCCGAGACGGGTGCCGGCATCGCCCAGCCAGTTGTTGAGATTGTCGGCACGGGCATAGAACTGCGCGTTCTTCTCGCTCAGGTCAGCCAGATAGCGATCCAGCGACTTGATGCCCTCGCGATACTCGGACTCGGACGCCGGCAGCGCCCAGCTCTTGTTGTCGAAATGGAAGCGCGGCTCGGCCCGGGCCAGATCGGGATTTTCCGTGGACTGCGACTGCGAACGGGCGAAATCCTTGCGCAGCGCACGAGAGAAATCACGCACCTGCACCAGAACGCCGTACTCCCAGCTCGGCATGTTGTCCAGCCACAGACCGGGTGGGGCGAGGTCGTTGGACAGGTAGCCGCCCGGCTTGTCCAGCAGCGTGCTGGCGACCTGCTTGAGGGTTTCCACGGTGGTATAACCGGTCACCATCTGCCGCTGCGCCTGCTGCGCGGCGCTCTGGGCGTGCTGTTGAACCTGGAACGAGGCCGGCTCCTGACTCCAGTACCAACCGACCACCAGGGCGATCAGCAGATAGACACCGATCAAGCCGCCCAGCGCACGAGCGATCAGGCTACCGCCACTGCGGTTACCTCCTGCGGCCTTCTCGGTGCTGCCTTGCGAGTTCGTCGCACGATTCTTCCAGTCCAGCATGGCAGTGTCCTTTTTTAAGCGAATTCGAGTGTTCGACCACAACCCGGCCAACGGGTTGCGACCTATTCCGCACTATAAGGCAAGCCTGCAGCAAAACGCAGAGCACAGGGGCAAACTTACCGTTGGTACGGGAAAACTACATTTCTGTCGCCTATTCGACAGAAATACCGACGTCAATTGATCGACGGCAATGCCAGCGCCATCAGCAAGTGATAGCATCAAGCCACCACTGACTTAACCACCTATAGAAGTCGGCCCATGACCGAGCATCTGGATCCCAGTCGCGATCGCCTCAAGCATCACTTCGCTCAGCGCGTGATTCATCAGGCGCGCCAGGTGCTGGAAGTCTGGCAACGCCTGCAACGCAGCGAGTGGAATGACGCCGGCATGGCCGAGCTGACCGAGGCCAACCTGCGCCTGCTGCGCTACGCCGAGCGCTTCGAGCAGATCGAGCATGCGCAATTGGCGCAAAACATCGGTGCCAGCCTCGACGACGTCGTGGAAAATCGCGGGCGTCTCAACAGTACCCTGATCGCCCGGCTCAATCAGGCCATGCAACGTCTTTCGCGTACCGGCCTGCGCCATAGCGATGCCTTCGAACAGACGTTCCTGCCGCCGCTGCGCAAACCGGTCTACCTGGCTCTGCAGGATACCCAGCGCGCCGAGCGCCTGGCCCAGCAACTGGAATTCTTCGGCCTGGCGGCTCAATCACTGGACGATGCCCAGGCATTCCGCGCCGCCATCGCCGAACGCCATCCGGCAGCCATCGTCATGGATGTCGACTTCGCCGGAGCCGGCCTGGAACTGGCCGAATCGGTACAACAAGGGCTGGAGCAGAAGATTCCCCTGCTGTTCTTCAGCCATTGCGACACCGATACCCCGACCCGTCTTGCCGCGGTGCGCGCAGGCGGCCAGGAGTTCTTCACCGGATCACTGGACGCCTCCAGCCTGCTCGAACGCATCGAGGTGCTGACCCACGTCGCCCAATACGACCCGTACAAGGTGCTGATCGTCGACGACTCCAAGGCCCAGGCCACGCACACCGAGCGTGTGCTCAACAGCGCCGGCATCCTCACCCATACCCTGACCGAGCCGATCAAGGCGATGGATGCGCTGGCCGAGTTCCAGCCGGATCTGATCATCCTCGACATGTACATGCCCGAGTGCAACGGCGCCGAGCTGGCCAAGGTGATCCGCCACAACGACCGCTACGTCAGCGTGCCGATCATCTATCTGTCAGCCGAGGACGACCTCGACAAGCAGCTCGATGCCATGAGCGAAGGCGGCGACGACTTCCTCACCAAACCGATCAAGCCGCGCCATCTGATCGCCACCGTGCGCAACCGCGCAGCCCGTGCGCGCAACCTCAAGGCGCGCATGGTGCGTGACAGCCTCACCGGTCTGTACAACCACACCCACACCCTGCAACTGCTTGACGACGCCTGCTACCGGGCGCGCCGCGAAGAGCAGCCACTGGCCTTCGCGATGCTCGACATCGACCACTTCAAGAAGGTCAACGACACCTATGGCCACCCCATGGGCGACCGCGTGATCAAGAGCCTGGCGCTATTTCTCAAGCAACGCCTGCGCAAGACCGATCACATCGGCCGTTACGGTGGCGAGGAGTTTGCCGTGGTGCTGCCGGATACCGACGAGCAATCGGCGCTCAAGGTGCTGGAAGAAATCCGCCAGCGCTTCGCCGAGATCCACTACCCGGCCCAACCGCAGGATCTGTCCTGCACTTTCAGTTGCGGTATCGCCATGCTGCAACCAGGCCTGGACGGCAATACGCTGTCCAAGCACGCCGACGAGGCGCTATACAAGGCCAAGCACGGAGGCCGCAACCGGGTGGAACTGTACCGCGGCGACTGATAGCTACCCTGTCGGAATGTGACGCAGCTCACTGCGTCATCAGGCTGTAACCGAAACGCAATAACCTCGAGCGCATCGTTCAGTCGTCGATCGAGCCTGCCATGCGTCTCAAGCTGCTCACCAACCTCAACACCCTGCTGCTGGTTACCGTCTGCATCGCCCTGGCAGCAACCTTGTGGTGGTCGCAGCGCGCCCTGCAGCAACCGGTGCAGCTGATGGAGCGTTACCTCGCGCTGTCGCAGCAGTTCCAGCATGACGTCGCCAACAACATCCAGGCCTACCTCGCCAGCGGTAATGCCGTGCAACACAGTGCGGCCAGCCAGGCCATCGACGCCTTCGAGCAATCCCTCGACGCACTGCCGCAGCAACTGGCCGACGAACTGCGCCCAAGCCTGGAACAGCTGCGCGATTTCAGCGCCACTCAGTTGCTGGCCGCCGGCAAGCTGGCCGGCGACCCTCAGGGACTGCTGCTACAGGCCGAACGGGAAATGCTCGCAGCCCTCGAACAACTGACCCAATACGCCGACAACGCCAGCGGCGAGCAGGCTGCACGCTACCGCAAGCCACTGCTCGACGCTGGCTCGCGCCTGCTGCGCCTGGCGCATGCGCGGGAACGCTTCATCAGCCAGGGCCGCCCGGAACTGCTTGGCGACGTCGAGCGCGAACTGAAGACGCTCACGCAATTGGTGGAAACCCTCGACAGCCTGCCCCTGCTCGGCGTGCAGCAGGACGACAGCACCGCCGACCTCGGTTTCGCCGCCATGCTCGGACTGGACTCAGCGCAGCAGGATCAGCAGACCCAGGATCGCGGTATCGACCTCAAGCGCGAGCTGAACACCCTGGTTCGCCGCTATCCAGGTGAACTGCAACGCACCCATGAACTGGTCGAGCAGCGCCAGCAACTGGCCGTGACCACCGGCCAGCGCGTCGCACAGCTGCAACGGGCGCTGGCCGAACTGGAGCCGCTGGTCAAAGGCGAATACGCCCGCATCCAGGGCGAGGTACGGCTGATTCAAGGCCTGATGATCGGCCTGATTCTGCTGATTGCGCTGGTCATCGACCGCATCCAGCGACGCCTGTCGCAGGTGCTGGGCAATCTGGTTCCCGCACTGTCGAACTGGGCCAGTGGCGACTTCGCCGCGCCGATCACGATCAATTCCCGCACCCGCGAGCTGCGCGATATCGAGGATTCGCTCAACCACCTGCGTCGCTATCTGGTCGAGCTGGTCGCCAGTATCCGCGGCCATGCCGAACAGGTCGCCGGCTCCAGCCGGGCATTGGCCGAACTCAGCACCGGCCTGCATGCCGGCGCCGAGCGCCAGGCTGGCGATACTGCACTGATCCGCGATGCACTGGGCGAGCTGGAGGCTACCATCGGCCAGGTGGCTCAGGATGCCAGCCAGAGTGCAGGCGCCAGCCGAGATGCCGACCGCGCCCTGGAGCAAGGCCAGCAGGTCATCGGCCAGAGCCTGGAAGGGCTGCATGCGCTGGTTGGTGAGGTGCAGGACAATGCCCAGGCCATCGAACGTCTGGCCGACGAGACCGCCACCATCGGCGGCGTACTCACGGTAATTCGCGGCATCGCCGAACAGACCAACCTGCTTGCGCTCAATGCCGCCATCGAGGCCGCTCGGGCAGGCGAAGCTGGCCGAGGCTTCGCCGTGGTGGCCGACGAGGTACGCTCACTGTCACAACGCACCGGCAATGCCACCGCGGAAATCCAGAATGTCATCGGCCGCCTGCAACAGGCCGCACATCAGTCCGTGCAGGCAATGCGCGCCCAGGTCGAGCACGCCGAAGCCACTGCCGGCAAAGCCGAGGCGGCCGATGGTGCCCTGGACGAGATCGTCACGGCGATTCGCACCATCGCCAACATGTCCGCTCGTATCGCCGAGGCTACCGCCCAGCAGAGCGATGCCGTCAGCGAGATTCGCGAGCATGGCGAACGCATCCATCAACTCGGCGACGAGAACCTGCAGCGCATCGGCCAAGGCCGCGTTCAGGGCGAGCAGCTGTTGCAACTCGGCTCGCAACTGCACAGCGCGGTACAAGCGTTTCGCGTCTGAACCTGCGGCATAGCCGCGCAGGTCTGGCGCAGCAGGGAACTCGCTCCATGCCTTTTCCTCCAAGGGCCGTCCATCCCGGAAAATCGACAGCCCGACCAGGCTGACGAAATGTGCATGGGCGCTTTCAGCTATCATGCCGCCACCTTTTCGCCGAGATAGTCGCCCCGATGTCACTGCGCCGTCTGCTGCTTCCCCTCTTGCTGCTTTGCCTGAGCCTGCCGGCCAGCGCCAATCTGTTCGACCGCCCGGCGGCCTCCCCCATTGGCGCGCCGCTGAACAACAGCAGCGACTTCCTGCCGGTGCGCGAAGCCTTCAAGCTGAGCCTGGTGAGCAGCGACGCCGAGGCCGTGACCCTGCGCTTCGTCGCAGCCGAGGGCTACTACCTCTATCGCCATCGTTTCAATTTCAGCGTCGAGCCGACCGACCTCGTACTCGGCGAAGCCGAGCTGCCTGCCGGTGAAGCCAAGCACGATGAGTTCTTCGGCGATGTCGAGGTGTACTACGGCGTACTGGACATTCGCCTGCCACTGGACAACCCGGACAACCGCCCGCTGCGCCTGCAGGTCGGCTACCAGGGCTGCGCCGACAAGGGGCTGTGCTACCCGCCGGAAACCGAATTTATCGAGATTGGTGACATGCCGGCTGCCTCCTCCGGTGGTGCACTGACGGCCGTGACGAGCGTAGCAACGTCCTGGAACTGGAAAGAACTGATGCTGTTCTTCCTAGGCGGCCTGGCCCTGACCTTCACCCCCTGCGTGCTACCGATGCTGCCGATCCTCTCCGGCGTGGTGCTGCGCGGCCAACTCGGCGGCATGCGCGGCTTGACCCTGTCACTGGCCTACGTGCTGCCGATGGCGGCCTGCTTCGCCATCCTCGGCACCCTGATGGGACTGTTCGGCGCAGGCCTCAACCTGCAGGCGCGGTTGCAATCGCCCTGGGTGCTGGTGCCTTTCGCGGCCTTCTTTGCCGCCTTCGCCCTGGCCATGTTCGGCCTGTTCGAACTGCGTCTGCCCCGCTTCATCAGCGAACCGCTCGACCGCCTGGCCGGCAAGACCCATGGCGGCTCGCATATCAATGCAGCCCTGCTTGGCGTGCTCTCCAGCCTGCTGGTCAGCCCCTGCGTTTCGGCACCACTGGCCGGCGCCCTGCTCTATATCAGCGCCAGCGGCGATGCCTTGGGGGGCGGTCTCAAGTTGCTGGCCCTGGGCCTCGGCATGGGCACACCGCTGGTGCTGTTCGCCGTTGGCGGCGGTGCCTTGCTGCCGAAGAGCGGCACCTGGATGGTCACCGTGCGCAACGCTTTCGGCGTGCTGTTGCTGGCGGTGTCGGTATGGTTGCTCGAACGCGTGCTGCCCGGCAGCCTGAGCCTGGCCCTGTGGGGATTGCTGGCAGGTGGCGTGGCAGTGTTCCTCGGCGCACTGGAATTCGGCCCGAAAACGCATCGGCAGAAGCTTGGACAGATCGCAGGCCTGGCGCTGCTGGTCTACGCGCTGGCCGCCGGCGTCGGCGCGCTGCAGGGCGCGACCGATCCACTGCGCCCCCTGGCTCAGCTTGCAAGCGCAGCCCCCGGCAGTGCAGCCAGCAGCAAGAGTGGCGCCTGGCAAACGCTGAGCAGCCCAGCCGAACTGGACGCCGCCCTGGCCGAAGCCAAAGCCGCCAATCAACCGCTGCTGCTGGACTGGTATGCCGACTGGTGCATCAGTTGCAAAGTCATCGAGCGCGAAGTGTTCGGCAATGCCGAGGTAGGCGGCAAGCTGGGCGGCTGGCGGCTGATCCGTTTCGACATCACCGAAAGCAACACTGCCCAGCGTGCTCTGCTGGATCGTTACAACCTGTTCGGGCCACCGGCCATCCAGCTGTTCGCCGGTAACGGTGACGAACTGAACGATCTGCGTGTCGTAGGCGAGATCGATGCCGCCGCCTTCTCGACGCGACTCGATCAGGCCGCCCTCCGTCGGTAGCGACCGAAACCGGCAACATAGTCATATTCTTGCCGTAAACGGCAGACATCGTGTCGGCTATTGCTGACATCGACGAGCTGCGGCATAGTCCGGCGCAGCTCGAACAACAAGGAATGCGACCATGGCCACTCTATTGGTGCTGCACGGCCCCAATCTCAACCTGCTGGGCACCCGTGAGCCCGACAAGTACGGCGCCACCACCCTCGCCGAAATCAACCAGAACCTGGAACAGCAAGCGCGCGAGGCAGGCCATCACCTGATGTACCTGCAGAGCAATGCCGAGTACGAGTTGATCGACCGCATTCACGCCGCAAAAGGCGAAGGGGTCGACTTTATCCTGATCAATCCTGCCGCTTTTACCCATACCAGCGTCGCATTACGTGACGCATTGCTGGCAGTGAGCATCCCATTCATCGAAGTGCACCTCTCCAACGTGCACAAGCGTGAACCTTTTCGCCATCATTCCTACTTCTCCGACGTTGCGGTAGGGGTGATCTGCGGCCTCGGCGCCAGCGGTTACCGCCTGGCCTTGGAAGCCGCGCTAGAACAACTTGAAGCTAAACGACCCTGACCTCACCGGGAGTGGAACCGCTATGGATATCCGTAAAGTCAAGAAACTGATCGAGCTGCTGGAAGAATCCGGTATCGACGAGCTGGAGATCAAAGAGGGCGAAGAGTCCGTACGTATCAGCCGTCACAGCAAGCAGCCGGCCTATGCTGCGCAGCCCATCTACGCCCAGGCCCCCGCTCCGGTAGCCGCGCCCGTGGCCGCAGCCGCTCCGAGCGCCGAAGCCGCTCCGGCCGCCGCACCGAAACTGAACGGCACCGTAGCCCGTTCGCCGATGGTCGGCACCTTCTACCGCGCCGCTTCGCCGACCTCGGCCAACTTCGTCGAAGTCGGCCAGACCGTGAAGAAAGGCGACATCCTGTGCATCGTCGAAGCGATGAAGATGATGAACCACATCGAGGCCGAAGCCAGCGGTGTGATCGAATCCATCCTGGTGGAAAACGGCCAGCCGGTTGAGTACGACCAACCCCTGTTCACCATCGTTTGATGCACGGGGAGCCTGCAATGCAGAAGCTGGAAAAAGTCCTGATCGCCAACCGTGGCGAAATCGCCCTGCGCATCCTGCGCGCCTGCAAGGAACTGGGCATCAAGACGGTGGCCGTGCACTCCACCGCCGACCGTGAGCTGATGCACCTGGGCCTGGCCGACGAGTCCGTCTGCATTGGTCCGGCGCCTGGTTCGCAGTCCTACCTGAACATCCCGGCAATCATCAGTGCCGCCGAACTGACCGGCGCCACCGGTATTCACCCGGGTTACGGCTTCCTCGCGGAAAACGCCGACTTCGCCGAACAGGTGGAGAACTCCGGTTTCGCCTTCATCGGCCCGACCGCCAGCGTGATCCGCCTGATGGGCGACAAGGTGTCGGCCAAGAACGCCATGATCAAGTCCGGCGTACCGGTGGTACCGGGCTCCGACGGCCCGCTGCCGGAAGACGAGGAAGAAGCCCTGCGCATCGCCCGTGAAGTCGGCTACCCGGTGATCATCAAGGCCGCTGGCGGCGGCGGTGGTCGCGGCATGCGCGTGGTACACAAGGAAGAAGACCTGATCAAGTCGGCCAAGCTGACCCGCACCGAAGCCGGTGCCGCGTTCGGCAACCCGATGGTCTATCTGGAGAAATTCCTCGGCAACCCGCGTCACGTGGAAGTCCAGGTGCTGTCCGACGGCCAGGGCAACGCGATTCACCTGTACGACCGCGACTGCTCGCTGCAGCGTCGTCACCAGAAGGTGATCGAAGAGGCTCCGGCCCCGCTGATCGACGAAAAAGCCCGCGCCGAAGTGCTCAAGCGCTGCGTCGATGCCTGCATTGAGATCGGTTACCGCGGCGCCGGCACCTTCGAGTTCCTCTACGAAGATGGTCGTTTCTACTTCATCGAAATGAACACCCGCGTTCAGGTGGAGCACCCGGTTACCGAAATGGTCACCGGCATCGACATCCTCAAGGAGATGCTCAGCATCGCTGCTGGCAACAAGCTGTCCATCAAGCAGGAAGATGTGAAGATCCTCGGCCACTCCGTAGAGTGCCGGATCAACGCCGAAGACCCGGACAACTTCATGCCCAGCCCAGGCAAGGTCAAGCACTTCCATGCTCCGGGCGGCAATGGCGTTCGCGTCGACTCGCACCTGTACAGCGGCTACAGCGTCCCACCGCACTACGACTCGCTGATCGGCAAGCTGATCACCTTCGGCAAGGATCGTGACGAGGCCATGGCCCGCATGCGCAATGCCCTGGACGAGATCGTGGTCGATGGCATCAAGACCAACGTCCCGCTGCATCGCGACCTGACCCGCGACAAGGGTTTCGTCAAAGGTGGCGTGAATATCCATTACCTGGAAAAGAAACTGGGTATGGATAAGCACTGAGCTTAGGCCCAGTGCATCAACAAGGGCTGCCCTCGGGCGGCCCTTGTCGTTTCCGGCCGATAGCCGAACTGGCCGGCCGGCCATCCGTTCAAGTAAGCTGCGCGGCCAAACGCCCCACGCACCGTTCATGAGGTTTGCCATGCCCTGGTTACAAGTCCGTCTCGCCATCACTCCCGAGCAGGCAGAAACCTATGAGGATGCGCTGCTGGAAGTGGGCGCCGTATCGGTAACCTTCATGGATGCCGAAGATCAGCCGATCTTCGAGCCGGATTTGGGCACCACACCGCTGTGGTCAAACACCCATCTGCTCGCCCTGTTCGAAGCCGATACCGACGAAACCGCGCTGATCGCCCACCTGCAACTGCTCTGTGGCGGTGCGCTGCCAGAGCACCAGATCGAACGCATCGAAGATCAGGACTGGGAGCGCAGCTGGATGGACAACTTCCAGCCGATGCGCTTCGGCCAACGCCTGTGGATCGTGCCGAGCTGGCACGCCGCGCCTGAACCGGAGGCGGTCAACCTGCTGCTCGATCCGGGCCTGGCCTTCGGCACCGGCACCCACCCGACCACCGCGCTGTGCCTGGAATGGCTCGACGGCCAGACACTGAGCGACTGCAGCGTGATCGACTTCGGTTGCGGCTCCGGTATCCTCGCCATCGCCGCGCTGCTGCTCGGCGCCCCGCAGGCAGTCGGTACCGATATCGACCCGCAAGCCCTGGAAGCCTCGCGCGACAACGCCTCGCGCAATGGCATCGACCCGGCACGCTTTCCGGTTTATCTACCCGCCGACCTGCCGCAACAGCCGGCTGACGTGGTCGTCGCCAACATTCTCGCCGGCCCGCTGGTTTCCCTGGCACCTCAGATCACCGCGCTGGTCAAAGGCGGTGGACGTCTGGCGCTGTCCGGCATTCTCGCCGAGCAGGCCGATGAGGTACGCGCGGCCTATGCCGATGATTTCGAGCTCGACCCGACTGCCATCAAGGACGGCTGGGTTCGTATCAGCGGTATCAAGCGCTGAATCCCGCGCAGCCGTTACGTTAGACTAGCCGCTTGGATTTTCCGGAACCGCGCATGAGCGAAAACCACGTCACCCAGTGCCCCCATTGCCGCACCAGCTTCCGCGTCAGCCAGGCGCAACTGGCTGCTGCGCATGGCGCCGTGCGCTGCGGGGCTTGCCTGCACGTGTTCAATGCCGCTGAACAGCTGTTCGGCGCAGCCGCCACCAATCGCCCTGCCGTGGTCACAACCGCGCCCACATCAGCTCTCACACAGTCGCCCAGCGCAAAGCCGGCAGCCAAGCACGCCGACGAAACCCTGTGGATTCACGACGACCTTGATCTGGACAGCCTCGACCTGGACGAGGAACTGGCCAGGCTGGAGGAGCAGGAGCAGCAGCTGTCACAGCAGTTCCTCGCCCTGGAACGCGCCCCACACCCAGCCGAGCGCTTCGACAACAACGCCCTGCCTGCCGATGACGAAGCGCACGACGAGGCCTGGGCCGAAGCCCTGCTGCGCGACGAGCCGGCCAAACGCAGCAGTTTCGAACTGCAACCGAACGACGACAGCGACACCAAGCAAACACCTGCTCCGAGTGTCGATCTCGCGTCCACAACCGCACCGGCAGCGACCCAGACGCTGTCCGTCGCCGACGACCTTGATGAACCGAACGAACCACGTCTCGGTAACCTGAGTCCCGAGCAGGACGACGAAGACGATCAGGAACCTGAACGCCAGGGTGATCGTGAAGCCGTCAAAAGCCCTCGTAGCGAACCGAACCTGCGCGAGACGCGCCTGTTCGAGCTGGACGACGAACCGCTGCAGCTGGACTGGCGCCCAACACCAGCCCGCCCCTGGGGACGCTGGTTCGCCTGGAGCCTTCTCAACCTGCTCGCAGCTGGCGGCCTGCTGGCACAGTACGCGGCCTACAATTTCGACGAACTGGCCCGCCAGGATCGTTATCGCCCCTGGTTCGAGCAGCTGTGCCCAAGCATCGGCTGCGAACTGCCATCGAAGGTCGATATCAGCCAGATCCGCAGCAGCAACCTGGTGGTGCGCAGCCATCCGGAGTTCTCCGGTGCGCTGATCGTCGACGCCATCCTCTACAACCGCGCGCCCTTCGCCCAACCCTTCCCACTGCTGGAAATGCGCTTCGCCGACCTCGGTGGCCAACTGATCGCCAGCCGACGCTTCAAACCCAGTGAATACCTGGCTGGTGAGCTTGCCGGACAAAGCGAAATGCCGCCGCAGACGCCGATCCACATCTCCCTGGACATCCTCGACCCGGGCACCCGTGCGGTGAACTACAGCCTCAGCTTCCACTCTCCCGAGTGAAGCGCAGACAGCGAAACGACCGCTGATCTAACTACTGGCGATAAGCCCATAGCTGTTCAGAATTTGTTCAAAACGACCTTTATCCGGTCATCCAGAGCGGGTATCATGCCCACCCTTTCGCGAGCACCGACCCACCATCGTTTCCCCTGAGGACACAGTGGAGGCCTGGTGTTGATCGCCCTTTGTCTCAACTGCGAACCAACAAGCAGGGACGCCCCATGTCGGCCCCACGTATTGGCCCCTACACATTGCCCAATCGGTTGATTCTGGCCCCTATGGCCGGCGTCACTGATCGCCCGTTCCGCCAGTTGTGCCGCCGTCTCGGTGCCGGCCTGGTGGTATCGGAGATGGTCACCAGCGATGTGCGCCTGTGGAATAGCCGCAAGTCCAGCCTGCGCCTGTTGCATGCTGGCGATCCCGAGCCGCGCTCGGTACAGATCGCCGGGGGCGACCCGCAGATGATGGCCGATGCGGCGCGCAAGAACGTCGAGCTGGGCGCGCAGATCATCGACATCAACATGGGCTGCCCAGCCAAGAAGGTCTGCAACAAGGCTGCCGGCTCCGCCCTGCTGCGCGACGAGCCGCTGGTACGCGAAATCCTCGATGCAGTGGTCGGCGCAGTCGACGTACCGGTCACCCTGAAGATCCGCACCGGCTGGGATCGGCAGAACAAGAACGGCATCACCGTGGCGAAAATCGCCGAAGACGCCGGGATTGCCGCACTTTCCGTACATGGCCGCACCCGCGCCGACCTTTACACCGGCGAAGCCGAGTACGACACGATTGCCGCCATCAAACAGGCAATATCGATTCCGGTGTTCGCCAATGGCGACATCGATTCCCCACGCAAGGCCAAGGCCGTGCTCGACGCCACTGGCGCCGACGCCCTGCTGATCGGCCGCGCCGCCCAAGGGCGGCCGTGGATCTTCCGTGAGATCGAGCACTACCTGCGCACCGGCGAGAATCTGCCGGCACCCGCACTGCTCGAGGTGGAACGCATTCTGCTAGAGCACCTGGCCGCACTGCACGCCTTCTATGGCGATTTGATGGGCGTACGCATTGCCCGCAAGCATGTCGGCTGGTATCTGGCAACCCTGCCTGGCGCCAGGGAGTTTCGCGCCCAATTCAACCGTCTGGACAGTACGGACGCCCAGTGCGCCCACGTTCGTGAGTTCTTCCACGAACGGCACAACGATGGAAACGAGGTGGCCGCATGACGTTGATGACTGAGACCTTAGTGAGTGGAATTGCACCCGTGAGTGACAACACCAGCCTGAAACAGCACCTGAACACGCCGAGCGAGGAGGGTCAGACCCTGCGTGGCGCCGTGGAAAAGGCGCTGCACAACTATTTCGCCCATCTTGAGGGCGCTGACGTCACCGACGTGTACAACCTGGTGCTGACCGAAGTGGAAGCCCCGCTGCTGGAAAGCGTCATGAACTACGTGAAGGGCAACCAGACCAAGGCTTCCGAGCTGCTCGGCCTGAACCGTGGCACCCTGCGCAAGAAGCTCAAGCAGTACGACCTGCTGTAAACCTGAACTCCCGAAAAGGGCGGCCCACATGAGCCGCCTTTTTTGCTGATATTCCCGCTCTGATGGATGCTGAAATGACCGACCAGACCACCCGCCTTCCCGTCCGCCGCGCGCTGATCAGCGTTTCCGACAAGACCGGTATCCTTGAGTTCGCCCGCGAACTGGCTGCCCTCGGTGTCGAGATTCTCTCCACCGGCGGCACCTACAAGCTGCTCAAGGACAACGGCGTGGCAGCAGTCGAAGTCGCCGACTACACCGGCTTCCCGGAAATGATGGATGGCCGCGTGAAGACCCTGCACCCGAAAATCCACGGCGGCATCCTCGGCCGCCGTGCCATCGACGGCGCGGTGATGGACGAGCATGGCATCAAGCCGATCGACCTGGTGGCGGTCAACCTGTACCCCTTCGAAGCCACCGTCGCCAAGCCTGACTGCGACCTGGCCGATGCCATCGAGAACATCGATATCGGCGGCCCGACCATGGTTCGCTCTGCCGCGAAGAACCACAAGGACGTCGCCATCGTGGTCAACACCGGCGACTACGCCAGCATCGTCGAAGCCCTGAAAGCCGGCGGCCTGACCTATGCCCAGCGCTTCGACCTGGCGCTGAAGGCCTTCGAGCACACCGCGGCCTACGACGGCATGATCGCCAACTACCTGGGCACCATCGACCAGGCAGCGGGCACCCTGTCCACCGAAGGCCGCGGCGCCTTCCCGCGCACCTTCAACAGCCAGTTCATCAAGGCGCAGGAAATGCGCTACGGCGAAAACCCGCACCAGAACGCGGCGTTCTACGTCGAGGCGAAGAAAGGCGAAGCCAGCGTGTCCACCGCCGTGCAGCTGCAGGGCAAGGAACTGTCGTTCAACAACGTCGCCGACACCGACGCGGCGCTGGAATGCGTGAAGAGCTTCGTCAAGCCCGCCTGCGTCATCGTCAAGCACGCCAACCCCTGTGGCGTGGCCGTGGTACCGGAAGACGAAGGCGGCATCCGCAAGGCCTACGACCTGGCCTACGCCACCGACACCGAGTCCGCCTTCGGCGGCATCATCGCCTTCAACCGCGAGCTGGACGCAGAGACCGCCAAGGCCATCGTCGAGCGTCAGTTCGTCGAAGTGATCATCGCCCCGAGCATCAGCGCCGCCGCCCGTGACGTGGTCGCTGCCAAAGCCAATGTGCGCCTGCTCGAGTGCGGCCAGTGGCCAGCCGAACGCGCTGCCGGCTGGGACTTCAAACGCGTCAATGGCGGCCTGCTGGTACAGAGCCGCGACATCGGCATGATCAAGGCCGAAGACCTGAAGATCGTTACCCAGCGCGCGCCGAGCGAGCAGGAAATTCACGACCTGATCTTCGCCTGGAAAGTAGCCAAGTTCGTCAAATCCAATGCCATCGTCTACGCCAAAAACCGTCAGACCGTTGGCGTCGGCGCCGGCCAGATGAGCCGTGTCAACTCCGCGCGCATCGCCGCGATCAAGGCCGAGCACGCTGGCCTGCCGGTACCCGGCGCGGTCATGGCCTCGGATGCGTTCTTCCCGTTCCGCGACGGCATCGACAACGCCGCCAAAGCCGGCATCACCGCGGTGATCCAGCCAGGTGGTTCGATGCGCGACAACGAAGTGATCGCTGCTGCCGACGAAGCCGGTATCGCCATGGTGTTCACCGGCATGCGCCACTTCAGGCACTAAAATCGGCCGCACTGAAACCGGCATCTGCGTCGTTGCTCCGGGTTCCGCCAATGCTCATTGCCAATAGGCAACTCCGCTTGTCGAAACCCGGGGCGCCTAGCCTCTACCGGCTTCATCGCGCCCTCGAATTCGTAGAACGTAGCCCGGATGAAATCCGGGAGCGCTCCCACTTGAAAGCCCCGGATTGCATCCGGGCTACGCTCAGGAGAATCCCATGAACGTATTGATCATCGGCAGCGGCGGTCGTGAACACGCCCTGGCCTGGAAAGTGGCGCAGGACAAACGCGTCGAGAAAGTCTTCATCGCTCCTGGCAACGCTGGCACCGCTACCGAAGCCAAGTGTGAAAACGTCGCCATCGACGTCCTGGATATCCAGGCACTGGCCGATTTCGCCGAAAAGAATGTGCAACTGACCATCGTCGGCCCGGAAGCGCCGCTGGTCAAAGGCGTGGTCGACCTGTTCCGTTCGCGCCAGCTGGACATCTTCGGCCCGACCGCCGCCGCCGCCCAGCTGGAAGGCTCCAAGGCCTTCACCAAGGATTTCCTGGCCCGACAGAACATCCCGACGGCCGACTACCAGAACTTCACCGAGGTCGAGCCGGCCCTGGCCTACCTGCGTGAGAAAGGCGCGCCGATCGTGATCAAGGCCGACGGCCTGGCCGCCGGCAAAGGCGTGATCGTCGCCATGACCTTGGCCGAAGCCGAAGCCGCCGTGCGCGACATGCTCGCTGGCAACGCCTTTGGCGAAGCAGGTTCGCGCGTGGTGATCGAAGAGTTCCTCGACGGCGAAGAAGCCAGCTTCATCGTCATGGTCGACGGCGAAAACGTATTGCCGATGGCCACCAGCCAGGATCACAAGCGCGTTGGCGATGCCGACAGCGGCCCGAACACCGGCGGCATGGGCGCCTATTCGCCTGCTCCGGTAGTCACCGCCGAAGTACACAAACGGGTGATGGACGAAGTCATCTACCCGACCGTGCGTGGCATGGCGGCCGAAGGCAACGTCTATACCGGCTTCCTTTATGCCGGTCTGATGATCGACAAGTCGGGCGCACCGAAAGTCATCGAGTTCAACTGCCGCTTCGGCGACCCGGAAACCCAGCCAATCATGGTGCGCCTGGAGAGTTCGCTGGTACTGCTGGTCGAGGCCGCGCTGGCCAAGGCGCTGGACAAGGTCGAAGCGACCTGGGATCCGCGTCCGACCGTGGGCGTGGTTCTGGCAGCCGGTGGCTACCCGGGTGACTACGCCAAGGGCGATGTGATCGAAGGCCTGGATGAAGCCGCCAAGCTCGACGGCAAGGTATTCCACGCCGGTACCGCGCTGAAGGACGGCCAGATCGTCACCGCCGGCGGCCGCGTACTGTGCGCCACCGCCATCGGCGCCAGCGTCGCCGATGCCCAGCAGCAGGCCTACCGCCTGGCCGAGAAGATTCGCTGGAACGGCATGTTCCACCGCAACGATATCGGCTATCGGGCTATCGCTCGCGAGCGCGGCGAGGGCTGATAGAACCTCGTTACGTAGCCCGGATGCAATCCGGGACAGAATGCGCGAGTGCCCCGGATTACATCCGGGCTACAACCGCCAAAGAAAAGGCCCCGCAGATGCGGGGCCTTTTCGTTTCAGTTGGCGGTCAGTGCCAGTTGCGTAGGTCTCGATCCTTGGTTTCCGGCATCAGGAACAGGCCGATGAAGAAGGTCATCACCGCCACGATGATCGGGTACCACAAGCCGTAATAGATATCCCCCGTCGCCGCCACCATCGCGAATGCAGTGGTCGGCAGGAAACCCCCGAACCAGCCATTACCGATGTGGTACGGCAAGGACATCGCCGTGTAGCGGATACGCGTCGGGAACAACTCGACCAGCAAGGCGGCAATCGGTCCGTAGACCATGGTCACGAACAGCACCAGCACCGTCAGCAGTACGACCAGCATCGGTTTGTTGATCTGTTCCGGATCGGCCTTGGCCGGATAGCCGGCCGCGCGGATAGCGTCGGTCATGCTGGCGTTGAAGGCATCGGACTGGGCCTTGAACTGATCGGCCGGCATGCCCGCCCCTTCGAACGAAGCGATGGTCTGGTCGCCGATGCGAATGCTCGCCACGGTACCGGCCGGAGCTGCTTCGTTGGAGTAGTTCACCGAGTTACGCGCCAGGAAGCCCTTGGCGATGTCGCAAGACGCCACGAACTTGGCAGTACCGACCGGGTTGAACTGGAACGAGCAGGCGTTCGGATCAGCCACGACGACAACCGGCGAGTTGGCCTGGGCCTGCTCCAGCGCCGGGTTGGCGTAGTGAGTGATCAGGGCGAACAGCGGGAAGTAGGTCAGTGCCGCGACCAGGCAGCCGCCGAGGATGATCGGTTTGCGCCCGATCTTGTCCGACAGCCAGCCAAAGATGATGAAGAACGGCGTACCGATCAGCAACGACAGAGCGATCAGGATGTTCGCCGTCGCGCCGTCCACCTTCAGCGTCTGCGTAAGGAAGAACAACGCGTAGAACTGGCCGGTGTACCAGACCACTGCCTGGCCGGCAGTGCCGCCGAACAGGGCGATCAGCGCGACCTTGGCGTTTTCCCAGCGACCGAAGGCTTCGGTCAGCGGTGCCTTGGAGGTCTTGCCCTCTTCCTTCATTTTCTTGAAGGCCGGGCTTTCACTGAGGGTCAGGCGAATCCACACCGACACCCCGAGCAGTACGATGGACAGCAGGAACGGGATGCGCCACCCCCAGGCGGCGAAGGCCTCTTCACCGAGCCAGGTGCGGGTGCCGAGAATCACCAGCAGCGACAGGAACAGCCCCAGCGTCGCGGTGGTCTGGATCCACGAGGTATAGAAGCCACGCCGGCCATGTGGCGCGTGCTCGGCCACGTAGGTCGCCGCCCCGCCGTACTCCCCACCCAGCGCCAGCCCCTGGAACAGCCGGAGAATGATGAGGATGATCGGCGCCGCGATGCCCCACTGCGCATAGGTAGGCAGGATGCCGACGATGAACGTCGACAGGCCCATGATCAGGATGGTGATGAGAAAGGTGTACTTGCGGCCAACCAGATCCCCCAGGCGGCCGAAGAAGATCGCACCGAATGGGCGCACCGCGAAACCGGCGGCGAATGCCATGAGCGCGAAGATGAATGCTGCGGTTGGGTTGACGCCGGAGAAGAACTGCACCGCGATGATCGCGGAGAGTGAACCGTACAGATAGAAGTCGTACCACTCGAAGACCGTACCCAGGGACGAGGCGAGGATGACTTTGCGCTCCTCCTTGGTCATCGGCCTCGCTGCTTCATGTCCACCCTCTACTGCTGAATCTACACTCATGGCTGCCTCCATGACGTCGTTGAGGCCTGGAGCGCCGATCGCCCTGTGCCCGGACGTCTTTCTTGTGATTGTTCTGATTGGCAAGGCTAGACGCCTATGGCGAAGGCAGCACTAGACATTAGTCTAATGCGCGCATTTTCCTGAAAATGCCTCTAGCCACCGAATTCTCTGGCCTGCAGCCAATGACAGGCACGCTACCGTAACGTGGCGCATTGCTTCGTGAGTTGACAGAGATCGGCCTCGCCTGCTTGAGCGCGCAGGGACGCGTCAAGCTCAGCCCCGACAGCGAACCGGCGCCATCATCCCGTGCGACTTGGCCCAGCAAAATGGCCACCTACGCCATATTCCCCAAGCATATGCTTGGCTATAATCCGGCGACTCACTTAGAAGGATTTGCCCGTGCACCGGCTCAGGACTGCCATCGGATTACTCGCCAGCCTACTGCTGATCGGCCTCGCTTTCCCGGCCACAGCGGCGGACAAGGCAGTCACGACGGCGAACTGGTCCTACCTGATCGATGCCAGCGCGCGCCTCGGCCTGGAAGAGATACGCGCCCAGCGCCAGCAGTTCAAACCGCTCAGCAAACAATCCTTCACCTTCCCCCCCAGCCAGCACGCCGTCTGGCTGCGCGCCGAACTGCCGGCCAATCAGCAACCCACCTGGCTCTGGGTGTTCTCCCCGCGGGTGCAGTACCTCGACTACTACCTGCTGCGAGACGGCCAGCTGGAGCAGAACCTGCACACGGGCGAAGCCATGCCGCTGGAGTCGCGACCGCTGCCATCGCGCTTCTACCTGATGCCGCTGCCCAACGACGGCCAGTCACGCGTGGCCTACGTCCGCCTCACCTCGAACCATCCGCTGATGACCTGGTTCAAGGTGATGGATCAGACCGAAGTGGTCAGCCTGGAAAAACCCGCCTACCTCTATGGCATGCTGTTCGGCGCGCTGCTGCTGTTGACCCTGTACAACCTCATCCGCTTCCTCTACAGCCGTAGCGCCAGTGGCCTGTGGCTGGCCGGCGTGAACATCGGCCTGGCGATCTGCTCGTCCGCCAACCTCGGCATCTTTGCTCAGTGGTTGCCGAGCCTTGGCTACAACCAATCGCTGATCGCGGATCTATCAGCCCTGTTCGCCGCCTTCAGCGGCCTGGCCTTCGGCCTGAGCTTCGTACGGGATACACCAGCCCAGCACAGCCCTCTCAATCGCCTGCTCCAAGGCAACGCCCTGCTGCTGCTGGCCTATGGCCTGTGCATCAGCATTACCGGACTGTTCTGGTTCAGCTCGCTGGTCTACCTGCTGGTGGCGCTGAGCACCCTGAATCTGCTGTTGGTATCCAGCCTGCACTGGCGCGCCGGGTATCAGCCTGCGCGACTGGTGGCCGTTGGCATGCTGGTATTCAACCTCGGTTTCGGCTTCTTCGTGCCGGTGCTGCTGGGTTTCGACCAGCTCAACCCGGGCTGGCTGGTGCTCGGCGTATTCAGCGTCGCCACTCTGGCCGGCCTGATCCTCAGCGTGTCGCTCACCGAGCGTCAACGGCAGATCCAGCGCGATACCCTGCACGAACGCACCGCGATGGCCGCCAGCAGCGCCGAGCTGCGGGCCAAGGCCGAGTTCCTGGCCAAGATCAGCCACGAAATTCGCACCCCTATGAATGGCGTACTGGGCATGACCGAACTGCTGCTAGGCACGCCGCTGTCGGCCAAGCAGCGCGACTACGTGCAGACCATCCACAGCTCGGGCAACGAGCTGCTCACCCTGATCAACGAGATTCTCGACATCTCCAAGCTGGAATCCGGGCAGATCGAGCTGGACGACGTGCAGTTCGATCTCGGCGCGCTGATCGAGGACTGCCTGGACATCTTCCGCGCCAAGGCCGAGCAGCAGAAGGTGGAACTGATCAGTTTCATCCAGCCGCAGGTGCCACGGGTCATCAGCGGCGACCCGACGCGCCTGCGCCAGGCGCTGCTGAGCCTGCTCGACAATGCCTTCAAACAGACCACCGAAGGCGAGATTCTGTTGGTCGCCGCACTCGACAGCAGCAGCGATCAGCATCGCCTGCGCATTGCCGTGCAAGACAGCGGCCGCCCACTGCCGCCGGAAGAGCGCGACGCGCTGCTCACCGCCGAACTGCAGAGCCGCGACTTCCTCGCTGCCACCCGCCTGGGCGGACGCCTCGGCCTGATCATCGCGCGCCAACTGGTACGCCTGATGGGTGGCGAATTCGGTATTCAAGGCAGTGGCAACCAGGGCACCACCTTGTGGCTGACCCTGCCATTGGACGCCGCACGCCTGGAACAACCGGAAGCCGATCTCGACAGCCCACTGCAGGGCGCCCGCCTGCTGGTGGTGGACGACAACGACACCTGCCGCAAGGTACTGGTGCAGCAGTGCAATGCCTGGGGCTTGCAGGTCAGCGCAGTGCCGTCCGGCAAGGAAGCCCTGGCCCTGCTGCGCACCAAGGCGCACATGCGCGAATACTTCGATGCCGTGCTGCTCGATCAGGACATGCCCGGCATGACCGGCATGCAACTGGCGGCGAAGATCAAGGAAGACCCGAGCCTCAACCACGACATCCTGATCATCATGCTTACCGGTATCAGCAACGCGCCGAGCAAGGTGATCGCGCGCAACGCCGGGATCAAGCGCATCCTGGCCAAACCGGTAGCCGGCTATACGCTCAAGACCACCCTCGCCGACGAACTGGCGCAGCGCCCCAACGATACGCCAGCGCAGGCCGCGCCGACGCCAGTCAGCACGCCACTGAACGTCCCGGTCGACTTCCGCATCCTGGTCGCCGAAGACAACAGCATCTCCACCAAAGTGATTCGCGGCATGCTCGGCAAGCTCAACCTGCAGCCCGATACCGCCAGCAATGGCGAGGAAGCCCTCAACGCGATGAAAGCGCAGCACTACGACCTGGTGCTGATGGACTGCGAAATGCCGGTGCTCGACGGTTTCTCTGCCACCGAGCAACTGCGCGCCTGGGAGGCCACCGAGAAGCGCCCACGCACCCCCGTGGTGGCCCTGACCGCGCATATTCTCAGCGAACATAAAGAGCGTGCCCGCGCAGTCGGCATGGACGGGCATATGTCCAAACCGGTGGAGCTGTCACAGCTGCGCGAGCTGATCGAACACTGGATCGCCGAGCGCGAACTGCGCCGCCAGCGTGACGCCCTGCCACATTGATGGTCTTCTAGTCTTTTTCTGCCTTCCTGCGAGCCTGCCGCCATGGCGTCCGATATGTTCAGCCTCTACCTGAAGATGCTGGTGCTCTATAGCCCCTTCTTCGTCCTGTCCTGCTTCATCGGCCTCAGTCGCGGCTACACCCTCAAGGAACGCAAACGCCTGGCCTGGAAGGTAGCACTGGCGACGCTGATCGCCAGCGTGCTGCTGTACCTGTTCGGCAAGCACATCTTCACCCTGTTCGGCATCACCATCGATGCGTTCCGCATCGGCGCAGGCTCGGTACTGTTCATCTCCGCACTCGGTATGGCCCAGGGCAAGTCGGCGGTGCAGAGCGACAACGTGCAGCAGGACGTCACCATCGTACCGCTGACCATTCCCATCACTGTCGGCCCCGGCACCATCGGTGCCCTGCTGCTGATGGGCGCCAGCCAGCCGCACTGGGACGACAAACTGGTGGCCGTGGCGGCGATCTTCCTCGCCAGCCTCACCGTCGGCATCGTGCTGTACCTGTCCAACCAGTTCGAGCGCCTGCTCGGCGACCAGGGCCTGCAGATCGTCAGCCGCTTGATGGGCCTGTTCGTCTGCGCCCTGGCGGCGCAGATCATCTTCACCGGGGTGAAGAACTACCTGGCGCTGTAAACGGACTCTCAGCCCGGCAGCAGTCCCTGCCAGCGCAGCAGCACCAGTAGCGCGCTGACGCTGAAGAAGGCCAGCACCGTGCAGCCCACCAGGGCGGCGGCGCAGCGTTCTTCAAGGCCGAAGCGCTGACCGAGGATGGGGAACACGCTCATCATCGGTGCACTGGTGAACAGCACGCCGGCGACCATCAGCATCGGATCGATACCCGGCACCAGGCTCAATGCGACGAACATCAGCAGCGGATGCAGGATCAGTTTGCCGATGGAGGTCTGCGCCAGATCCGCCGCCATGCCGCCGGTCTTCATGCCGTTGAGCGTGGCGCCGATGACGAACAGCGCCACCGGTGCAGAGGCGGCGGCCAGCATGTCGATGACCCGAGCAGGAACCGTCGGCAGGTGCAGTTCCAGCATCGACATCAGCAGGCCCAGCACGATGGCGATGATCAGCGGATTGCGCAGCAGGCGCAGCGCCGTTTCGCGCGCGACCGTCCAGCCCTGCCCACCCTGCCGGCCGGCTTCGGCGATGGCCAGTGCCAGAGGAATCATCACCAGGTTCTCCACCAGCATGCCCAACGCCATGGCCAGCGCCGCCGTTGGCCCGATCACCATGACCGCGATGGGGTAGCCGACGAAACCGCTGTTGGACACCGACATGCCCATTGCCAGGATGGCACTGTGCGACAACCCAAGCCCGCGCAAGCGCCGTGCTACCAGCAAACCGATACCGAAGAGGCTCAGCGATGCCAACGCAAAGGCCAGCAGATACGGCCAGTTGAGCACCTCGCTCAAACTGCGCTCGGCCAATGCCTTGAATACCAGCGAGGGCAAGGCGAAGTAGATGACGAAGGTGCCCATACCGCGCACCTGTTCACGATTGACCAGAGCGATTCGGGCCGAGAAAAAGCCCAGACCGATAAGGATGAAGATCGGTGCGGTAATGCTCAGAACCGCTAGCATGCCAGGCTCTCCACTTGTTCTTGGCGCAGTTGCGCGAGACGACTGCGAGTACGGGAAAAATCGCCGTGCGAGACACCTGCGCACAGCACATCGAGCGCGCTCTCGCTTTGCAGCCAGAGCTCACAACCACTGTCGTAAGCGATGTCGATGAAGTTGACCAGACGCTGTTGCTCATCCAGTGAACAGTACTTAAGCGGCGGCAGATCGCCGATGGCGATATGCGCAAAACGCTGGCATAGCTGCAGGTAGTCGCCGCTGGCCAATGGCTGCCGGCAGAGTGCTGAAAAATCCAGCCAAACCGTTCGCCTATCCATGCCGCGCAGTGTCAGAGCGCGGCGCTGTAGAAGCAACTGCGAAGTGGCCGGCACATGCGCCAGACGCGCCTCCAGCAGAGCCGCCGGGCCTTTCATATAGCGCCCCCAGTGCCGCGAACTGCAGGCGCGATAGTCGGGGCCAGCGTCCATCTGCAGTACCAGGCACCGCCGTTGCAACAGATCAGCGAAGGGCTTGAAGCGACTGTGATACAGCGGATTGGGACACAACTGCGCCGGCGCATAGTTGGAACTGAACAGCAGGATGCAGTCGCGCTCGATCAGCGGCTGCAACAGTCGCCCAAGCAGGATCGCATCACCAATGTCATGAACGTGAAATTCGTCGAGGTAAAGCAGGCGGGCTTCGCTGGTCAGTTCGTCGGCCACCCGCTGTAGCGGATCGGCATGGCCGGCAAACGCCAGCATGCGTTGCTGCACTTCCTGCAGCAACGCGTGAACATGTACGCGGCGCTTGCTGGCCACTGCTGCGGCCTCGAACAGCGCCGCCAGCAGCAAGCTCTTACCACGTCCGACGCCACCCCAGAGGTAGGCCCCGGCAGCAGGCCGGCGTCGCCAGGCAGACGGCCGAATGCGCGCCTGCAGCCAGCCGGCCAGGCGAGCGAGCATCCGTTGCTGCGAGTCATCCAGATGCAGGCCGCGCGCCTCGATCAGACGCACGGCCTGTGCATGCAACTCAGAAGTCAAAGAAGACCGTCTCAGCCTCTCCCTGGATGTGGATATCGAATCGATAGGCCGGTTTGCCATCCACTTCGCAACGCTTGGCGATCAGCGTCTCTCGGCGTTGCGGCTGCTCGATCAGGTTGAGTACCGGATCCTTGCCGTTGGCTTCGGCTTCGTCCTCGAAATACAAGCGGGTATTGAGGTGGATGTTGATGCCACGGGCGAACAGGGCGACGTTGATATGCGGCGCCATCGGCACGCCAGCGGCATTGTTCACCACACCGGGCTTGACCGTGTAGGCGAACCACTCGCTGCCAGCATCGAAGGTGGTGGCAGTACGACCGAAGCCATTGAAGGCCTTGCTCTGGTCGTAGTCCTCGTCGTAATGGCCCTGATGGTCGGCTTGCCACAGTTCGAGGAAGGCGTCGCGCACCAGGTGGCCATTGCCGTCATAGACGTGGCCGACCAGCACGATGTGCTCGCCCGGAGCTTCAGGGCGAGCCATCTGGTTCCAGATTTCCTGTTCGCGGGTCGGGTTACCGGCAGCGGCAAGAGCCAGGCCGATATGCACGTAGGGGCCGGCGGTCTGCGAGGGGGTTTCCGGCAGTAGTTCAACAGGCATGGTCTTCCTCCTATGAGCCTGCTCAGGATCTCGCGAGCTAGAGCCAGACAAGGCAAAAAGGGCTGAGGAAGCGCAGTTTACGAGTAGTAAATGAGCATTCCGAAGCCGTTTTTAACGCCGTCTAGCCGACGCGCAGCAGATCCTGGGCGGCTCATCAGTTGTTTTCGAAATGGGTTTTCCGCTGGCCACGCAGCACGATATCGAAGCGGTAGGCCAGGCAATCCATCGGATTGGCCGTGCTCATGTCGAGTTTGGCAATCAGCGTCTGCACAGCGTCCGGGTTGGCGATCGACTTGACGATCGGGCACAGCGGGATCAGCGGATCACCTTCGAAATACAGCTGGGTGATCAGACGCGTGGAAATCGACGGGCCATTGAGCGAGAAGTGGATGTGCGCTGGGCGCCAGTCGTTGGGGTTGTTGCGCCACGGATAGGGCCCGGGCTTGATGGTGCGGAAGATGTAGCGGCCTTCGCTGTCGGTCAGCGCACGGCCGACACCGCCGAAGTTGGGATCGAGCGGCGCCAGGTAGCGGTCGTTCTTGTGCCGGTAGCGGCCACCGGCGTTGGCCTGCCACATTTCCACCAGGGTATGCGGAATCGGCTTGCCGTACTGATCCATCACCCGACCGGAGACGATGATGCGCTCACCGATGGGCAGCCCACCGTTGTTGAAATTGAGCAGCAGATCATTGTCGTGCTCGGCGAACTTCAGGTGCGAGAAGTCCGGGCCGGTGGTCTCGGAAATCGACTGCGGGATACTCACCAACGCCTGACGAGGCGAGCGGGCGATGGATGTCTTGTAGTCGGGGGTGAAGGCTTTCGGATGCCAGTTGCGGTCGCGAATGGCAAAGCGACGGTTGTCCTCGGCAGGCATGCTGCACTCCTGTTATGGCTATTGTGGAGTTTTCCCAGGGTGCAGGTTCCCCAGGGAGTTGGCGCAGTCTCGGCCAAACCTGCCTGGATGAACATTGAAAAGACGCCGCCAACACATAACCAAATGGTTATGGAAAAGCGCCCTCGCGGTAGGCCTGCGCCACCTCGCGCAGCACATCGCAGAAGCGCTCTGCGGCGAGCGGCAAGCTGAGAGCGCCATTGCGGCAGATGCCCACCGAGCCACCGGGCTCGCGCACATGCAACTGCAGTTCGGCCAGCTCGCCACGCTGCACGTCCAGGCACACCGAGTCCTGCGGCGCGACCCATAGCGCGTCGCTACACAGCACGTAGCGTCGGCTGAGTGCCGGCGACAGGGTCTCCAGGCGCTGGCGCGAAGGCGTTACCCCGCATTGCACGAACAGACTGTCTGCGTGTTTGCGAATGGTGGTGCCCGCTGTCGGCAATACCAGCGGGTAATCGCCCAGCTGCCCCAGCGCTTCATCACCAGCGGCAAGCAACGGATGATCGGGGCGCACCACCAGGGTCATCGATTCGCTGTACAGATGCTCGAAGGTCAGGCCTTGGATATCCGGACTGTCGGTCATGCGGCCGATCACCAGATCCAGCTCGCCGACGCGCAACTGGCTCAGCAAGTAGGCTCCCGGCCCGGTGGCGACGCTGACCACCAGCGCCGAATGGCGCTCATGCAGGCGCCGCACCACCTCGGGAATCAGCAGGCTTTCCACCGTCGAGAGCACGCCAACGCGCACCTGCCCGGCCTCGTGCTCGCCTTCACGCAGGCTGTTCACCCCATCGCGCAACGCCTGCACGCAAGGGCCGGCGTAACGCATGAAGGCCACACCGGCAGCCGTCAGGCTGACACCGCTCTTGCCGCGCTCGAACAGACTGGCGGCTAGGATTTCTTCCAGCTCCTTGAGCGTCTTGGAAATCGCCGGCTGGCTGACCGCCAGCGCATCGGCTGCCTTGGCGAAGCTGCGTTGACGAGCGATTTCGAGAAAGCACAGCAAGTGGCGGAATTTGATTCGGGTGTCGATGTTCATCGCAGGCACCGGTGAGCAGATGCCGCGATGATGCCGCAAAGCACAGACACGGCACAGACAGCAATTGGCAGGTTCGCCACTTTGGTAGGACTTGGCTGACCGAGAAGCCAGCTCTATGCTGCACCTTTTTTGTGCGAGCCATGCCCCATGTCCGTGCCTGATCTGCTGCTGTTGGCCCTCGCCGGTTTCGCCGCTGGGGGCATGAATGCCCTGGCTGGCGGCGGCACCTTCTTCTCCTTCCCTGCGCTGCTCGCTGCCGGCCTGCCACCGGTTACCGCCAACGCCACCAACGCCGTGGCGTTGTGGCCGGCCAGCCTGGCTGGTGCCTGGGCTGCGCGAGCGTCGCTACGACCACTGGGCCGCTACCTGATTCCGCTGTTGCTGGCCGGCCTGGCCGGCGGCCTGCTCGGCGGCCTGTTGCTGCTGGCCGGGGGCGATGATGTGTTCCGCGTACTGATTCCCTGGCTGCTGCTCGCGGCCACCGCACTGTTCGCTGCCAGCCCCTGGCTGGGTCGTTGGCTGGCCGCACGCCGCAAAGTGTTCGAGCACCCGCCGCACACGCCACTGTCGCTGGGCGCACACATTGGCGTGTCGATCTACGGCGGCTACTTCGGTGCCGGCATGGGCATCCTGCAGCTCGCCGCGTTCTCCATCGAAGGCCACCCGCTGGCCCGCGCCAACGCCCTGAAGAACCTGATCTCCGCTGTGATCTACAGCATCGCCACGCTGACGTTCATCATCGCTGGCCGGGTCAGCTGGTACGAGCTGGCCATCCTGCTCACCGGCGCCACCATCGGCGGCTATGTCGGCGGCGCACTGGGCGAAAAACTGCCACCTGCGCTGCTGCGCAGCTTCGTTATCCTGGTCGGCAGCACGATGACCCTGTACTACTTCTGGAGCACCTATCTGGGATAGGCCGTAGGGTGTGGTGTGTTCAGCCGGGGGACATGGTAAACACCTGTCGGGAGACATGGGTAACAGGTTGATGATCATGTTGCCCGTTGCCTCAGGTCTATTTGACGCAGCGTTTTGCGGATGAATACCACATCGTAGACACCCTCTTCAGCGGTTGAGCGTATGGCGACCTTCTCTCCATACAGACCTCCGCTTACGAAGACGTTGAGCCCTTTGAAATACACCTGCCCGGTCTGACGTACGTTTACAACGTGATCTCCCGGTTCATATTCGATGGCTGGCAGTTGCTCCGGGTAGTTTCGTGGACTTGGCCGATAGCGCTCTATGGGCGGCCGTTGATCAAGTGCTTCATGCGGACGGTAATGGTTGTACTCGTCTCGCCAACGGCTCATCACTTGCTGACAATGCTGCAAGTCGCTGAACGCGCGATGCAGCACTTCGCGTTTGAGTGTCTGGTGGAAGCGCTCCAGCTTGCCCTGAGTCTGTGGATGATGAGGTCGGCTATGGCTGACTTCGATCCCCAGCCGCATCAGCCAAACCTCCAGCTTCGATAGCCCACCGGCAATATTCGAACCCCAAGGCGGCCCATTGTCGGCGGTGATACGCAGCGGCAAGCCGTACTGACGGAAAACCTCGATCAGATGTGGTTTGACCAGTTCCAGTCGCTCTCCCTGGCAGGCTTGCAAGCAGAGCGAAAAGCGCGAGTGATCGTCCAGCAGGGTCAAGGGATGACAACAAGGCGAACGGCGATCATTGAGGGGGACGTTACCCTTGAAGTCGATCTGCCAGAGGTCGTTCGGGTTGGGATGCTCGAAACGGCGGTTAGCCGGCGCTTGCGACTGTTCATTGTGGTAGAGGACGTGGCAATCGTAGCGCTTGAGGATTGCGTCGATGGTGCTGTGGTGAGGCGGATCAATAGCTGCAGTCATCAACAAGCTTCGCAGTTTGCGAGCGCCCCAATAGGGATAGCGGTGGTGCAATTGCACCACCGTTTGTTCCAGCTTCGGATCGCTACGCCCTGGACTGCTCAGAGGACGCCGAGATCGATCCTGCAAGCCTGCATCGCCTTGCTCACGGTACCGAGCCAGCCACTTGTAGCCAGTTCTGGGACTGATGCCATACCGCCGACAGAGCTCCCGCACATTACTTTGGGGCTGCCCCGCCAGCAGAACAAACTCTCGCCTTATCGACATAGTGCTTCGCTCCAGCCACGGCATCATTCGATCTCCCAATTCGATGAACACCGTAAGCCTAAATGCGTTACCTATGTCTCCCGACACCCGTTACCTATGTCCCCCGGCTGAACACTGTGTGTACCATCGCGGTTTTGTTGGTGCGCACAGCGCACCCTACGCAGGGCCCAACCCCGAAGCACATTCCCGGGCCTGCTGATTTGCCCGAGTGGCGCGGCTCTGCTAGTGTCGCGCCCGTTCCAGAATCAGCGAGAACCCGCACCATGGCCCGCAAGAAAGCCGCTCCCGACTTCGAACACTCCCTCGCCGAGTTACAGACTCTGGTCGAGCGCCTGGAGAGCGGCGAGCTGTCGCTGGAAGACTCCCTGACTGCCTTCGAGCAGGGCATCGGCCTGACCCGTGAATGCCAGGCAGCACTGGCTCAGGCCGAGCAGAAGGTGCAGATTCTGCTGGAGCGCGACGGTGAATTGCAGGCAGCGCCCTTCGACACGGACGAACCCGCATGATTGCGGCGTACCAGAAGCGCTGCCAGACCCGCGTCGATACCGCCCTGGAACAGCTGTTCCAAGCACCGCGCACAGAACTCGAACGGCTCTACCAGGCCATGCGCTACAGCGTCATGAATGGCGGCAAGCGCGTACGCCCGCTGCTGGTCTACGCCGCCTGCGAAACCCTCGAAGGTGATCTCGAGCGTGCCGACGGTGCAGCCTGCGCAGTAGAACTGATTCATGCCTATTCGCTGGTGCATGACGACCTGCCGGCGATGGACGACGACGACCTGCGCCGTGGCCAGCCGACCACGCACAAGGCCTTCGACGAAGCCAGCGCAATCCTCGCTGGCGATGCGCTGCAAAGCCTGGCGTTCGAGGTACTCGCCGACCGCCGCCGCAACCCGCAGGATGCGGAAGTCCGCCTGCAGATGATCGAACTGCTGAGCCGTGCGGCAGGCCCTGCCGGCATGGTCGGCGGCCAGGCCATCGACCTCGGCTCAGTCGGTCTGCAACTCGACCAGCAAGCGCTGGAAGTCATGCACCGGCACAAGACCGGCGCCTTGATCGAGGCCAGCGTGGCGCTCGGTGCCCTGGCCAGCGGCAGCACCGACGAACTGGCGCGCAAGGCCCTGCTGCAATACGCCCGCGCCATCGGCCTGGCCTTCCAGGTTCAGGACGACATCCTCGACGTGGAGAGCGACACCGCCACCCTGGGCAAGACCCAGGGCAAGGACGAAGCCCACGACAAACCCACCTACCCCGCCCTGCTCGGCCTCGACGCTGCCAAGGACTACGCCCTGGAACTGCGCGACCAGGCCCTGCACGTGCTGCGCCCGTTCGGCAACAGCGCCGAACCGCTGCGCGAGCTGGCCCGCTACATCGTCGAGCGGCGCAGCTGATCAATCCATGAAGCGAGCCCTCGCCTTGCTCGTCCTGCTCAGCGCCAGCCATGCCTGGGGCATGGACGGGCAAGGCAACTCGACCGACCACTTCACCGTGGGCAGCAGCCTCAGTACCGCCGGCATCACCGCCTCCACCAGCAATACACTGCAGCCCTACCAGAGCGCCCGTGAAGATGCCCTGGCCTACGTCGCCTCGGCCGGCGACATTCGTGGCGCACGGCTGGAAAGCGCGCTGCGGCAGTACCGCCGCGACCAGCCAGATGCAGATAGCAGCGACATGCAGGTCGCACTGGCCATCGCCTCGTTGCGCTGAATCGGCTCGGGCGCCCCTGAAAACCTAGGCGATGCAGCTAGGCCGCTCTTGTGGGAGCGGCTTCAGCCGCGATGGCCGGCCTGCTCCATCATTGTCATCTATGACCGCATGATCGCCGCATAAGGCTTGCTTTACCCGCGCGCCCAGCCACCTAAGATGGCTCTATAACGACAAGACGTCCGGAGCCGCCATGCCCTTCCCCGCCCTGCTGATCGCCAACCGTGGCGAGATCGCCATTCGCATCGCCCAGGCCTGCGCCGACCTCGGCATCCGCAGCGTCGCGGTATTCGCCGAGGACGACAGCGCCTGCCTGCACACGCGCAAGGCCGACCTGGCCGTGGCGCTGGTCGGTCGCGGTGTCGCCGCCTATCTGGACATGGATCAGCTTATCGCCATCGCCCGTGAACAGGGCTGCACGGCCATCCACCCCGGCTACGGTTTTCTCGCCGAGAACGCCGAATTCGCCCGCCGTTGTCAGGACGCCGGACTGACCTTCGTCGGCCCGACGCCCGAGACGCTGCAACTGTTCGGCGACAAGGCCGCCGCCCGCGATCTCGCCGAGCGCTGCGAGGTACCGCTGGTGCCCGGCATCAACCGGCCAGTGACGCTGGAGCAGGCAAGCGCCTTTCTCGCCGAACACCGCAGCGTGATGCTCAAGGCCCTGGCCGGCGGCGGCGGGCGCGGCATGCGCGCGGTGGATGATCCGGCGCAACTGGCCGAGGCTTTCGCCCGCTGCTCCTCCGAGGCCCAGGGCGCCTTCGGCAGTGGCGCGCTGTACGTGGAAAAGCGTGTGCGCCGCGCCCGACATATCGAAGTGCAGGTGCTCGGTGACGGCAGCGGCGCGGTCAGCCACCTGTGGGAGCGCGACTGCAGCCTGCAACGCCGCCACCAGAAGCTGGTGGAGATCGCGCCCAGCCCCGATCTGGATGCAGCCACTCGTGACGCGATCATCGCCAGCGCCCTGCGCCTGGCGGCCGAGGTGCAGTATCGCGGCATCGGCACCTTCGAGTTTCTGCTCGACCTCGACCAGCCGGGGCGCTTCTACTTCATGGAAGCCAACCCGCGCGTGCAGGTGGAGCACACCGTCACCGAGCAGGTCACCGGCGTCGACCTGCTGCACACGCAACTGCACCTGGTCGCCGGCAGCAGCCTGGCCGAACTGAAGCTGCTCACACCCCCCGCGACCAACGGCTATGCCGTGCAGGTGCGCCTGAATCTGGAAACCCTGCTCGCCGACGGTACGGCGCGCCCGGCCGCCGGCGTGCTCACGGCCTACCAGCCGCCCTCCGCTCCCGGTCTGCGCGTGGATGGCTGCGGTTATGCTGGTTACGCCGTCAGCCCGGCCTACGATTCACTGATCGCCAAGCTGATCGCCAGCGCCAACGACTACCCCAGCGCCCTGCGCCGTGCCTACCGGGGGCTGTGCGAGTTTCGCCTCGATGGTGTGGCGAGCAACCTGCATCTGCTGCAGAACCTGTTGCAGCGCGACGAGGTGATCGCCAATCGGGTCGACACCACCTACGTCGAGCGCCATCTGGACGCTTTGCTGGCCGCCCGTGAGCAGGCCCATCCACATCGCTACTTCGCTGCTGACGCCGCGTTGCACAGCGCCAAGGCCACTGTCGACGCGCCGCCTGGCACACTGGCCCTGAGCGCCCCCAGCGCTGGTGTGCTGGTCAGCCTGGAGGTAGCCGAGGGCGATGCCGTAGCCGCCGGCCAGCGCATCGCCGTGCTGGAAGCGATGAAGATGGAATTCGAGGTCAAGGCCGAGCACAGCGGCATCGTCCGCGCGCTGGCCGTGGCACCCGGTGACGCCATCGGCGAGGGCCAGGCGCTGGCGTTCCTGCAGCCGGCCGAGGTGGATGGCCTCGCCGAGCACGGCGAGCAGGCGGTCGACCTGGCGCATATCCGCGCCGATCTGGCCGAAGTGCTCGAGCGCCATGCGCGCCTGACCGATGCACGCCGCCCCGAAGCCGTGGCGAAAAGGCGCAAGACCGGCCAACGCACGGTGCGGGAAAACCTCGCCGACCTGCTCGATGCAGACAGCTTTATCGAATACGGCGCCATGGCCCTGGCCGCCCAGCGCCGCCGACGTTCGCCCGAGGAGCTGCTGGAACTGAGCCCGGCCGACGGCCTGGTCGCCGGCATCGGCACGGTGAACGCCATGAGCTTCGGAACCGAGGCCGCGCGCTGCATGGCCATCGCCTATGACTACACGGTATTCGCCGGCACCCAGGGCGTGATGAACCACAAGAAGACCGACCGCATGCTGGCCCTGGCCGAGCAATGGCGCCTGCCGGTGGTGCTGTTCGCCGAAGGCGGCGGCGGCCGACCGGGCGATACCGATTTCGTCGGCGTGGCCGGGCTGGACTGCCACACCTTCGTTGCCATGGCCAAGCTCTCCGGCCTGGTGCCGACGGTGGGCGTGGTCTCCGGCCGCTGCTTCGCCGGCAACGCCGCGCTGCTCGGCTGCTGTGACGTGATCATCGCCACCCGCAATGCGAGCATCGGTATGGCTGGCCCGGCGATGATCGAAGGTGGCGGCCTGGGCAGTTTCACCCCCGAGCAGGTCGGCCCGACCAGTGTGCAAGGCCCCAACGGGGTGATCGACGTGCTGGTCGAAAACGAGGCCGAAGCGGTCGCCGTGGCCAAGCAATACCTGGGTTATTTCCAGGGCCCGCTCAGCGACTGGCAGTGCAGCGATGCCCGCGAGCTGCGCCATGTGATCCCGGAAAACCGCCTGCGCGTATACGACATCCGCCAGGTGATCGAACTACTCGCCGACAACGGCAGCGTGCTGGAACTGCGCCGCCAGTTCGCTCCCGGCCTGATCACCGCGCTGATCCGCATCGAAGGCAAACCGTTCGGCCTGATCGCCAACAACCCCGCGCACCTGGGTGGCGCCATCGATGCCGTGGCCGGCGACAAGGCCGCACGCTTCCTGCAACTGTGCGAGGCGCATGACCTGCCCATCATCTCGCTGTGCGACACCCCCGGCTTCATGGTCGGCCCGCAAGCCGAGCAACAGGCCACGGTGCGCCACGTCTCGCGCCTGTTCGTCACTGCCGCCAGCCTCACGGTGCCGTTCTTCACCCTGGTGCTGCGCAAGGGCTACGGCCTCGGCGCCCAGGCCATGGCGGCCGGCAGCTTCCATTCGCCGCTGTTCACCGCCGCCTGGCCCAGTGGCGAATTCGGCGCCATGGGGCTGGAGGGCGCGGTGCGCCTGGGCTTCGCCAAGGAGCTGGCGGCACAGCCGGACGAGGCAGCACGCCAGGCGCTGCTCGACAAGCTGGTGGCCAAGGCCTACGAAAATGGCAAGGCGCTGAACATGGCCAGCTATCTTGAGATCGACGCCGTGATCGACCCCGCCGACAGCCGTGCCTGGCTGCTGCGCGGCCTCAATGCGGCGCCGCGTCCGCCCCGGCGCGACGGCAAGAAACGTCCCTTCATCGACACCTGGTAAGGACATCTCCATGCATATCGATCACCGCCTGCTCGCCGTCAACGGCATCGAACTCAGCCTGTACAGCGCCGGCGCCGAGCACGGCAAGCCAGTGTGGCTGCTGCATGGTTTTCCCGAATGCTGGTACGCCTGGCACCCGCAGATCGAGGCGCTGGCCGCCGCCGGCTACCGGGTGTTCGCCCCGGAGATGCGCGGCTATGGCGCCAGCAGCGCGCCGGCCGATCCGGCGGCCTATGACCTGCTCACCCTCTGTGGCGATATCCAGGCCGCCATGGACATGCTCGGTCAGCACAAGGTGGCGGTGGTCGGCCACGACTGGGGCGCACCGGTGGCCTGGCACCTGGCGTTGCTGGAGCCCGAGCGGGTTAAGGCGCTCGGCGCGCTGTCGGTGCCCTTCGGCGGCCGACCCAAACGCCCGGCCATCGAGATGATGCGCGAGGCCTACGCCGGGCGCTTCCACTACATCCTGTATTTCCAGCAACCGGGGCTGGCCGAAGCCGAGCTGGACGAAGATATCGGCCGCAGCCTGCGTCTGCTGCTTGGCGGCCTCGGAGATGCCCTGTTGGCAGCGGACAAACCGGCTGGTGCGCGGCTGTTCGATGGCATGCCTGATGACCTGCCACTGCCGACCTGGTGCAGCGAGGCGATGTTCGCCCACTACCTGCGCACCTTCGAGCGCCACGGTTTTCGCGGCGCGCTGAACTGGTACCGCAACTTCGAACGCAACTGGCAGCGCACCGAGCATCTGGCCGGGCTGCAGGTGATGCAGCCAACGCTGTTCTTGCTCGGCGAGAACGACCCGGTGGGCCGCTTCGAGGCGCCAACGCTGAAACGCATGGGCGACAAGGTGCCGCACCTGGAACGCCACGACCTGGCCGGAGCAGGCCACTGGCTGCAGGCCGAATGCGGCGCACGGGTCAGCGCCCTGCTGCTGGATTTCCTCGCACGCAACTACCGGTAACGCCGATGTGGTCAGCAGATTGGGCTGTTTTCCTGGCATCAGGTAAACTGCCGCATCTTTTACACCTATAACGATTCGCCTGATGCCGACCACTTTCCACGAGATCCCCCGCGAGCGCCCGTTGACGCCGCTGCTCGACAGCGCCAACACGCCGGACGAACTGCGCCGCCTGGCCGAAGCGGACCTGGAAACCCTCGCTGACGAACTGCGCCAATACCTGCTCTACAGCGTTGGCCAGAGCGGCGGGCACTTCGGTGCCGGCCTCGGCGTGATCGAGCTGACCATCGCCCTGCACTACGTCTTCGACACCCCCGATGACCGCCTGGTGTGGGACGTCGGCCACCAGGCCTACCCGCACAAGATTCTCACCGGTCGTCGCGAGCGCATGGGCAGCCTGCGCCAGAAGGACGGCCTGGCCGCCTTCCCGCGCCGTAGCGAGAGCGAGTACGACACCTTCGGCGTCGGCCACTCCAGCACCAGCATCAGCGCGGCCCTTGGCATGGCCATCGCCGCCCGCCTGAAGGGCGAGAAGCGCAAGAGCGTGGCGGTGATCGGCGACGGCGCACTGACCGCCGGCATGGCCTTCGAGGCGCTGAACCACGCCACCGACGTCGGCGCCAATATGCTGGTGATCCTCAACGACAACGACATGTCGATCTCCAAGAATGTCGGCGGGCTGTCCAACTACCTGGCCAAGATCATCTCCAGCCGCACCTACGCCAGCATGCGCGAGGGCAGCAAGAAGATCCTCTCGCGCCTGCCTGGCGCCTGGGAAATCGCACGCAAGGTCGAGGAACACGCCAAGGGCATGCTGGTACCCGGCACCCTGTTCGAGGAGCTGGGCTGGAACTACGTCGGCCCCATCGACGGCCACGACCTGCCCACCCTGCTCGCCACCCTGCGCAACATGCGCGACCTCGACGGCCCGCAGTTCCTGCATGTGGTGACCAAGAAGGGCAAGGGCTTCGCACCCGCCGAGGTCGACCCCATCGGCTACCACGCCATCACCAAGCTGGAACCGGTCACGCCAGTCGCGGCACCGAAGAAGCCTTCCGGCCCGAAATACTCCAACGTGTTCGGCCAGTGGCTGTGCGACATGGCCGAGCAGGACGCGCGCCTGGTCGGTATCACTCCGGCAATGAAGGAAGGCTCGGATCTGGTGGCGTTCAGCGAGCGCTTCCCCGAGCGTTACTTCGACGTGGCGATTGCCGAGCAGCATGCCGTCACCCTCGCCGCCGGCATGGCCTGCGAAGGTGCCAAGCCGGTGGTGGCGATCTACTCAACCTTCCTCCAGCGCGCCTATGACCAGCTGATCCACGACGTCGCCGTGCAGCACCTCGACGTGCTGTTCGCCATCGACCGCGCCGGCCTGGTTGGCGAAGACGGCCCGACCCACGCCGGCAGCTTCGACCTCTCCTACCTGCGCTGCATCCCCGGCATGCTGGTGATGACGCCGAGCGACGAGAACGAGATGCGCCGCATGCTCACTACCGGCCACCTGTTCGACGGCCCGGCAGCGGTGCGCTACCCGCGCGGCAGCGGCCCCAATGCGCCGCTCGATGCAGGCCTCGAACCGCTGGAGATCGGCAAGGCCGTGGTACGCCGCCAGGGCAATGGCGTCGCCCTGCTGGCCTTCGGCGTGCAACTGGCCGAAGCCCTGCGCGTAGGCGAAACGCTGGACGCCACGGTGGTCGACATGCGCTTCGTCAAACCGCTGGACGAAGCACTGCTGCGCGAGCTGGCCGGCAACCACGAACTGCTGGTGACCATCGAGGAAAACGCGGTGATGGGCGGTGCCGGCAGCGCGGTCAGCGAATTCTTCGCCGCCGAGAACCGCCAGGTGCCGATGCTGCACCTGGGTCTACCGGACTACTACGTCGAGCACGCCAAACCGAGCCAGATGCTTGCCGAGTGCGGTCTCGACGAAGCCGGCATCGAACGCGCGGTGCGTCAACGCCTGAGCCTGCTGCAGGCCTGAGCATGAGCCTGGCTCATCGCCGGATGAGCCAGGCTTGCTTGTCATTCATAGCTGCGCGCACTAAGGTTCGCCCACTTCATGTTCCGCCTGGGTGCGCTGCGCAAGCGGCGTGAAACGGGAAGTCGGTGCGCTCGTCATGAGCAATCCCGGCGCTGCCCCCGCAACGGTAATCGACTGCAAGCGCTGAGCTTGCGCCACGTCCAAACGGCCACTGGGGCAACCTGGGAAGGCGGACGTGGGTCGAGAGCCCGGAGACCGGCCAAGGCGGTGCGACTGGTGTTGCGGAGGGCAGCACGGTCAAGCGCCGCCCTGCGCGCTTGCTCCTGCCCTCCTCGAACGTCTGCCGACCTTTGAGGAAAGAGAATGAAACTATCCCGTCTAGCCCTGGCCATTACTCTGGCGCCCTGCGCCGCACTCGCTGAAACCGTCCCTTCGCTCGATCAGGCACTGAAACTGTCCGACACGGTCATCAGCGCCAACCGCGAAGTACAGCTGCGCAGCAAAAGCAGTGTCGCTACCAGCGTGTTCACCCGCGAAGACATCGAACGCCTGCAACCCTCCAGCGTCATCGACCTACTGAACCGTGTACCCGGCGTACAGGTCACCAGTTCCGGCGGCCGTGGCAGCCTCTCCAGCCTGTTCATCCGCGGCACCAAGACAGCACAGAACGTCGTACTAGTCGACGGTCAACGGATTTCCGATGCGTCCAGCGGCAGCCATTTCCTCGAACACCTCAGCATCCACCAGATCGAACGGGTGGAAGTCCTGCGCGGCTCGCGGGCAACCCTCTACGGCGCCGACGCCATCGGCGGTGTCGTACAAATTTTCACCCGCCGCGCCAGTGCTGGACAACGCCAGGCCAGTCTTAGTCTGGGCTACGGCAGCCGTGGTACCTGGGAACGTGCGGCCAGCCTGGCCCTAGCCAACGAAAGTACCCGTTTCAATCTCAGTAGCAGCTCCTCGGATACCCACGGTATCGACCGCAGCACCCACGCCTCGACCTACGACAACGATCACGATGCCTACCGCAAGAACGGCCTGAGCCTGAACCTCGCCCACGACCTCAACGACGATCTGCAGCTCGGTCTGAGCCTGCTGGAGCAAAGCGGCGAGGTCGAGTTCGACAACGAGCCACTCTTTGGTCTGCACCCCTACAGTGACTTCCGTATCAGCAGCCAGTCGTTCTACGCTGATGCGCGCCTGGCCGAACAATGGAAAAGTCGTCTGGAACTCGGCCACAGCGAGAACCGTTACAAGACCCGCGCCGACGATACCGACAACACCCGCCACAACTACACCTACCGCGACTCGGCATCCTGGCTGAACACCCTGTCCCTGGGCGAACACAACCAGCTACTGCTCGGTGTCGACTGGCTCGAAGACACCCTGCACAGCAACAACGCCTACACCCGGGCTTCACGCTGGAATCGCGGACTGTTCCTCCAGCACCACTACCGTGGCGAGAACGTCTCCACCGAGCTGGGCGCTCGGCATGACAAGAACCAACAGTTTGGCGGTAATAGCACCTACAACGCCGCATTGACCTGGCACCTGAACCCGAACAACGACCTCATCCTGTCCTACGCCGAAGCATTCCGCGCGCCCAGCTTCCAGGATATCTACGCCCCCATGGGCTGGGGCGCCAACCCCGATCTCAAACCGGAAGAGTCGAAAAGCTACGAGCTGCAATGGCGCAGTCAACTGACTGACAGCACCCTCCTGGAAGCCTCGCTCTATCGCAGCAAGATCCGCAATGCCATCGTCGCCGACGGCAACTGGGTCATGCAGAACCTCGATAGCGCACGGGTAAACGGCTTCGAAGCAAGCCTGGAACAACGCCTGGGCGACTGGCAGGCCGCACTGGGTCTGAGCCTGATCGACCCACGCGACGCCGACAGCGGTCATACCCTGAATCGCCGTGCGCGCCGTACCCTCAGCGTGGATCTCGACCGCGCCTTCGGCGCCTTCACTGTTGGCACGACCTGGCAAACCGTCAGCAGCAGCTATGACGATGTCGGCAACCAACGGGAACTGGCTGGCTACGGGCTGCTGGGCTTGCGCGGCAGTTGGCAGGCCACGACAGAGATTCTGGTCTCAGCGAAGATCGACAACCTGCTGGACAAGGACTACAGCCGTGCCCAGTACGGCGTTGGCTTTCCTGCCGAGTACCACGACTACCGCGAAGAAGGCCGCTCCGGCCTGCTTAGCGTCACCTGGACACCGGAGTTCTAAAGTCATGTCGATCAGCTCGTAGGGCGTACTCGCAAAGCAGTACGCCGTCCTGCAGGGTACGCCGCGCGCACAGTCTGGACACACTACCGCGCCCCAGCCATCCGCTCACACAACTGCTCGATGGCTCCCAGCATCTGCCGACTGGGCCGCTCCAGGCCCTTGTCCGGCACAGCCCAAACCTGGCCCATACGTACTGCATGTAGCTGCGGCCAGGCTTGCCAGGCGCTCAGCTCGGCATTGCTGCCGCCGAGAATCACGTCCGGGTCACGTGCCAGCACGGCCTCGACGCTGACCTGCGGTGCCGGCTGTGGCAAATCAGCGAACAGGTTACGCGCCCCGCACACCTGCAAGGCATCACCGATCAGTTGCTCGCCACCGATGGTGTACAGCGGCTGGTGCCAGATCTGGTAGAACACCGTCAGGGGCTGCTCACGCCGGTAGCGCTGGCGCAGCGCGTCCAGCTCGGTACGAAACTCGCTTGCCAGCCGCTCGCCCTGCTCCGCACGGCCGATACGTCCGGCAATGCTGACGAACGCATCGCCAAGCTGATCGAGACGACGCGGTTCGACGATCAACAAGGGAATACCGAAACGCTGCAACTGCGCCTGCTGCGCCGGCGGCACGCTGCCCGGGGCGATCAGGATCAGATCTGGCGCCAACTGCAGCAGGCGTTCGAACTCCAGCTGACCATAGCGGCCGACCGTAGGCAGGTGCGCCAGCTTGGCGGGACGCTCATCCCCTTCGAGCACGCCGACCAGCAGGTCGGCGGCATCCAGGTCGAGCATGATTTCGCTGAGCGAAGGCGCCAGGCTGATTACCCGCTCCGCTGCTGACAGCGGCAACGCCAGCAGGCAAAGCGCGAAGAGCAGCGCGCGCATCAACCCAACTGGCGGGGAATGCGGTAGAGGCTGTGCAACACGATGGACGACAGCGCCAGCAATACCAGGGGAATCGCTTCGAGGCCGGCCAGCACCGCCAAGGCAGCGATCCAGGCCGGTAGCGCCGCACCGAGCAATGCACGCAGGCGCACGCGATCCAGCTCCAGCCAGGCGGCGGGTTCCTCGTCACTGTCGAGAGCTTGCTGGGTGGCGATCAGGGCGTGTTTGTAGGCGGAGAACAGCGGCAGGCTGACGAACATCGAGGCCAGGCCGGCAATGAACATCGGCATGCTCATGACCGTGTGGCCGCCACCGCCGAATAGCAGGTTGAAGACCAGCAGCGGCGCCAGGGCCACAGCCAGGTGACGCCACCAGAGCAGCGCCAGCCGGCGTTTCACCTGACCGCGGGTCACAGGCGTTCCTCGGCCTCGCCCTGATGCTGGTTGCCCAGCATGTGACCGAGCTTACCGGCCTTGGTGGCGAGATAACGCTTGTTGTAGGGGTTATGCGCGATCTGCAGTGGCACACGATGATCCACGGTGATGCCCATATCACCGAGGGCTTTGACCTTGCGCGGGTTGTTGGTCATCAGCTTGAGGCTGTGGATACCCAGGTGTTCGAGCATCGGCAGGCAGATGGCGTAGTCACGCTGGTCGGCACCGAACCCCAGGCGCTCGTTGGCTTCCACGGTATCGGCACCACCGTCCTGCAGCTCATAGGCGCGGATCTTGTTCAGCAAGCCGATGCCACGGCCTTCCTGGCGCAGGTACAGCAGCACGCCACGGCCTTCGTTGGCGATGGCCTGCAACGCCGCCTGCAATTGCGCGCCGCAGTCGCAGCGCAGGCTGAACAGGGCGTCGCCGGTCAGGCATTCGGAATGCAGACGCCCCAGCACCGGAGCACCGTCGGCGACGTTGCCGAAGGTCAGGGCGACATGTTCCTTGCCAGTGGCCTCATCGAGGAAACCGTGCATGGTAAACACACCGAAGGGCGTGGGCAGTTGGGAGGCGGCGACGAACACGACGGACACCGGATACTCCTAGCAATGAGTACGAAACAGGGCCGGCATTGTATCAGCAGCCCCCGCAGGCAAGTCAGTCAGAATTGCCGATCATCAGTATCGAAACGGTCAATGGCAGTTTCAGAGCTTGGATTCGAGCACCAACATCCCCTGCTCCTCGCGCCAACCCACCCGGCTCAGGAAGCTCATTCCGAGCAGCGCCTCGTGCGGCGCGCCACCTTCGAGCACCACAGCTTCGACACCGAGCACCTCGAGGTCGCCGATCTTGACCCGGTCAAGCATCACCCGCCAGCCGCGGGCAACACCGTTGGCGGTGTTGACCTGCAACGGTCTGCCACTGACTCGGTAATCGATCCCCAGGCGCTTGGCATGAGCATCGTTGAGCGCCACCGACGTGGCACCAGTGTCGACCAGGAACTGCACGGTCTGGCCATTGACCGAACCGGCCACCCAATAGTGACCGCCAATACCCTTGGCGATACTCAAACGCTTCCTCTGCGGCTCGGCGAAACCGGCACTGTATTCGCGGCTGAGCGGATAGACGCGCTCGACACCGTCGACGCGCAGTACCGCCCCCTGCTTGTCGACGCTGACCACCTGCACGCCACCCGGGCCGCTATCGCCGACGCGCACCAGCTTGCGCTGACCATCGACGTTGATCACCGCCGCACCGGGAAAAAGGCCGACCACCTGTACCTGCGAAGCGGCCCAGGCCAAGCACGCAGACAACAGCAACAGGCCGGCAAGACAGTGACGAAGCAGCATGAAAGGCAGTCTCCCGGCTCAATCGAAGGGGTAAGGTTGGTGCCAGCGGGCGAAGACCGGCCGCAGCTCGCCACTGACGATCAACGCCGCCATGCGTCGATCATAGAGCTCGGCCAGTGCACGACCACGCGGCGTATCGGCGAAACCGAGATACAGCGGCAACTGCATCAGCTCCGTGGATCGATACTGCTGCGGCTTGTCGGCCAGGCTCAGCACGTAGTCGACCTCGGGGCGGGCATCGATATAGAAATCCGCATGGCCCAGGTCGAGCATGCCGAGAATACCGCTGCGTCGCTGCACTTCCCGGTAGTCGCGCACATTCGGCAGATATTCCTCGTAGCCGTAGCCACGCACCCAGACCAGCCGATACTGGCTCAGGCTGTCCAATGTCGGCACCGGCTTGTCCTTGAGGCTAAGCGCGACAATCTGATCCATATCGTAGGGGTGCGTCGGGTAGAGCACGTTGCCCTCGACCTCGTCGCGGTAGGAGCCCACCCAGGCATCGGCCTCATCACGTTGAACCAGGCCGACCGCACGCGTATAGGGCACGCTGTGGATACTCAGGCTGACGCCCGCCGGCTCGAACACCTTGCGCATGACGTCCCACCCCAGGCCTGTACCATCGGCCTCGGTGTAGCCCTCCCAGACCTCGCTGGCCAGGCGTATCTCGCCCGGCAGCTGCCCCTGAATCTGTGCGCCCGCGAATGCGCTCCACATCCAGAACACGGCGAGGCACCAACGTATCATCCGCATGCCTGCTCCTTAGAACCCCAGCCCAGCTCCATATCTGGCCCACCCCCAGACCACACCCTGCATGGCCAGCCAGGCAAAGACCCCAGCAAGGATGTCATCGAGCATGATGCCGACGCCGCCATGCACATGGCGGTCGATCCAGCGAATCGGCCAGGGTTTGACGATGTCGAACAGACGAAACATGAGGAAGCCTAGCAGCAACCAGACCCAGCCCTCGGGCACCAGCCACAGGGTGATCCACATACCGACCATCTCGTCCCAAACGATGCCTTCGTGATCGTGCACGCGCAGGTCGTCGGCGACCTTGCCGCACAGCCAGAAGCCGAACAGCATGGTCACGCCGAGCATCAGCCAGTACCCCCAGTCGGGCAGCATCTGCCACAGCGGCACGAACGGCAGCGCCACCAGCGAACCCCAGGTACCGGGCGCCTTGGGCAAGGTACCGGAGCCGAAACCAAAGGCGATGAAATGCCAGGGGTTGCGCCATACCGAGGGCGGTACGTATTCGGCGGGAACCTGGTTGGGGTGATCGGTCACGCGCATTCCGTCCTGTCAGAAGTGTTGATAGCCGCCACGAGGCGGATCGATAAGCTGGCCGCTCGCATCGAGCAACTGCACGCCACTGCCCGCCAGCACCCTGCCGATGACCCGCACCTCAGGCCAGTCACCCTGGAGTTCGGGGAGTAACGCTGGCGGTAGGGTAAAGGCCAGGCGGTAGTCGTCGCCACCACCGAGCGCGCAGAGCCGCGCCTGATCCTCACCGGCGAACGCTCGCAACGGTGCGGACAGCGGTATCCGCTCCAGCTCGATCTGCAGGGCTACCTGCGAGGAATGGGCGATATGCCCGCAGTCGGCGAGCAGGCCATCGGAAATGTCCAGCGCTGCCGTGGCCCGCCCGCGCAAGGCCTGGCCCAGGGCCAGCTGTGGTTGCGGCAACCAGTAGCGTGCCAGCAGCGCTTCGCTGATATCGGCAGCAGCTTCGCGCTGCCCCAATACCAGCGGCAGGGCACCCGCCGCGTCGCCGAGCTCGCCACCGACGCAGAGCAGATCACCAACCCGCGCGCCACTACGCAACAGCGCCTGCCCGGCAGGCACGCGCCCGAACACGGTCAGCGTCAGGCTCAGCGGGCCGCGCGTGGTATCACCGCCGACCAGCGCCAGCGAGCAATTCTGCGCCATCAGCTGCAGGCCACGGGCGAACTCGGCCAACCAGGTTTCACTGGCACTCGGCAAGGTCAGAGCGAGGGTAAAGGCCAACGGCGTAGCGCCCATGGCAGCCAGATCACTGGCGGAGACAGCCAGCGCACGCTGACCGAGAAGAAAGGCATCGCAGGATTCGGGGAAATGCACTCCGGTGACCAGCGTGTCGGTGGACACCGCCAGCTGCTCGCCTGCCGGCACCGCCAGTAACGCGCAGTCATCGCCGATACCGCGAACCACGCCGTCGCCACCCTGGGCACAGGGCGCAGCGGCGAAGTATCGGCGGATCAGCTCGAACTCACCCATGGGCAAGTGACAATCTGCTGCGTGTCGGCCCTGCATAAAAGAGACAGGGCTCCAGCTCGCGAGATCGTAAATCGAGCATGCAGAAAGGCCTCAACGCTTGTTGGCGTTGACTTCGGCCGCACGCAGCTTGGGCGCGAGCTTGTCCAGAATGCCGTTGACGAACTTGTGACCGTCGGTGGCACCGAACACCTTGGCCAGCTCGATACCCTCGTTGATCACCACCTTGTAGGGGACGTCGACGCGGTTTTTCAGCTCATAGGTGGACAGACGCAGGATGGCCAGCTCGACCGGGTCGATCTCCTCCAGAGGGCGATCGAGCAAGGGCGTGAAGGACTCGTCCAGCTCGGTCTTCTGCCGCGGCACACCGTGCAGGATCTCGTGGAAGTAAGCACCATCGACCTTGCTGAAATCGTTGTCGACACGAAACTGCGCTTCGATCTCGTTCAGCGGCTGACCGGCGATGTGCCAGGAATACAGGGCCTGCATGGCCAGGGTACGGGCCTCGCGGCGCGCGAGAATCTTGCTGCTGGGGCCCTTCTTGGCCGGCTGGCCGTTACCGGAGTTGCTCACTTGGCCTCCAACTGCGCCAGCAGGCTGACCATTTCCAGGGCAGACAGCGCAGCTTCGGCACCCTTGTTACCCGCCTTGGTGCCGGAACGCTCGATGGCTTGCTCGATGGAGTCGACGGTCAGTACGCCGAAGGCAACCGGTACGCCGTATTCCATGGAAACCTGGGCCAGGCCCTTGGTGCACTCGCCGGCAACGTATTCGAAGTGCGGGGTGCCGCCACGGATGACCGCGCCGAGGGCGATGATCGCCGCATACTCGCCACGCTGAGCGACCTTCTGGGTAACCAGCGGAATCTCGAAGGCGCCCGGCGCACGGATGATGGTGATGTCGCTTTCGCTAACACCGTGGCGAACCAGGGCGTCGATGGCGCCACTGACCAGGCTCTCGACGACGAAGCTGTTGAAACGGCCTACCACCAGGGCGTATTTGCCCTTCGGGGCGATGAAGGTACCTTCGATGGTCTTCAGGGTCATGACGGGTCTCACATGGGTTAAAGAGCCGGGGCGTCGTGCGCCCCGAAAATAAAATTCGTGCTCCCTTGGGAGCGGGCTTTGCTCCCCTCTCCCATTTATGGGAGAGGGACCGGGGGAGAGGGTTCGGCACTGGCCACAACACCCTCTCCCGCCCTTCGGGCCGCTTTTAATCAGCCGGCAGGTATTCTACAACCTCGAGATCGAAGCCGGATATCGCGTTGAACTTCATCGGCGAGCTCATCAGGCGCATCTTGCGCACGCCGAGGTCACGCAGGATCTGCGAACCAGCGCCCACGGTGCTGTAGGTCGCCGGATTGGCCGGCTGTTGGCGACCGATCAGCGCCAACAGCTCGGGACCAGTCAGCGGGTTGCCGAGCAGCAGCACCACGCCGCTACCAGCCTTGGCCACCTCGGCCATCGCCGCACGCATGCTCCAGCGCCCCGGCTGATTGACCAGGAACAGGTCGCGCAGGGGATCCATGTTGTGCACACGCACCAGAGTCGGCTCTTCGGAGCAGATGGTGCCCAGGGTCAGCGCCATGTGCGCGGTGTTCTCAACGCCATCGCGATAGGTCACCAGGTTGAACTGGCCCAGCTCGGTATCCAGCGGCTGCTCGCTGACGCGCTCGACGGTACGTTCATGAATCAGCCGATAGTGGATCAGGTCGGCAATGGTGCCGATCTTCAGACCGTGCTCTTCAGCGAACTTCTCCAGCTCCGGGCGACGCGCCATGGTGCCGTCGTCGTTCATGATCTCGCAGATCACCCCGCTCGGCTCGAAGCCCCCCATACGCGCCAGGTCGCAAGCTGCCTCGGTGTGGCCGGCACGCGCCAGCACGCCGCCAGGCTGGGCCATCAGCGGGAAGATATGGCCGGGGCTGACGATATCCTCAGCCACCGCATTACGCGCCACGGCAGCCTGCACGGTGCGGGCGCGGTCGGCGGCGGAGATGCCGGTGGTCACGCCTTCGGCCGCCTCGATGGAGACGGTGAACTTGGTGCCAAAGCCGGAACCGTTGCGCGGCGCCATCAGCGGCAGCTTGAGCAGCTCGCAGCGCTCGCGGGTCATCGGCATGCAGATCAGGCCACGGGCGAAACGGGCCATGAAGTTGATGTGCTCGGCGGTGACGCATTCGGAGGCGATGATGATGTCGCCTTCGTTCTCGCGATCCTCGTCATCCATGAGGATGACCATCTTGCCGGCGCGGATGTCTTCGATCAGTTCTTCAGCGGTATTGAGCGCCATCGGGGCGTCTCCTCAATTCTTCAGGTAGCCGTGTTCGGCGAGAAAGCTTTCGGTCAGGCCCGAGGCCTTGGGTTCTGCGGCCTTGTCACCGAGCAGCAGGCGCTCCAGGTAACGTGCCAGCAGGTCGACCTCGAGGTTGACCTTACGCCCGGCCTGGTAGTCGACCATGATGGTCTCGGCCAGGGTATGCGGCACGATGGTCAGCTCGAATTCGGCGCCATCGACCGCGTTGACGGTCAGACTGGTGCCGTCGACGGTGATCGAACCCTTATGGGCGATGTATTTGGCCAGCTCACGCGGCGCGCGCACCTTGAACTGCACGGCGCGGGCGTTATCGGCGCGCGAGACGATCTCGCCGACGCCGTCGACGTGACCGCTGACCAGATGGCCGCCGAGGCGACTGGTCGGCGTCAGGGCCTTTTCCAGATTGACGGCGCTGCCGGGTTTGAGGTCGATGAAGGCGGTACGCGCCAGCGTCTCGCGACTGACATCGGCCCAGAAGCCGTCGCCGGGCAGCTCCACGGCGGTCAGGCAGATGCCGTTGACCGCGATACTGTCGCCGAGCTTGACGTCACCCAGGTCGAGCTTGCCGGTTGCCACGTAGACACGAACGTCACCGCCCTTGGGCGTCATGGCGCGGATACTGCCGATGGCTTCGATTATGCCGGTGAACATGCGCCCTCCGAATCTTGCTTGAAGATAATGCACAGCATGGATGAACTCCTGTTTTGGTCAAAAACAGGGCAATGCCGATCGATAGGGATTTCACGGGCACGCTCGAGGCGCCCGAGGAGGGAATCCCGCTCTCTCTTTATCCGGACTATACCGTCGGCCCCGGAATCTCACCGGGTCTGCTAGACCTCGCGCGGCAGGAGCCGTGGCGAGCGCTCGCGGGCTAGGCCTTGAAGACCATTACCGCCGGTGGGGAATCACACCCCGCCCTGAGAACGTTGCGGCCACATGAAAATAGCCGCGTGGCGTTTTACCACATTTATCATCGCGGCGCATGGGGCGTAGGGTGCGCCATGCGCACCAGGGTTAACCACTGATTTACCAGAGCAGCGGCTGTGCCCGCTGTAGTCGTTGCCACTGAACAAGGGGGATATAGGTAGAACCGCAGTGGCCGCGGCGCGCACAGGGCCCCCTACTTGACCTTGGGTACCGCTGTGATCTGCCAGTCGTCGCCGACGGCGCGAATATCGACGATCTGCAACTCCGGCGCCTCGGCCATGCGATTGAGCGGCAACTCGAGCAGCGGCCGGGCACTGGAGCCGAGCAGCTTGGGCGCGACGAAGATACGGTACTCGTCCACCAGCCCGGCACGGGCGAAGGCGCCAGCCAGACGCGGCCCGGCTTCCACCAGCACTTCGTTGACACCCCGCGAAGCCAGCTCCAGCAGCAGCTTGCGCAGATCGACATGACCGTTGCTGCCCGGCACAGCGAGCAACTCGTGGCCGTCCTCCTGGTAGCGATCACGGGCGGCAGCAGCGGCGCACGTAGCCACCAGGGCCGGGCCGACCTGGAAGAAGGTCTTGCTCAACGGCACCCGCAGGCGGCCATCGACCAGCACACGCAGAGGCGGACGACGCTGCGCCAGTGCCGTCATCTCCGCCCCCAGGCCCAGCTCGTCAGCACGCACGGTCAGCCGCGCGTCATCTGCCAGCACCGTATCGGCACCGCTGAGCACCACGCTGGCCTGCGCACGCAAGCGCTGCACTGCGGAGCGTGCTGCCGGCCCGGTGATCCACTGGCTTTCGCCACTGGCCATGGCGGTGCGCCCATCCAGGCTCATCGCCAGCTTCACCCGCACGAACGGCAGGCCCTTCTCCATGCGTTTGATGAAGCCGGCGTTGAGCGCTCGCGCCTCATCCTCGAGTACGCCACTGGCGACCTCGATACCGGCCTGGGCCAGACGCAGCAAGCCGCTGCCAGCCACTTGCGGGTTGGGATCCTGCATCGCCGCGACCACCCGGCTGACGCCCGCCGCAACCAGGGCATCGGCGCAAGGCGGCGTGCGACCGTGATGGCTGCAAGGTTCCAGGGTGACGTAGGCGGTCGCGCCACGCGCTTTGTCGCCGGCCTGGCGCAGCGCGTGCACCTCGGCATGTGGCTCGCCGGCACGGGCATGCCAGCCTTCACCAACGATGCGTCCATCCTGCACGATCACGCAACCGACACGAGGGTTGGGATGGGTGGAGTACAGGCCTTTACGCGCCAGCTTGAGGGCGCGCGCCATGAAGAAGGGGTCGCGTTCGCTCATCGGCTTTTCGACGGCTCGCGCGCCAGACGTTCGATTTCCTCGCGGAACTCGTTGAGATCCTGAAAGCGCCGGTAAACCGAGGCGAAACGGATGTAGGCCACTTCGTCGAGCTTGCTCAGCTCGGTCATCACCAGCTCGCCGAGCACCAGCGACTTCACCTCACGCTCACCGGTGGCGCGCAGTTGCTGCTTGATGCGGGCGATGGCCTCTTCCAGACGCTCGACGCTCACCGGGCGTTTTTCCAGCGCGCGCTGCATGCCGGCACGCAACTTCTCTTCGTCGAATGGCTGGCGGCTGCCGTCCTGCTTGATCAGGCGCGGCATCACCAGTTCGGCGGTTTCGAAGGTGGTGAAGCGCTCACCGCAGGCCACGCATTCGCGGCGACGGCGAACCTGGTCACCTTCGGCGACCAGACGGGAATCGATGACCTTGGTGTCGTTGGCAGCGCAGAACGGACAATGCATGGCAGGGGCTGACGAATGGCGGCAAAGGCGCCATGGTAGCGCATAGCGACAGCAAGACAAGCCAGAGGCTTGAGCGGCCGTTAGCGTTTTCGAGCGGTGCGGCCTGGGCATCGGTTGGCGCGGGTTAACAGTGCGGCGAAGCGCGGCGAATCACCCGGCAACACGCAAAAACTGGCCCGGCCTGATGAGTTACGCGCAGAATTGCGCCATACGACGCCGTCCCAAGAGCGAACGAATCCATGACCCAGCGACTTCATTTCCTGCCCATCCTGCTGAGCGGCCTGCTGGTCGCCTGCGCCAGCGACCCGGCACCGCCCCCAGTCGATGCACCGCCAACGGCGCCCAAGCCGATGCTCGAACCGCAGTCGCAAGCCAGCCACCTGCCAGCAGTGAGCGGCCAGTTGCTCGGCGTTGCAGCCGGTGCAGAAGTGGAGCTGGCGCTGCTTGTCGTCGATGCACGCGGCCGGCCTGGCCGCTCGCTCGGTAGCCAGCAGCTACGTGGCGACGGAGAGGCGCTGCCCTTCGAACTGCATTTCGAGCCCACCGCGCTGCAAGCCGGCCAACGCCTCGAATTGCGCGCCCGCGTCAGTCATTCCGGCCGCCTGGTGCAGCGCCTGATTCCACGCACCATTGCCAGCCAGAGCAATCAGGCGCTCGGTGAGCTGAGCCTGGTAGCCGCCCCATGATCGCACCCGCCGCCCTGCAGGCTGCGCTCGCCGAACTGCTCGGCGATGCCCGACTGGTGGCCGAAACGCTACCGGGAACCGATATCGCCTTGTGGCTGATTGACGCCAGCAACATGGATCGCGCCTTCGACCCCGAAGAGACCCGACGCATTCTCGAAGAGCCCCCCTACTGGAGTTTCTGCTGGGCCAGCGGCCTGGTGCTGGCACGCTGGCTGGCCGAGCATCCCGAGTGGGTGCGCGGCAAACGCGTACTGGATTTCGGCGCCGGCTCCGGGGTCGCCGCCATCGCGGCCGCCAAGGCGGGTGCGACAGAAGTGGTGGCCTGCGACCTCGATCCACTGGCGCTGGCCGCCAGTCGCGCCAATGCCGAGCTCAACGGCGTGACCCTGAACTACTCGGAAGATTTCTTCGCCGAAGCGGATCGCTACGACCTGATTCTGGTCGCCGACGTGCTCTACGACCGCGCCAACCTGCCGCTACTCGATCACTTCCTCAGCCGCGGGCGCCAGGCGCTGGTGGCCGATTCGCGGGTGAAGGATTTTCAACATCCGCTCTACCAGCGCCTGGGGCTGCTGGAAGGCTGCACCTGGCCGGATCTGGCCGAGCCTGCCGAATTCCGTCAGGTCAGCCTGTATCATGCGCAACGACCGACATGAGCCGGGCACGATCCGCGCCGCCCCTTGTATCGCGAGCCGACCGCCCGCATTAATAGTCCATTGCCCAGCCTTTCGAGACCGACCATGAGCGACTCCCCCTATATCTTCGACGTATCCGGTGCCGCCAACTTCGAGCAACTGGTAGTCGAGAACTCCTTCCACAAACCGGTACTGGTCGACTTCTGGGCCGACTGGTGCGCGCCGTGCAAGGCGCTGATGCCGATGCTGGCGAAGATCACCGAGGAATATGCCGGCGAGCTGCTGCTGGCCAAGGTCAACTGCGATATCGAGCAGGACATCGTCATGCGCTTCGGTATCCGCAGCCTGCCCACCGTGGTGCTGTTCAAGGACGGTCAACCGGTGGACGGTTTCGCCGGTGCCCAGCCGGAAGCGGCAATTCGCGAAATGCTCAAGCCGCACGTCGCCGAACCGGCACCGGCCGCCGCCGACCCGATGGAAGCGGCCCAGGCGCTGTTCGCCGAAGGTCGCTTCGCCGATAGCGAGGCGCTACTCAAGCAGGTGCTGACGGAAAACAACGAGAACGCTGCAGCGTTGATTCTCTACGCGCGCTGCCTGGCCGAGCGCGGCGAACTGGCCGAAGCCGAGACCGTGCTGAATGCGGTCAAGGGCGATGAACACAAACAGGCGCTGGCTGGCGCCAAGGCGCAGCTGACCTTCCTGCACCAGGCCGCCGACCTGCCCGACGTCGCCACGCTGAAAAGCCGTCTGGCCCAGGATGCCGGTGACGACGAGGCGGTGTATCAGCTGGCCGTGCAACAACTGGCGCGCCAGCAGTACGAAGCCGCGCTGGACGGCCTGCTCAAGTTGTTCGTGCGTAACCGCAGCTACGGCGAAGGCCTGCCACACAAGACCCTGCTGCAGGTGTTCGATCTGCTCGGCGGCGACCACCCGCTGGTCACTGCCTATCGTCGCAAGCTGTATCAGGCGATCTACTGACCCGGGTTACCCCGCTCACCGTTACGCCATGCGCACCACCGGGCTCTCCTGACTTACTCGGTGCGCGCGGCGCAGCCTACGGAAGAACGGCCTTTGTAGGGTGCGCCGTGCGCACCGGCGATGACAGCGCTGATGTGTCGGTGCGCACAGCGCACCCTACTGACCTGAGCCGCTACTCCTGCCAGCACGTAGGGCGAACCGGAACGCCGGCCGCTCGTAGCGCTAGCGAACAGTCCGCCGGGCCATACCAAATCTGCTTACTCCGTCACCCAGTGATAGATCGGCGCATCCGCGCCGGTTTCCATACGGATCTGCGAGCAGTGGCGCAGGCGCACCAACAGGCGCTTGCCCGCTGCCTCACCGCCAGCCAATGCGGCCAGTTGCGCCAACAACCGCGGCCCCTCGACCGAACCGGCATCGCGCACCAGTTGCAGTGTGGTCTGCCACAGTCGGTCACTGCTATCGGCTGCCGGCACTGCTACGGGCGGAACAGCAGCCGGAGTCACCGCGACGTGCTCGGCCAGTTGTGCCCAATCCTCGGCATCCAGCTCCAGCGTCAGATCCACCGGCCAATCGCCGATCCGCCCACGTATACGCACCATGTCCAGCCTCCAATTCGATGGATGAATGCTCCCATGCCTCCGACACGCTGGCCAGCTCAGCATAAAAATTGTTATAACGTAACGATTAAGTCAGCCCCCATGCCGGAGATCCCCATGCGCCATCTGCTGCTCGCCCTGCCCTTTGCCCTCCTACCGCTGGCCGCCCAGGCCCACGAACACAGCCATGATCACGATCATGACCATGCCCACGACAGCCTCGGTGCTCACGAACACGGTGTCGCCAGCCTCAACGTGGCACTGGATGGCAAGCTGCTGGAACTGCAGCTGGAGAGCCCGGCAATGAACCTGGTGGGCTTCGAGCATGCCGCCAAGAGCGATGCGGACAAAGCCAAGGTCGCTGCGGCCAAGAAGGAGCTGGAACAACCGCTGCAACTCTTCGCGCTGGCCAGCGGTGACTGCAAGGCTACCGAAGTCGAACTGGAGAGCCCGTTGTTCGGCGACGCCGACCACGACCACGACCACGACCACGACCATCATCCCCATGAAGGCGAACACAGCGATATCCAGGCGCATTACCGCTTCGAATGCGCCAATGCCAATGAATTGAAACAGTTGGATCTGGGCGAGCTGTTCAAACGCTTCCCCGCCACCGAGAAGATTCAGGTACAACTGATCGGCCCAAGCGGTCAGCAGGGCGTTGAACTGACTCCGGCCCAGCCACGCCTGTCTTTCTGATGCCGTAGAGTGGATGACACTCTGGCATCCATCACACCAACCTTGTGGGAGGGTCAGGTGGCGACACGCTTCAGCCGCGAGAGAGCTCGCCGCTATAGCGCCTCCTGCAAAGCCTGCTCCGGAGGCATGGATACCACTGCGGGCTCGGCTCAGACAATCAGGCCACCATGCTCGGCTTTTCATGAACGACGATTCGAAGAAACCATGACCCAACCTCTGATCGAACTCGCCGATCTCGGCTTCGCCTGGCCTGGCCAGGCGCAGTTGCTGGATATCCCCCACTTCACCCTGGCGCGCGGCGAAACTCTGTTTCTCAAGGGCCCCAGCGGCAGCGGCAAGACCACCCTGCTAGGCCTGCTTGGCGGCGTACAGAAAGCCCAGCGCGGCCATATCCGCCTGCTTGGCGAAGACCTCGGCAAGCTCTCGGCCGGTGCACGCGACCGCTTTCGCGTCGACCACACGGGCTACATCTTCCAGCAGTTCAATCTGCTGCCATTCCTTTCCGTGCGCGAGAACGTCGAGCTGCCGTGCCGCTTCTCCCGTTCGCGCGCCGAACGTGCACGCCAGCGCCATGGCAGCATCGACGCCGCGGCCGCCGCGCTGCTCGACCACCTGGGCCTGCGCGCCGAACTGCTCGGCCGCCGTGCCGATGAACTGTCGATCGGCCAGCAACAACGCGTCGCCGCCGCCCGCGCCTTGATCGGCCAGCCGGAGCTGGTGATCGCCGATGAGCCCACTTCGGCGCTGGACTTCGACGCCCGTGAGGCCTTCCTGCAATTGCTCTTCGCCGAATGCCGCGCCGCTGGCGCCAGCCTGCTGTTCGTCAGCCACGACCAGAGCCTCGCACTGCTGTTCGACCGCAACCTGTCGCTGGCCGAACTCAACCGCGCCACGCGTCCACAGGAGGCCTGAGATGCATCTGATCCGCATCGCCCTGGCCAGCCTGGCCAACCGCCGTTTCACCGCGCTGCTCACGGTATTCGCCATCGCTTTGTCGGTGTGCCTGCTGTTGGCCGTCGAGCGCGTCCGTACCGAAGCCCGTGCCAGCTTCGCCAACACCATCAGCGGCACCGACCTGATCGTCGGCGCCCGCTCGGGCAGCGTGAACCTGCTGCTGTATTCGGTGTTTCGTATCGGCAATGCCACCAACAACATCCGCTGGGACAGCTTCGAGCACTTCGCCGAACACCGTCAGGTGAAGTGGGCCATCCCCATTTCCCTGGGTGACTCGCACCGCGGCTACCGGGTGATGGGCACCAGCACCGCCTATTTCGAGCATTACCGCTATGCGCGCAGCCAGGCGTTGCAGCTGGCACAGGGCCGCGCCTTCGCCGACGATCCCTTCGAAGTGGTGCTCGGCGCAGAGGTTGCCCAGGCACTGGGCTATGGTCTGGGCGAGAAGATCGTCCTGGCCCACGGCGTCGCCACCATCAGCCTGGTCAAGCACGACGACAAGCCCTTCACCGTGGTCGGCATCCTCGAACGCACCGGCACGCCGGTCGACCGCACGCTGCACATCTCCCTGGCGGGCATGGAGGCGCTGCATATCGACTGGCAGAACGGCATGCCAGCACGCGGCGCGGCGCAGGTCAGCGCGGAGCAGGCGCGCAGCATGGATCTGCAGCCCAAGCAGATCACCGCCTTCATGCTTGGCCTGAATAGCAAGATCGCCACCTTCAGCCTGCAACGCGAGATCAACGAGTTCCGCGGCGAACCGTTGCTGGCGATCCTGCCCGGCGTGGCCCTGCAGGAGTTGTGGAGCCTGATGGGCACCGCCGAGCAGGCGCTGTTCGTGGTCTCGCTGTTCGTCGTGCTCACCGGCCTGATCGGCATGCTCACGGCTATCCTCACCAGCCTCAACGAACGCCGCCGGGAGATGGCCATCCTCCGCTCGGTAGGTGCACGCCCCTGGCATATCGCCAGTCTGCTGGTGCTGGAGGCGTTCACCCTGGCACTGGCTGGCGTGGCGCTGGGGCTGGCCTTGCTCTATGCAGGCATCGCTGGCAGTCAGGGCTTCGTCCAGGCCAACTACGGCCTGTACCTGGCCCTGAGTGCACCATCGAGCTACGAATGGAAACTGCTCGGCGCCATCCTCGGAGCCGCCCTGCTGATGGGCAGCGTGCCGGCCTGGCGGGCCTACCGTCAGTCGCTGGCAGACGGTTTGTCGATCCGGCTGTGAACGCGTTCGGGTAGGGTGCGCCGTGCGCCCTACCCGAGCATTCCGGCAAGAGCGCCTGTTACACTCGACCGGCGTTTTCGCCAAGAGGTTTCCCATGTCCCGCCCCCTGCTCGCCACCCTGCTGCTGACCCTGGCATTGCCGCTGGCCGCCGCCGATGTGCGCGAACTCAACTGGTCCGAACTGGTACCGGCCGACGCTCCGCCCCAGCAGATGGATGCGGCGCCGATCCATGACCTGTCGCAATTGGCCGACGCACTGGCCGAGTCCGGCCCGGCGGCCATGCAGCAATCGCCGGCAGCGCCCGTGGTCAAGGAACTGGACGGCCAGCAGGTCAAGCTGCCCGGCTATATCGTGCCGCTGGACGTGACCGAGGAAGGCCGGGTAATCGAGTTTCTCCTGGTGCCCTACTTCGGCGCCTGCATCCACGTGCCACCGCCGCCCTCGAATCAGATCGTCCACGTCACCAGCGAGCTGGGCGTGCTGCTCGATGCACTGTACCAGCCGTTCTGGATCGAAGGGCCACTGAAGGTCGAACATGTCAGCAGCGAGCTGGCAGAAGTCGGCTACCAGATGGAAGCGAACAAGATCTACGCCTACGAAATGCCCAATAGCTGAGCCCAACCGAAACACCCGTAGGAGCGGCTTCAGCCGCGAAAAGCTTCGCGGCTAACGCCACATCGATCGGTACACCGCCCATGAAAAAGCCAGACCCTGAGGTCTGGCTTTTTACTTGATGCGCGCGGCGCCCCCTACAGATGCGACCCCGCGTAGGGGCGCCGCGCGCACCGACGAACGACTCAATTGCGGCTGGCGACACGCTTCTCTCGCTCGAAGCGCAATTCGCTTTCCGCCCATTGCCGCCACGAGCGCACCTTGGAACGGTCAGCCCCGACACGCTCGGCCTGAACCAGAGCATCCAGCCCGGCCTGCCAGCGCGCCTGCTCCAGCTCCAGCTGAGCGACGTACAACCAGTGCTTACCATTGCCACTGCGCTCGGCCAGTGGACGCAACACCCGTACCGCAGCAGCCCGATCACGCGCCTGCCACCAGAACAACCCCAGGTGCTCCTGACGCGCCGGGGTGCTGCTCAGCAGCCCATTGTCGATCAAGCCCGCGAGCAGCTTGGCACCCTGCCAAGGCTGATCGGCGGCGCCAGCCAGCAGCACCAGGTTATCCAGCTCCGACTCGCTGAAACGCAGCCCCTTGGTGTGGGCCGCGCGCAACGTAGCCAGGGCCTTGTCGTTGCTGCCGGCCATCTGCTGCAGAGCGGCCAGTTGGCGCCAGCCTTTGGCATCGTCCGGCGTGCGCGCCAGTAGCTGACGCTGCCAGCGTTCGGCCTGGGCATAGCGTTTGAGATCGGCATTGGTGCCCACCAGAAATTGCAGCCAGATATCCGCGGCATTCGGGTTGGCCTGCAGGTAACGCTCGGCCAGCGGCAGCGCCCTGGCTGGCTGGTTCATGCCCCGGTAGGCCTGCACCAGCATCTGCAGCACATCTTCGGACGCCTGCCCCTGATTCGGCGCCAGCAGCTCGACCACCCTGGCGTAGCGACGCTCACCGAGGTTGAGCTTGGCCAGGTTGAGTCGCTCGCCAGCGAGCATGTCCTCGTCCAATTTGCCGCTGCGCACAGCCTTGTCCAGCCAGTCGATGGCCTGCGCATTGTGACCGGCTGACCAGGCCACATAGGCCTGGCTACGCCAGACCAGCGCCTCCTCGAGACTGCCGCTCTGTGCGGCGGCGCCCTCCAGCGCCTTGCGCGCAGCGGCGTAGTCACCCTGCTGCTGCGCACTTTGCGCAGCGTTCAGGGCACGAAACACGGCCGGGTCGATGGTCTGCTGGGCCATCCCGGGCACAGCCGCCGTACCGAGCATCACGAGCAATAACCAGCGATACATGGTCAGCCCCTTTCCAGACGGAAGTAGAGAGTTTTCACTGCCTCGCGATCAACCGCCAGGCCGCCCTCGGTGCGCGGCGCGAAACGCCAGCGAGCGGCCGCACGACGGGCCTCGCGCTCGAACACGTTGCGCGGATTGGCCTCCAGCACACGGATATTCTCCACATTGCCGGCTCGGTTGATGGTGAAAGCCAGTTTGACGAAACCTTCGATGCCACGCTGCAGGGCATGCCGCGGATACTCCGGGCGCACGTCGTTGAGCGGCATCACTTCGCTCTCCATGCCGCCCATCTGCCCGCCCGTGTCGGCAGCCTCGCTCGGCGTACTCGGCGCTGCCGCGCCTGGCGCAAGACCCGCCAGGCTGGGTGCTGGCGCGGCATTGACGGCGATACCACCGGCCAGGCTTGGCAACTGGATATCCAGCGCTGGCAGTTGCGCATCAGGCGTTGCCGACATCGGTGTGGGCGGCGTCGGGGTTTGCGGCGTCTGTGGTTGCGGTGGCTGCGGCGCCTGCTGACGATTGCGACTGGCGGTCTCGCTGGAATTGCCATCCATGCGTACGAAGCTGGCCACGCTGACCGGCTCCTGATCGAGCGTCGAACGTGGCGGCGTGACCATGTACAGCATCAGGGCGAACAACCCCAGCGCCATCAGGCAGGCAGCGATGAAGGACAGCGCCAGACGCATCAGTTGGCTCCGCTGGTGGCAGCCAGTGCCACATCACGCACCCCGGCGAGGCGCGCTTGATCCATCACCTGCACCACCAGACCGGTACGTGCATCCTGATCGGCCTGCACCACCACCGCGCCATCCGGTTGCTCCACACGCATGCGTTCGACATGCGCACGCACGCTGCGCACGTCCACCGGTTTCTTGTCCAGCCACACCTGGCCATCGGCGGTGACGGCGATGAGGATGTTGCCCTTGTCCTGCGGGCTGGCGGTTTCCGCCTGCGGGCGTTGTACTTCGACACCAGCCTCCTTGATGAAGGAGCTGGTGACGATGAAGAAGATCAGCATGATGAAGACCACGTCGAGCATCGGCGTAAGGTCGATGCCGGTGTCGTCTTCAGGCTGGTGATGACGGCGCATTCTCATTTCAAAGACTCTCAGTCATGCCGCAGCTGATCGGCCAGCCGCTCCAGAGCCCGGCGCGAGTCTCGTTCGAGACGCGCCAGGCTGAACAATCCAGTGATCGCCAGCACCATGCCGGCCATGGTCGGCAGGATCGCCTTCCATACGCCGGCAGCCATGCCGCGTGGGTCGCCATTGCCACTCATGGCCAGCACGTCGAATACCGCAACCATGCCAGTCACGGTGCCGAGCAGGCCAAACAGTGGACACAGCGCGACCAGGGTCTTGCCCAAACGCAGCGGAGCAGCGAGTTGCTGGCGCGCCTGCGCCAGCCAGGCGTCGCGGACTGCGCGCTGCCAACTGCCCACCACGTCATCGCCGAGCACCTGCTGCCAGGCTTCGCGACGCTCGCGCACCCAGCGCGGGAAGATCCGCCGCAGGAACCAGAAACGCTCGAACATCAGCGTCCAGAACAGCACGCAAAGGATGGCCAGGGCCCACATCACCACACCGCCGGTGGTCATGAAGTCGAGCAGCGCATAGCCGCTGTCGACTGCACGCAACCAGGATGCGTAGAAATCAGTCACGACGCGGCGTCCCTGACAGGTGCAAGGCGACGAGACCGGCGCTCTGCTGCTCCAGAAGCTGGATCAGACCCTTGCTGCGGCTGCTCAGCAAGGCGTGCAGGAACAGCATCGGGATGGCCACGATCAACCCCTGCACGGTGGTCACCAGCGCCTGCGAGATACCGTCGGCCATCAGCCGCGAATCGCCGGCGCCGCCCTGGGTGATGGCCTGGAAGGTGATGATCATCCCGGTCACGGTTCCCAGCAGGCCGAGCAACGGCGCGACAGCGGCCATCAGCTTGATCAGGCCGTGGCCTTTCTCCAATGGCGGGGTTTCCAGCAGGATCGCCTCATCCAGCTTCAGCTCCAGGGTTTCCAGATCGGACAACTGCGGCTTCGGCCCCAACACGCCGATCACCCGCCCCAGCGGGTTGTCGTCACGCGGAGTGCCGAGATCATGCATCTGCGCCTTGATTCCACGTGCCACACGGCTCAGGTAGAACATGCGCCAGGCTGCCAGCAGCAGGCCCACGGCGCCCAGCGCAACGATCACCCAACCGACCAGGCCGCCCTGCTGCTGGCGATCCCACAGGCTCGGTTGCTGCTGCAACTGCGCCAGCAGGGTGCCGCGACTGGGGTCGACCGGCAGTGGCGCCAACGCCGCACTGCTACTGAGGTAATCCTTGACCTGGCCCATACCGGAAGGCTGGCGCAGCGGCGCGATCAGCTCGCCTGCATCGGCGTCGTAACGCAGGAAGGCATCCTCGCCGTACACGGCAAAAGCACCGACGCGCAGCACCTGCTGCTCACTGCGAAGACCGTCGGCGGCGACCACCGGCAACGGCACGCGCTCGACACGACCACTGGCGGCCAGATCTTCGAGCAGCAGCATCCAGAAGCCATCGAGGTCTTCGGCCGACGGCAAGCTGCGGCTCTCGGCCAGCGCCTTGAGTTGCTTGAGGCGCTCGGGGTATTGCGCATTGAGCAGGCTGTCCTGCCACTGGCTGAGGGTGTCACCGGCACTCTGGCGCACCACACCGAACAGTTCGCCGAGATGACCGACACGTTGCGCCAGCAGCTTTTCCTGCTCGGCCAGTTCAGCTTCCTGACGATCGAAATCGGCCTTCAGACGTTCGGCCTCGGCCTTCTGCTCGGCGAGCGAGGCACGCGCGGCAGCCAGCAGTTCGGCTTGTTCACTGCGCTTGGCAAGAAACGCCTGCTCGCGCGCCTGCATGGCACTGACTTCGGCGGCCCGCTCACTGCGGATACGTTGCAACAGCTGATCGGGACTGAGGGTTTCAGCGACAGCAGCCATGTTGGGCAGCAGGCTGAGCACCAAGGCGGCGATAACACGACGAGTCATTGTGCAGACTCCTTGGCCAGCGTCTTGATCGGCAGGTTCAACAGTGCGGGAGCCTGTTGCTGGCGGGCGATGGCGATGGCCTGGCTCAACGGGCGCCGGGCGCTACCTTCGAGCGCCTGCCAGGCCTGGGCCTGCGGGTTCCACCAGCCGCTCTCGTGGCCATCCAGGGCCTGGTAATAGAGCATGCTGCGCCCCAGGCGCAGGAATTCCACGCTACGCGAGGCGCCATCGGCCTGCTTCAGCTCACCGCGCCAGGCTTCCAGGGTGCGGCCGTAGTCGCTCTCGATCTGGTAGGCCTCGAGGATGCGGCGGTACTTGTCAGCCAGGCTGACATCGGCGCGCGGCAACAGATCCTGCAACTGCGCCAGGCGATCCTCACGCTCTTCGGGCAGGAACGGCAGATCAGCGGCAATGAACTGGCCAAGCACCTCGACCATCCTGACCATCTGCGGGCTCACTGCCTCCTGGGTGCGCTCGATGCCATCGAGCTGCCTCTGGTAGCCAGCCAGCTCATCGCGCTGGGCCGCCACCAAATCAAGTAATTGACTGTTATAACCTTTCAGCGCCTCAGCCTGCTGGAGCGCGCTACGGTACTCGTTGAGCATCTCACGACTGGCATCGTCCAGTTGCTCGACACGGCCCTGGGAAGCCTTGGCCTCGGCAGCCAGGCGCTGGCTTTCATCCAGCGCATCATCCAGCGGTGCGGCAGCCAGCGAACCGCTGGCAAGGGCCAGGGCCGCGACCAGGGAACGGAGTGGGAAGCGATTCATGCGCAGAGGATCCTCGACAGACGGCAGCTTCAAAAAGAGAAAGATTATCATCTACGAACTTCACCAGGGCACGCGTGAAACATCTCGTATCAGCCAGCCGAACTATTGAGCCAGGTCAAAAAGTAAATCGTTGCGTGGCTTAGCATTGATTCCAGCCAAGACACTCGACTCGACTGGAGTTCGCTATGTACAAGTCCCTGTTCACCGCTTCCCTGTTGGCCCTGGCCATCGCTGCCCCCGTTGCCCAGGCCCACCAGGCCGGCGACATTCTCGTCCGCGCCGGTGCGATCACCGTAAACCCCGAGGCCGACTCCTCCAGCGTCAAGGTCGACCGCGGCGGCTTGGCCGGCGCCGATCTGGGCGGCAAGGCGACCATGAGCAGTGACACCCAGCTGGGCCTGAACTTCGCCTACATGCTGACCGACAACCTCGGTATCGAACTGCTGGCCGCAACGCCCTTCGAGCACGACGTGAAGATCAAAGGCACCATCCTCGGCGCGGCCAACGGAAAGCTGGGCTCGCTCAAGCACCTGCCGCCGACCCTGAGCCTGGTGTACTACCCGCTCGACTCCAAGTCGGCATTCCAGCCCTATGTCGGCGCCGGCATCAACTACACCTGGATCTTCGACGAGCACGTCGGCAGCGCCGCCAGTGCCAACGGCTTCGACAACTTCCGCGCGAAGAACTCCTGGGGCCTGGCCTGGCAGGTCGGTGCTGACTACATGCTGACCGACAACCTGATGGTCAACGCCCAGGTACGCTACATCGACATCGACACCACCGCCTATGTCGACAACAACGCCCTCGGCGTACGCGCCAAGGTCGACGTAGACGTCGATCCGTTCGTCTACATGGTTGGCCTGGGCTACAAGTTCTAAGCCAGCGCACAATGAGAGAAGCCGGCATCTGCCGGCTTCTTTGCGTTCAGGGACATCACCCCCAGCATCGGTTTACAAACCGAGCAAGCGAGCGAGCCCGTCACGTAGCGGCGTCTGCGCCGGCAGCTGGTACTGCGCCTGCAGTCGAGTATTGTCGGCACGCGAATGGCGAATATCGCCAGCCCGCGCCGGCAGATGCGTCACCTGCGGGAGTGCACCACACAGGGTGCCGATTTCCGCCAGCAACTGGTTGAGGCTGACAGCCTGGTTCCAACCGACGTTGACCGGCAGCGGTTCCACCTGCCCGGCACCCAGAGCCTGCATCAGCAACTCGACCAGATCGCCCACGTAGAAGAAGTCGCGGGTCTGTTCGCCATCACCGAATACGCTGATCGGCAGCCCCTGCTGCGCACGCTGGGTAAAGATGCTTATCACGCCGGAATATGGCGAAGACGGATCCTGGCGTGGGCCGAAGATGTTGAAGAAGCGAAACACGGCCGGTTCCAGGCCATGCTGGCGACGATAGAAATCCAGATAATGCTCACTCGCCAGCTTGTCGGCAGCATAGGGCGTAAGCGGGGATTTGGCTGTGTCCTCATCGATGGCCACGCCTTCGCCATTGTTGCCATAGATGGCAGCACTGGAGGCGTAGACCACTCGCCGCACGCCATGCAGGCGCATCGCCTCGCAGACGTTGAGCGTACCGATGAAATTGCTCTGGTGGGTCGCCACCGGGTCATCGACGGACGCCTGCACGGAGGCCACCGCAGCCAGGTGAACCACCGCATCGCAACCGGCTACCGCCTGCGCGACCAACTGCGCATCGGCGACATCCCCCTCGATGAACTGCAGGGCCGGGTTATCCAGCGGCAGGTTATTGCGCTTGCCCATGGACAGATTGTCCAGCACGCGTACGCGCTGCCCTGCGGCCAGCAGCGCATCGACCAGATGCGAACCAATGAAGCCGGCACCGCCGGTTACGAGTATTTCAGCCATGACGGTAATAACGATCCAGAAGCGCTGGCAAACCGGAGCGCCAGGCGCGCGGCTTGATGCCGAAAGTGTGAAGGATTTTCTTGCAGGCCAGTACCGCGTGCTGCGGCTCGTCCGCTGCATCCGGACGGGCAGCGTGCGCTTGCGGCACGACATCCTCGATCAGGTTGCTGCGATAGTGGCGTGCCTCGCTGAGCACAGCCTGGCCCAGGCTCAGTGATGTGCTCGCTTCGTGCCCACCATAGTGATAGGTGCCCCACAGCGGTGAAGCGCAGTCGAGTTGCTTGAGCACGGCGAGGATCACCCGCGCAGCATCATCGACCGGGGTTGGATTACCCCGTCGGTCGTCGGCCAGGTGCAGCGTCTCGCCACGTTCGGCACGCAGCAGGAAACGCCCGAGCAAGCCTTCGCGACTGTCATCGAGCAACCAGCCGAAACGCAGCAGCACATGCCGCGGGCAGATCGCCCGTACGCTCTGCTCCAGACGCCAGAGCGCCTGGCCGCGCAGGCCCAGCGGTACGGGTTCTTCCTTCTCGCTATAGGCCGTGGCGCGCGAACCGTCGAACACGCGGTAGCTCGACGGCTGCACCAGCACGATCTGGTGATGCTGGCAGAGTTCGGCCAGGCGCTCGACAGCGCGCTCTTGCGTAGACAGGCGCGACGCGGTCACCGACTCGGCCTGAAACCAGTCGAAGTAATAAGCCAGGTTGATCAGTGCATCCGGGCGGGTGTCGTCGAGCAACTCGGTCAGGCTCGCCGCATCCCAGCCGCTTTCCGGCGGGCGTGGTGCGAGGAAGCCGATGTCCTCCTCGGCGCCAAGACGGATCAGCGCTTGCCCCAGGGCACTACCGCCGCCCAGCAGCATCAGGCGCATTCGCATGGTGGCTCGGGTGACTCCAGATTTTTTCTGCCTGCCGGTGTGGCGGCCGTAATGGCGGATATTCTGCTGGTTTTACCCTGTGCCGTCACCCCGCAATCGCGCATTGCCCGGCATCGGCAGCAATGCGCTCGGCCTCCTGATCGAAGGCGCCCTGCGCCCGGACGATCTCGGCGACATGGCTTTCCACCCAGTGATCGAGTGTCCGAATCGGTTCGCTCAAGGAATGCCCCAGGGCCGTCAGCGAGTACTCCACCCGCGGCGGCACCTCGGCATAGGCCTGCCTCGATACCAGCCCAAAGCGCTCCAACCGACGAATCGTCTGGATCAGCATCTTTTCCGAAATGCCGTCGACCCGACGGCGCAGCTCGGCAGTACGCAGGGTGCCGCCGTGAGCCAGAGCATGAATCAGCAGCAGCGACCACTTGTCAGCGATCACCGCGAGAACGTGACGTGCCGGGCAAACACCGCTGAATACATTGCCCAGCCGGGATTCGTCGGTCATAGAAGCCGCTCCAAAACTTACCAAAAGGTAGGTACTTGCCGAAAAGAATGCGCAGAGTAAGCTCTTTTACGCGTTCCCTCCACCAAGGAATCCCCCCATGAAGCTGTATTACAAAGCCGGCGCCTGTTCGCTCTCGCCTCATATCGCTCTGCTAGAGGCAGGCCTGACCTTCGAACTGGAAGCGGTCGACCTCAAGACCAAAATCACCGAATCGGGTGCCGACTTCACTGCGATCAACAGCAAGGGCTATGTGCCCGCCCTGGTACTGGACAATGGCAAGGTGCTGACCGAGGGCGCCGCCATCGTCCAGTACATCGCCGACCTCAAACCCGAGAGCGGCCTGGCGCCAGCCAATGGCAGCGAGGCGCGCTATGAGCTGCAAAGCTGGTTGAGCTTCATTTCCACCGAGTTGCACAAACCCTTCGGCAGCCTGTTCAACCCAGCCCAGAGCGCGGACTGGAAGGCCGCCGCTCAGGCCCTGCTGAGCAAACGCCTGGATTGGTTGGCCACGCAACTGGGCGAGCGGGAGTTCCTGCTCGGCGACCGTTTCACCGTTACCGATGGCTATCTGTTCACCGTACTGGGCTGGGCCAATCTCGTCGGTTTCTCGCTGGATGCCTGGCCAAACTTGCAGGCTTACCGCACCCGCATCGGCGCCCGCCCCAAGGTGATCGAAGCACTCAAGGCCGAAGGTCTGATCTGAGGCACAAAGAAAAACCCCGAGCATAGCTCGGGGTTTTCGTCTCAGCGCGACACTACGTTCTCAGAACGGAATATCGTCGTCGAAGCTGTCGTAGTCAGGCGCTGGCTGGGCCTGCTGCGGAGCCGGGCGCTCCTGACGCGGAGCCTGTTGCGGCTCGCGTTGCGGGGCCGGGCGCGATTGACGCGGAGCACCGCCCTCATCGCCACTCGGACGACCGCCGAGCAACTGCATGGTGCCCTGCATGTCGACGATGATCTCGGTGGTGTAACGCTTGATGCCGTCTTTTTCCCACTCACGGGTCTGCAGCTTGCCTTCGATGTACACCTGCGAACCCTTGCGCAGGTACTCGCCAGCGATCTCGGCAACCTTGCCGAACAGGGCGACACGGTGCCATTCGGTCTTCTCGACCTTCTGCCCGGTCTGCTTGTCGGTCCACTGCTCGCTGGTGGCCAGGCTCAGGTTGGTCACTGCGTTGCCGCTGGGCAGGTAGCGTGTTTCCGGATCCTGACCACAGGTACCGACCAGAATGACTTTGTTAACCCCACGGGCCATAACGTTCTCCTAGGCTCCTCACGTCGCCGGCGCCGATGCGATCAGGCGCTCCACTGACGTGCGGTCCACTTGTTGGGTGTCCACTTTGATATAGATGGCCGCTTCATCGACCACCACCACGGCATCCGCCACTCCCGGCGTAGCCTTGAGGCGTTCGACCAGTCCGACCTCGGCCAGTGCCGCAGCGTCGAGCGGCAGGCGCAAACTGGTCACATACGGCGGTTCGCGCATAGTAACAGCAATGACCAGCCAAATTGCACAGAGCACGGCGCAGCCGATGAACACCCCGATCAGACCGGTGTGCTGATACAGCCAGCCGCCCAGAATGCCGCCCAGTGCAGCGCCGAGGAACTGACTGGTGGAATACACGCCCATCGCCGTGCCCTTGCCGCCAGCCGGGGCGACCTTGCTGACCAGCGACGGTAGCGACGCCTCCAGCAGATTGAAGGCGGTGAAAAACACCACGATACCGACCACCAGAGCACGCAGGCCACTACCCAGCAACGCGAAATACAGCTCGCAAACCAGCAGCACCGCCACCGCGCCGAGCAGCACACGCTTCATCTGGCGCTTTTTCTCGCCGTAGATGATGAACGGCACCATGCCGAAGAAACCGATCAACAAGGCGGTGAGATAGACCCACCAGTGCTCCTCCTTGGCCAGACCACCCTGCTCCACCAGTGCCAGCGGCAACGCGACGAAACTGGCCATGAGCACCGCATGCAGCGCCAGGATGGCGAAGTCCAACCGCAGCAGGTCGGCATTCCTCAGGGTCGGCCACAGCGCCTGCGCCGCCACGCCCGACTCGCGGTGCTGCAACGGGCCGGCATTTTTCGGCACCACGCCTGCGACGATGAGAATCCCCAACAGCGCCATCGCCGCCGTCGCCCAGAACAACCCGGACAGGCCGAAGGCACGAGTCAGGAGCGGGCCGACGACCATGGCCACGGCGAACGACAGGCCGATGCTCATGCCGATCATGGCCATGGCTTTGGTGCGATGCTGTTCGCGGGTCAGATCCGACAGCAGCGCCATCACCGCAGCGGAAATCGCGCCAGCGCCCTGCAACACGCGTCCGGCGATCACCCCCCAGATCGAGTCGGCATTGGCAGCCAGCACGCTGCCGGCCGAGAAGACCAACAGGCCGACATAGATCACCGGCCGTCGGCCAATACGATCGCTGAGTATGCCGAAGGGAATCTGCAGCACCGCCTGAGTCAAACCATAGGCACCGATGGCCAGACCGATCAACGCCGGGGTACTTCCAGCCAGATCCATGCCGTAGGTGGCCAGCACTGGCAGCACCATGAACATGCCGAGCATGCGGAATGCGAACACCAAGGCAAGCCCGCCAGCCGCGCGTGCTTCGCCGCCACTCATGCGTTCACTGTGTGGATCGTGCATGGAACAAATCCCGTGGAAAATCAGCCGGCGATTCTAGCAGCCGGCGCGCCTGCGGCACAGGCACACACTTTGCCGCAGGGTGCCCCCTGGCCCTATACTCGACCGTTTTCCGCCCGCCCGGCGAGCCCCGTTGCAGGCCGCTTGCATTCAATGCGGCCCTGGCGACGCAGACAGCTTTCAGAGGTTCCCTAAGTGGACAAAATCCTGATCCGTGGGGCTCGTACCCACAACCTCAAGAACATCGACCTGACCCTGCCGCGCGACAAACTGATCGTGATCACCGGCCTGTCCGGCTCCGGCAAGTCCTCGCTGGCTTTCGACACCCTGTACGCGGAAGGCCAGCGCCGTTACGTGGAATCGCTGTCGGCCTACGCCCGGCAGTTCCTGTCGATGATGGAAAAGCCCGACGTCGACACCATCGAGGGGCTCTCGCCAGCGATCTCCATCGAACAGAAGTCGACCTCGCACAACCCGCGCTCGACCGTCGGCACCATCACCGAGATCTACGACTACCTGCGCCTGCTCTATGCCCGCGTGGGTATTCCGCGTTGCCCGGATCATGACGTACCGCTCGAAGCGCAGACCGTCAGCCAGATGGTCGACCAGGTACTGGCCCTGCCGGAAGGCCGCAAGCTGATGCTGCTGGCGCCGGTGATCCGCGAGCGCAAAGGCGAGCATCTCTCGGTGTTCGAAGAGCTGCGCGCTCAAGGCTTCGTGCGGGCACGGGTCAACGGCAAGCTGTTCGAACTGGACGAGCTGCCCAAGCTGGATAAACAGAAGAAGCATTCCATCGACGTGGTGGTGGATCGCTTCAAGGTTCGCGAAGATCTGCAGCAGCGTCTGGCCGAATCCTTCGAGACCGCTCTTGGCCTGGCCGACGGCATCGCGCTGATCGCCCCCATGGACGACGAGGAAGGTGAGGAAATCATCTTCTCCGCACGCTTCGCCTGTCCGCACTGTGGTCACTCGATCAGCGAGCTGGAACCCAAGCTGTTCTCCTTCAACAACCCGGCTGGCGCCTGCCCGACCTGCGACGGCCTGGGCGTGAAGCAGTTCTTCGACGTCAAGCGCCTGGTCAATGGCGAACTGACCCTGGCCGAAGGCGCTATACGCGGCTGGGACAGGCGTAACGTCTATTACTTCCAGATGCTCGGCTCGCTGGCCGCGCACTACGGGTTCAGCCTGGAAGAGCCTTTCGACGATCTGGCCGCCGAGCACCAGAAGGTCATCCTGTTCGGCAGCGGTACGCAGAGCGTCGACTTCAAGTACCTCAACGACCGTGGCGACATCGTCAAACGCTCGCATCCCTTCGAGGGCATCATCCCCAACCTCGAACGCCGTTACCGCGAGACCGAGTCGACCAGCGTGCGCGAAGAGCTGGCCAAGTTCCTCAGCACCCAACCCTGCCCTGACTGCCGCGGCACTCGTCTGCGTCGCGAGGCGCGTCATGTCTGGGTCGGCGAGAAGACGCTGCCGGCCGTCACCGGCCTACCGGTCGGCGACGCCTGCGACTATGTCGCCAGCCTGCACCTGACCGGCCGCCGCGGCGAGATCGCCGAAAAGATCCTCAAGGAAATCCGCGAGCGCCTGCAGTTTCTGGTCAACGTCGGCCTCGACTACCTGACGCTGGATCGCAGCGCCGACACCCTATCCGGCGGAGAAGCGCAGCGCATCCGCCTGGCCAGCCAGATCGGCGCCGGCCTGGTGGGCGTGATGTACATCCTCGACGAGCCGTCCATCGGCCTGCACCAGCGCGACAACGAGCGTCTGTTGGGCACCCTCAACCACCTGCGCAACCTGGGCAACACGGTGATCGTGGTCGAGCACGACGAAGACGCCATCCGTATGGCCGACTATGTCGTCGACATCGGCCCGGGCGCCGGCGTGCATGGTGGCCAGATCGTCGCCGAAGGCACACCGGACGAGGTGATGAATCACCCCGACTCGCTGACCGGCAAATACTTGTCCGGCCGCGAGAAGATCCGCTATCCGGCGCAGCGCACCCCGCGCGACAAGAAAAAACTGCTCAAACTCAAAGGCGCACGAGGCAACAACCTGCGCAACGTCGATCTGGAAATTCCGGTAGGCCTGCTCACCTGCGTCACCGGGGTGTCCGGTTCGGGCAAATCGACGCTGATCAACAACACCCTGTTCCCGCTGACCGCCACGGCACTGAACGGAGCGACCACACTGGAGGCCGCTGCGCACGATTCCTTCGACGGCCTGCAGCACCTGGACAAGGTGGTCGATATCGACCAGAGCCCGATCGGGCGTACCCCGCGTTCCAACCCGGCCACCTATACCGGTCTGTTCACTCCGATCCGCGAACTGTTCGCCGGGGTTCCGGAATCACGCTCGCGTGGTTACGGCCCGGGCCGTTTCAGCTTCAACGTCAAGGGCGGGCGCTGCGAGGCCTGCCAGGGCGATGGCGTGATCAAGGTGGAGATGCACTTCCTGCCGGACATCTACGTGCCCTGCGACGTGTGCAAGGGCAAGCGCTACAACCGCGAAACCCTGGAAGTTAAATACAAGGGCAAGAGCATCACCGAGGTGCTCGATATGACCATCGAGGAGGCTCGTGCCTTCTTCGATGCCGTGCCAGCCATCGCCCGCAAGCTGCAGACGCTGATCGACGTAGGCCTGTCCTACATCAAGCTGGGCCAGAGCGCGACCACCCTGTCCGGCGGCGAGGCGCAGCGGGTCAAGTTGAGCCGCGAGTTGAGCAAGCGCGACACCGGCAAGACCCTGTACATCCTCGACGAACCGACCACCGGCTTGCACTTCGCCGACATCCAGCAGTTGCTCGATGTACTGCACCGTCTGCGCGACCACGGCAATACCGTGGTGGTGATCGAACACAACCTGGATGTGATCAAGACAGCCGACTGGTTGGTGGATCTCGGCCCGGAAGGCGGCTCCAAGGGCGGCATGATCATCGCCACCGGCACACCAGAGGATGTTGCAGCCAACCCGGCCTCGCATACCGGGCACTTCCTCAAACCACTGCTGGAACGCGACCGCGCCTGAAACGAAAGAGCCCCGTATCAGAGGGGCTCTTTCATGATGGACGACTCGTAGGGTCGCGCCATGCGCACCAAACATCACATCTGGCTTTGCAGGTACTTCTCCAAACCCAGCTTGTCGATCAGCTGCAGCTGGATCTCCAGCCAGTAGGCATGGTCTTCCTCGGTGTCCTTGAGCTGCAGCAAGAGGATGTCGCGGGTCTGGTAATCCTGATGCTTCTCGCACAGTTCTATACCCTTGCTCAGGGCAGCGCGCACTTCGTATTCCAGGGCCAGATCCAGTTTCAACGCTTCGGGCACGCTCTGACCGAAGGAGAAAGGATTCGGCGCCATGTCCGGTACGCCTTCGAGGAAGATGATCCGCTTGAGCAACGCGTCGGCGTGCTGGGTTTCCTCTTCCATCTCGTGGTTGATGCGCTCGTAGAGTTTGCTGAAGCCCCAATCCTCGTACAACCGCGAATGAATGAAGTACTGGTCACGAGCGGCCAGCTCTCCCTTGAGCAGATGCTTGAGATAGTCGATGACTTCGGTATGGCCTTTCATGCCGTATTCCTTGTTGCATGCCTGAACAGAGTGCAATGCTCCGCTTGGCAGGGGCTTCGGTCAAGCAAAAGCACAACGCCTCCACGAGGGAGGCGTTGCGGTTTACTGACGCAGCAAGCTGCTATTTAGCGATTCAGGCCAGATCGAAACGATCCAGATTCATCACCTTGACCCAGGCGGCGACGAAGTCCTTGACCAGTTTCTCCTTGCCATCGGCACTGGCATAGACCTCGGCGTAGGCACGCAATACCGAGTTGGAGCCAAATACCAGATCGTTGCGGGTGGCGGTGTATTTCACCTGGCCATCCTTGCGTGTACGCCCTTCGAATACTTCGCTGCTGCTATCGGTGGCCTTCCATACGGTGCCCATGTCCAGCAGGTTGACGAAGAAGTCGTTGGACAGCACGCCCACCTTGTCGGTGAACACGCCATGCTGGCTGCCGTCGTGGTTGGCACCCAGTACACGCAAACCACCGACCAACGCGGTCAGCTCAGGTGCGGTCAGGGTCAGCAGTTGCGCCTTGTCCACCAGCATCGCCTCGGTGGGCACGCCCAGGTTGCCCTTGCTGTAGTTACGGAAACCATCGGCAGCCGGCTCCAGCACATCGAAGGACTCGACATCGGTCTGATCCTGACGCGCATCGACGCGACCGGCTGCGAATGGCACATCCACCACCACACCGGCAGCCTTGGCGGCCAGTTCGACGCCAACATTACCGGCCAGCACGATCACATCCGCCAGCGATGCCTTGCCGGACGCCTGCTGGATGGCCACGAGCTTCGGCAACACCTGGATGGCGCGCTGATTGACCGCCCAGTCCTTCTGCGGCGCCAGTGCCAGACGCGCACCATTGGCACCGCCACGCTTGTCGCCCCCCCGGAAGGTCGACGCAGAGGCCCAGGCCACGGACACCAGATCCCCGACCGAAAGCCCGGACGCCGCGATCTTCGCCTTCAGATCAGCGATATCGGCAGCCGTCGGGCTGTGCACGGCAGCAGGCAGCGGATCTTGCCAGATCAGATCCTCGCTCGGCACTTCCGGGCCGAGGTAACGAGCCTTGGGCCCCATGTCACGGTGAGTCAGCTTGTACCAGGCACGCGCGAAGGCATCGGCGAAGGCCTGCGGGTCTTCATAGAAGCGCTTGGAAATCTTGCCGAACTCCGGATCGAAGCGCAGGGTCAGGTCAGTGGTGAGCATGGTCGGCTTGTGGAATTTCCCCGGTACATGCGCATCCGGAATGATCTCCGGCGCATCCTTGGCCACCCACTGCTTGGCACCTGCAGGCGACTTGGTCAGCTCCCACTCGAACTTGAACAGGTTCTCGAAGAAGTTGTTGCTCCACAGGGCTGGGGTCTTCGTCCAGGTGACCTCGAGGCCGCTGGAGACGGTATCCTTGCCGGAGCCACTGCCGAAGTTGCTCATCCAGCCCAGGCCCTGCGCTTCTATTGGTGCTGCTTCTGGCTCCGGCCCTTTGTGCGACTCCGGCGCAGCGCCGTGGCACTTACCGAAGGTATGCCCGCCGGCAATCAGGGCGACAATCTCTTCGTCATCCATGGCCATGCGATAGAAGGTGGCGCGAATGTCCTTGGCAGCCGCCAGGTAATCGCCACTGGCATTCGGGCCCTCGGGGTTTACGTAGATCAGGCCCATGTGGGTAGCGCCGAACGGAGCGGTGAGTTCACGCTCGTCGTTGACGCGCTTGGGATCGACCCCCAGCCAGGCTACTTCGGCGCCCCAGTTGACGTCCTGATCCGGCTCCCACACGTCTTCACGCCCCGCACCGAAACCGAAGGTACGGAAGCCCATGGACTCCAGCGCAACGTTACCAGCAAGGATGTACAGGTCGGCCCAGGAAATGGACTGGCCATATTTCTGCTTGATCGGCCACAGCAGGCGACGCGACTTGTCGATGTTGACGTTGTCCGGCCAGGAGTTCAGCGGAGCGAAGCGCTGCTGGCCACGGCCACCGCCGCCACGGCCATCAGTGGTGCGATAGGTACCGGCGGAGTGCCAGGCCATGCGGATGAACTGCGGGCCGTAGTGGCCGAAGTCGGCAGGCCACCAATCCTGGCTATCGGTCATCAACCGCACCAGATCGGCTTTCAGCGCCTTGTAGTCGAGTTTCTTGAAGGCTTCGGCGTAGTTGAATTGCTCGCCCAGGGGGTTAGATCGATCAGAGTGCTGATTCAGCAAGTCCACACGCAGCTGATTCGGCCACCAATCTTTGTTGGTCGTGCCACCACCAGCGACGTGATTGAATGGACACTTACCTTGGTTCGACATGGTTCTCTCCTTCTCCTCATCGGGTCGGTCGCAGCGTGTGCGACCAACGATGGGACAAGCCTAGACCCGCTTCGTCAGGCGAACCAATTCATGAAGCGTAACGGCGCGATAGTTATTTTCTTTCATGCTCCAAACACCCTGCGCACGCCCCACAAACCGCCAGCAGCGCCCTGTACGTACGCCCAACGTAATAATTTCAGGCAACAAAAAACCGGGCACTAGGCCCGGTTTTTTGTACAACCAGCAACTTACTCGGCAGCTTCTACCGAACCGCCGACCGGACGGTCGACCAGTTCAACGTAAGCCATCGGAGCGTTGTCGCCAGCGCGGAAACCGCACTTGAGGATGCGCAGGTAGCCGCCGTTACGGGTGGCGTAGCGCTTGCCCAGATCGTTGAACAGTTTGCCAACGATGGCTTTCGAACGAGTACGGTCGAAGGCCAGACGACGGTTGGCAACGCTGTCTTCCTTGGCCAGGGTGATCAGCGGCTCGGCAACGCGACGCAGTTCCTTGGCTTTCGGCAGGGTAGTTTTGATCAGCTCGTGCTCGAACAGCGAGACCGCCATGTTCTGGAACATGGCCTTGCGGTGAGCGCTGGTGCGGCTGAGGTGACGGCCACTTTTACGATGACGCATGGTTCAATTCCTTACCAAACTTGTTCGTTCGGTGATGATGACGATCAGGCAGTAGCCTTATCGTCTTTCTTCAGACTTGCCGGCGGCCAGTTGTCGAGGCGCATACCGAGGGACAGACCGCGAGAAGCCAGAACATCCTTGATTTCGGTCAGGGATTTCTTGCCCAGGTTCGGGGTTTTGAGCAGCTCTACTTCGGTGCGCTGAATCAGATCGCCGATGTAGTAGATGTTCTCTGCCTTCAGGCAGTTGGCCGAACGTACGGTCAGTTCCAGGTCATCAACAGGACGCAGCAGGATCGGATCGATCTCGTCTTCCTGCTCGATCACCACAGGCTCGCTGTCACCTTTGAGGTCGACGAACGCGGCCAGCTGCTGTTGCAGGATGGTCGCGGCACGACGAATGGCCTCTTCAGGATCCAGGGTACCGTTGGTTTCCAGATCGATAACCAGCTTGTCCAGGTTGGTGCGCTGCTCGACACGGGCGTTTTCCACCACGTAAGCAACCCGACGCACAGGGCTGAACGAAGCATCCAGCTGCAAGCGACCAATGCTGCGGCTTTCATCTTCGTCGCTCTGGCGAGCGTCGGCCGGCTCGTAACCACGACCACGAGCTACGACGAGCTTCATGTTCAGGGCGCCGTTAGCGGCCAGGTTGGCAATGACGTGGTCGCCATTGACGATTTCGACATCGTGATCCAGCTGAATATCGGCAGCGGTAACAACGCCCGGGCCCTTCTTGGACAGAGTCAGGGTCACTTCGTCACGGCCGTGCAGTTTGATAGCCAGACCTTTCAGGTTGAGCAGGATCTCGATGACATCTTCCTGCACACCTTCGATCGCGGAGTACTCGTGGAGTACGCCGTCGATCTCGGCCTCGACTACTGCACAGCCAGGCATGGAGGACAACAGGATGCGACGCAGCGCGTTGCCCAGGGTATGGCCGAAACCACGCTCGAGAGGCTCGAGGGTGATCTTGGCGCGGGTCGAACTGACCTCCTGCACATCGATGTGACGGGGGGTCAGGAACTCATTTACCGAAATCTGCATGGATGCACCTATTTTCTAGCCCTTACTTGGAGTAGAGCTCGACAATCAGGCTCTCGTTGATGTCAGCGGACAGATCGCCACGAGCCGGTACGTTCTTGAACACACCAGACTTCTTCTCGGCGTCTACTTCTACCCACTCAACACGGCCACGCTGGGCGCAGAGCTCGAGAGCCTGAGCGATTCGCAGCTGATTGCGCGATTTCTCGCGAACAGCAACGACGTCGCCAGCCTTAACTTGGTAGGACGGTACGTTTACGGTCTGACCGTTGACGCTGATCGCTTTGTGCGAAACCAGCTGACGGGACTCGGCACGAGTAGCGCCAAAACCCATACGGTAAACCACGTTGTCCAGACGGCACTCCAGCAGTTGCAGCAGATTTTCGCCGGTGGCGCCTTTCTGGCTGGCAGCTTGCTTGTAGTAACCGCTGAATTGACGCTCCAGTACGCCGTAGATACGACGAACTTTTTGCTTCTCACGCAGCTGGGTGCCGTAGTCGGACTGACGGCCACGGCGCTGGCCGTGGATACCCGGGGCTGCTTCGATGTTGCACTTAGATTCAAGCGCGCGAACACCACTCTTCAGAAAGAGATCGGTGCCTTCACGACGAGACAGTTTGCACTTGGGACCAATGTAACGAGCCATTTCTCACTGTCTCCTGATTACACGCGACGCTTCTTCGGCGGACGGCACCCGTTGTGCGGGATTGGCGTCACGTCGGTGATGCTGGCGATTTTGTAGCCGCAGGCGTTCAGAGCACGCACGGCGGATTCGCGACCTGGGCCTGGACCTTTGACGTTAACGTCGAGGTTCTTCAGACCGTATTCCAGTGCAGCCTGACCAGCGCGCTCGGCGGCGATCTGAGCAGCGAACGGAGTGGACTTACGCGAACCGCGGAAGCCCGAACCACCGGAAGTAGCCCAGGACAGGGCGTTACCCTGACGGTCAGTGATGGTCACGATAGTGTTGTTGAAAGACGCGTGGATGTGGGCGATGCCGTCCACCACTGTCTTTTTGACTTTTTTACGAGTACGAGCAGCAGGTTTTGCCATGACTAAATTCCTGTCGATTCGCGAATGCGATTACTTGCGGATCGGCTTACGCGGGCCCTTACGGGTGCGAGCGTTGGTCTTGGTACGCTGACCGCGAACCGGCAGACCTTTACGATGACGCAGGCCGCGGTAGCAACCCAGATCCATCAAGCGTTTGATCTTCATATTCACTTCACGACGCAGGTCGCCTTCGGTATTCACCTTGGCTACTTCGCCACGCAGTTGCTCGATCTGCTCGTCAGTCAGATCCTTGATTTTTGCTGCCGGGTTTACACCGGTAGCGGCACAGATTTTCTGTGCGGTAGTGCGACCAACACCGAAGATGTAGGTCAGCGAGATAACAGTGTGCTTGTTATCCGGAATGTTAACGCCTGCAATACGGGCCATTCAGTGGAACTCCAATTGACAGCTACCTACGCCCCGGAAGCCAAGAAATAGGGCGCGAGATATTAACGCTGTAAAAACAAATAATCAACCCGACAGCGCACTAGCTGCCGGGCTTATCACGCGTGGTTCACACTCAGCCTTGGCGCTGTTTGTGACGCGGCTCTGCGCTGCAGATCACCCGCACGACACCTTCGCGACGGATAATTTTGCAGTTACGGCACAGCTTTTTCACCGATGCACGAACTTTCATTACCAACTCCTCGAACCTTACGGGTGGATCAGCGGAGCATGCCGCTGCCATAGCCCTTCAGGTTGGCTTTCTTCATCAGGGAATCGTACTGGTGAGACACGAGGTGCGATTGCACTTGGGACATGAAGTCCATGACAACCACGACCACGATCAGCAACGAGGTCCCGCCAAGGTAGAACGGAACGTTGGCCGCGACCACCAGGAACTGGGGAAGCAGGCACACGGCCGTCATGTACAGAGCACCGAACATGGTCAAACGGGTCAGAACGCCATCGATATAGCGCGCCGACTGCTCGCCCGGACGGATACCCGGAATAAAGGCACCGGACTTCTTCAGGTTTTCCGCTACGTCTTTCGGGTTGAACATCAACGCTGTGTAGAAGAAGCAGAAGAAAATGATCCCTGCACTAAACAGCAGAATATTCAACGGCTGACCAGGAGCGATCGCCTGCGAAATGTCCTGCAGCCAGCCCAGACCTTCGGACTGACCGAACCAGGCACCCAGCGAAGCCGGGAACAACAGCAGACTGCTGGCGAAAATGGCCGGGATTACGCCCGCCATGTTCACCTTCAGCGGCAGGTGGCTGGTCTGCGCAGCGAAGACCTTACGGCCCTGCTGACGCTTGGCGTAGTGCACCGCAATGCGGCGCTGACCACGCTCGATGAACACCACGAAAGCGATGATCGCTACTGCCAGCAGGCCGATGGCGATCAGAGCGAAGATGTTGATATCGCCCTGACGAGCAGACTCGAAAGACTGCCCGATTGCCGACGGCAGACCGGCGACGATGCCCGCGAAAATCAGCATCGAGATACCGTTGCCGACACCACGCTCGGTGATCTGCTCGCCCAGCCACATCATGAACATCGCGCCTGCCACAAAAGTGGTAACCGCTACGAAGTGGAAGCCGAAATCGCCCGAGAACGCCACACCCTGACTCGCCAGACCAGCGGACATGCCGATAGCCTGAACGAAAGCCAGGATGAGAGTGCCGTAGCGGGTGTATTGGCTGATCTTGCGACGACCAGCCTCACCTTCCTTCTTCAACTGCTCCAGCTGCGGGCTGACGGCGGTCATCAGCTGCATGATGATCGATGCCGAGATGTACGGCATGATCCCCAGTGCAAAGATGCTCATCCGCTCCAGCGCGCCGCCGGAAAACATGTTGAACAAGCTAAGAATGGTCCCCTCATTCTGCCGGAACAGATCCGCCAGTCGGTCTGGGTTGATGCCAGGAACCGGGATGTGCGCACCTATCCGGTAGACGATGATCGCCAGGAACAGGAAACGCAGACGAGCCCAGAGTTCGGACAACCCGCCACCTGCCAGCGCTGAGAGAGCACCTTGCTTAGCCATTTAGTCCTCGAACTTACCGCCAGCTGCTTCGATAGCCGCACGCGCACCTTTGGTGACGGCGATACCTTTCAGGGTGACCGCACGGGTGACCTCACCGGACAGCATGACTTTTACGCGCTGTACGTGTTGGCCAACCAGATTGGCATCCTTCAGAGACTGCAGAGTGACAACGCCTTCAACCTTGTTCAGCTCGGAGGTGCGAATTTCCGCACGATCCATCGCCTTCAGGGAAACGAAGCCAAACTTCGGCAGACGGCGGTGCAGCGGCTGCTGACCACCCTCGAAGCCCGGAGCAATGGAGCCACCGGAGCGGGAGGTCTGACCTTTGTGGCCACGGCCACCAGTCTTACCCAGACCGCTACCGATGCCACGGCCCGGACGGTGCTTCTCGCGACGGGCACCCGGCGCGGAACGCAGATCGTTCAGTTGCATGATTAACCCTCCACCTTCAGCAGGTAGTAAGCCTTGTTGATCATGCCGCGGTTTTCCGGAGTATCCAGAACCTCTACGGTGTGACCGATGCGACGCAGGCCCAGGCCCTTGACGCAAGCTTTGTGATTGGCCAGGCGGCCATTGGTGCTCTTGATCAGAGTCACTTTGACGGTGTTAGCCATGGTTAGAGAATCTCCTCGACGCTCTTGCCACGCTTGGCCGCAACGGATTCTGGAGACTGCATGGTCTTCAGACCCTTGAAGGTGGCATGAACCACGTTCACCGGGTTGGTCGAGCCGTAGCACTTGGCCAGAACGTTCTGTACACCAGCCACTTCCAGAACGGCACGCATGGCGCCGCCGGCGATGATACCGGTACCTTCCGAAGCCGGCTGCATGTACACCTTGGAGGCGCCATGAGCGGACTTGATCGGGTATTGCAGAGTGGTGCCGTTCAGATCCACCTGGATCATGTTGCGACGAGCAGCTTCCATCGCTTTCTGGATGGCAGCAGGCACTTCACGGGACTTGCCGCGGCCGAAGCCGACACGACCCTTACCATCGCCAACTACGGTCAGCGCGGTGAAGGTGAAGATACGGCCACCCTTTACGGTCTTGGCAACGCGGTTAACCTGAACCAGCTTCTCGATGTAGCCTTCGTCGCGCTTTTGGTCGTTATTTGCCATAACTTAGAACTCCAGCCCGCCTTCACGAGCAGCATCAGCCAGCGCCTTGACGCGGCCGTGGTACTTGAAGCCAGAACGGTCGAATGCCACCTGGGTCACACCAGCGGCTTTCGCACGCTCAGCAACCAGCGCACCAACTTTCTTGGCCGCGTCGACGTTGCCGGTGGCGCCATCACGCAGTGCTTTGTCCAAGGTAGAGGCGCTGGCCAGAACCTTGCTGCCGTCGGCCGAGATGACCTGGGCATAGATGTGCTGCGAAGAGCGATACACGCACAGACGCACGGCTTCGAGCTCGTGCATTTTCAGGCGTGCTTTGCGAGCGCGACGCAGACGAGTAACTTTTTTGTCGGTCATTTCTCAGCCCCTTACTTCTTCTTGGCTTCTTTACGACGGACAACTTCATCCGCGTAACGAACGCCTTTGCCCTTGTAGGGCTCAGGACGACGGAAGTCACGGATTTCCGCAGCCACCTGACCCACCAGTTGCTTGTCGATACCCTTGATCAGGATTTCGGTCTGGTTCGGGGTTTCGGCCACGACGCCTTCCGGCAGTTCGTAGTCGATCGGGTGGGAGAAGCCCAGTGCGAGGTTCAGCACCTGACCTTTGGCTTGAGCTTTGTAGCCCACGCCGACCAGTTGCAGCTTACGCTCGAAGCCTTGGCTGACACCGATGACCATGTTGTTCACCAGAGCGCGAGTAGTACCGGCCATGGCACGGTTCTGCTGGTCGCCATTACGAGCGGCGAAGCGCAGTTCGCTACCTTCCTGGATCACTTCCACGGACGAGTGAACGTTCAGTTCCAGAGCGCCCTTGGCACCCTTAACCGAGAGCTGCTGACCGGCGAGTTTGATCTCGACACCGGCAGGCAGCACAACGGGGTTCTTAGCAACGCGAGACATGCTTATCCCCCCTTAGAACACGGTGCAGAGCACTTCGCCGCCGACACCGGCAGCGCGCGCAGCGCGATCCGTCATCACACCTTTGTTGGTGGAGACGATGGAAACACCGAGACCGCCGCGAACCTTCGGCAGGTCATCGACGGATTTGTATTGACGAAGGCCAGGACGGCTCACGCGCTTGACTTCCTCGATGACCGGACGGCCTTCGAAGTACTTCAGCTCGATGGACAGTTGTGGCTTGGCTTCACCATTGACTTCATAACCCGCAATGTAACCTTCGTCTTTCAGAACTTTGGCTACGGCTACCTTCAGAGTGGAAGAAGGCATGCTTACGACGGACTTTTCAGCCATCTGGGCATTACGGATACGAGTTAGCATGTCCGCTAACGGGTCCTGCATACTCATGGGCTAGACGCTCCTGATACAAAAAGAACAGCCATCAAGGCTGTGGGATCATCCAAAAGCTCGGCACGCGAATACCAGGCTCAGGAGAGCCGGACATTCTAGAGACCGATCAAAAATGAAGCAAGACCCAAAAGGGGCTTGCTTCAATATTGTGCTGGGAGTCTTGCGAGCTAGAACCTGGCGAGGCGCAAGGAGGTGAGGATGCGGAGTTTACTTTAGTAAATGAGCAATCCGAACCTACTTGCAACGCTGCCAGGCCGACGCGCAGCAGACCACCAAAGACAAAGCCGGCTCAAGGCCGGCTTTGTCTTTTTTCGCTGCTTACCAGCTGGCTTTCACCAGGCCCGGTACGTCACCGCGCATAGCTGCTTCACGCAGCTTGTTACGCGACAGACCGAACTTACGGTATACACCGTGCGGACGGCCAGTGATGCGGCAACGGTTACGCAGGCGCGAGGCACTGGCGTCACGCGGTTGCTTCTGCAGAGCGACCTGGGCTTCCCAACGCGCTTCCGGACTGGTGTTCGGGTTAGCGATGGTAGCTTTCAGCTCAGCACGCTTCTTGGCGTACTTGGCAACCGTTTGCTGACGCTTCAGCTCGCGGTTCTTCATGCTTGTCTTGGCCATTGTCCAGGACTCCGATCAGTTGCGGAACGGGAAGTTGAAAGCACGCAGCAGAGCGCGGCCTTCATCATCGTTACGGGCAGTGGTAGTCAGGGTGATGTCCAGACCACGCAGCGCATCGATCTTGTCGTAATCGATTTCCGGGAAGATGATCTGCTCTTTCACGCCCATGCTGTAGTTGCCACGGCCATCGAAGGACTTGGCATTCAGGCCGCGGAAGTCACGCACGCGCGGCAGGGAGATGGACAGCAGACGATCCAGGAACTCGTACATACGCTCGCGACGCAGAGTGACCTTGACGCCAATCGGCCAACCTTCACGAACCTTGAAACCAGCGATCGATTTGCGGGCATGGGTCACAACGACTTTCTGACCGGTGATCTTCTCGAGGTCGGCAACAGCGTTTTCGATGATCTTCTTGTCACCGATCGCTTCGCCCAGGCCCATGTTCAGGGTGATCTTGGTGATGCGCGGAACTTCCATCACGTTCGCCAGCTTCAGTTCTTCCTTCAGCTTGGGCGCGATTTCCTTCCGGTAAATCTCTTTCAGTCGTGCCATGGTATTTACCTACGGATTCTCAAGCGCCAACCGGCTTCTGGGTGGACTTGAAGACACGAATTTTCTTGCCGTCTTCGACCTTGAAGCCAACGCGGTCAGCCTTGTTGGTTTCAGTGTTGAAAATGGCAACGTTGGAAGCGTGCAGAGGCGCTTCTTTCTCGACGATACCGCCTTGAACGCCCGACATCGGGTTCGGCTTGGTATGACGCTTCACCAGGTTGATGCCACCGACGACCAGACGGTCGTCAGCGAGAACCTTGAGCACCTTACCGCGCTTACCTTTGTCTTTACCGGCGATCACGATGATCTCGTCGTCACGACGAATCTTTTGCATGTCGGATCTCCTTAAAGCACTTCAGGGGCGAGCGAGACGATCTTCATGAACTTCTCGGAACGCAGTTCACGGGTCACTGGCCCGAAGATACGGGTACCGATCGGCTCTTGCTTGTTGTTCAGCAGAACAGCAGCGTTGCCGTCGAAGCGGATGATCGAACCGTCAGCACGGCGAACACCGTGACGGGTACGAACGACCACTGCGGTCATGACCTGACCTTTCTTCACTTTGCCGCGCGGAATTGCTTCCTTGACGGTGACCTTGATGATGTCGCCGATGCCGGCGTAGCGACGATGAGAGCCGCCCAGCACCTTGATGCACATAACACGACGTGCACCACTGTTGTCAGCCACATCGAGCATGGATTGAGTCTGAATCATAAAATTTCTCCGACCCCTAGCCCTTAGACTTCAACGGCGCGTTCGACGACTTCAACCAGAGCCCAGGACTTGGTCTTGGACTGCGGACGGGTTTCGCGAATGGAAACCTTGTCGCCGATCTTGCACTGGTTGGATTCGTCGTGAGCGTGCAGTTTGGTCGAACGCTTGACGTATTTACCGTAGATCGGGTGCTTTACACGGCGCTCGATCAGAACGGTGATGGTCTTGTCCATCTTGTCGCTGACAACACGGCCGGTCAGCGTACGGACTGTTTTTTCGGCTTCAGCCATGATCACTTACCTGCCTGCTGGTTGAGCACAGTTTTCACACGAGCGATGTCGCGCTTAACTTGCGAGAGCAGGTGAGACTGCCCCAACTGGCCAGTTGCCTTCTGCATACGCAGATTGAACTGGTCACGCAGCAGACCGAGTAGTTGCTCGTTCAGTTGCTGCGCAGATTTTTCACGAAGTTCGGTCGCTTTCATCACATCACCGTCCGCTTAACAAAGGTGGTGGCGAGCGGCAGCTTTGCAGCAGCCAGGGCGAAAGCCTCACGCGCCAGCTCTTCGGAAACGCCTTCGATCTCGTACAGGACTTTGCCTGGCTGGATCTGGGCTACCCAATATTCGACGCCACCCTTACCTTTACCCATCCGCACTTCGAGAGGCTTCTTGGTAACCGGCTTGTCCGGGAATACGCGAATCCAGATCTTGCCGCCACGTTTTACGTGACGAGTCAGAGCACGACGAGCGGACTCGATTTGACGGGCGGTGAGACGACCGCGGGCTACGGACTTCAGCGCGAACTCGCCGAAGCTGACCTTGCTACCGCGCTGAGCCAGACCACGGTTGTGGCCGGTCATCTGCTTGCGGAACTTCGTACGCTTTGGTTGCAACATGATGCGTACTCCTTATTTCTTAGCAGCTTTACGAGGAGCGGGCGCTTGCGGCTTCAGCTCTTCAGTGCGGCCACCAATGACCTCACCCTTGAAGATCCAAACCTTGACGCCGATCACACCGTAAGTGGTGTGCGCTTCGTAGGTGGCGTAATCGATATCTGCACGCAGGGTGTGCAGCGGCACACGACCTTCGCGATACCACTCGGTACGGGCGATTTCAGCGCCACCGAGACGACCACTCACCTGGATCTTGATGCCCTTGGCACCAATGCGCATGGCGTTCTGTACGGCGCGCTTCATGGCGCGACGGAACATAACGCGACGCTCCAGCTGCTGAGCTACGCTCTGTGCAACCAGCATACCGTCGAGCTCCGGCTTGCGGATCTCTTCGATGTTGATGTGCACCGGCACACCCATTTGCTTGGTCAGGTCCTGACGCAGCTTCTCAACATCTTCACCTTTCTTGCCGATCACGATACCGGGACGAGCGGTGTGGATGGTGATGCGTGCGGTTTGAGCCGGACGAGCGATGTCGATACGGCTAACGGACGCGCTTTTTAGTTTGTCTTGCAGGTATGCACGAACCTTCAGGTCGGCGTTCAGGTAGTCGGCGTAATTGCGACCATCTGCATACCAGACCGAAGTGTGATCCTTGACGATTCCCAGGCGGATGCCAACGGGATGTACTTTCTGACCCATCTGATCGACTCCGTTACTTGTCCGCAACCTTGACAGTGATATGGCAAGACCGCTTGACGATGCGATCAGCACGGCCTTTGGCACGCGGCATGATGCGCTTAAGCGAACGCCCTTCGTTGACGAAAACGGTGCTGACCTTCAGGTCATCAACGTCTGCGCCTTCGTTGTGCTCGGCGTTGGCAACGGCCGACTCCAGCACTTTCTTCATGATCTCGGCGGCTTTCTTACTGCTGAAAGCCAGGAGGTTGAGCGCTTCGCCCACCTTCTTCCCGCGGATCTGGTCGGCGACCAAGCGGGCTTTCTGGGCGGAGATGCGAGCGCCCGACAACTTAGCGGCTACTTCCATTTCCTTACCCCTTAACGCTTGGCTTTCTTGTCGGCCACGTGACCACGATAGGTACGGGTGCCGGCAAATTCGCCCAGTTTGTGGCCGACCATGTCTTCGTTCACGAGAACCGGGACATGTTGACGACCGTTATGCACAGCGATGGTCAGACCGACCATCTGCGGCAGGATCATGGAACGACGCGACCAGGTTTTAACCGGCTTGCGATCGTTCTTTTCCACCGCCGCTTCGACCTTCTTCAGTAGGTGAAGATCGATAAAAGGACCTTTTTTCAGAGAACGTGGCACTGTCGTATCCCTCTATTTACTTGCGACGACGGACGATCATGTTGTCGGTGCGCTTGTTAGCACGGGTCTTCGCGCCCTTGGTCGGGAAGCCCCATGGCGACACCGGATGACGACCACCGGAGGTACGACCCTCACCACCACCGTGCGGGTGATCAACCGGGTTCATGGCAACACCACGAACAGTCGGACGAACACCGCGCCAGCGCTTGGCACCGGCCTTACCCAGCGAACGCAGGCTGTGCTCGGAGTTCGAGACTTCACCCAGGGTCGCACGGCACTCGGACAGGACTTTGCGCATTTCGCCGGAGCGCAGACGCAGAGTCACATAGGCACCTTCACGAGCGATCAGCTGAGCGGAAGCACCAGCGGAACGAGCGATCTGAGCACCTTTACCCGGCTTCAGCTCGATACCGTGAACGGTCGAACCCACCGGAATGTTGCGCAGTTGCAGGCTGTTGCCCGGCTTGATCGGTGCCATGTTACCGGCTACCAGTTGATCGCCAGCCACAACGCCTTTCGGGGCGATGATGTAGCGGCGCTCGCCGTCAGCGTATTTCAGCAGAGCGATGTGAGCAGTACGGTTCGGATCGTATTCCACGCGCTCGACGGTGGCAGGGATGCCATCCTTGTCGTTGCGACGGAAGTCGACCAGACGGTAATGCTGCTTGTGACCACCACCGATATGACGGGTGGTAATACGGCCATTGTTGTTACGACCACCGGACTTCGATTTTTTCTCGAGCAGCGGAGCGTACGGAGCGCCTTTGTGCAGCTCCTGATTGACCACCTTGACCACAAAACGGCGGCCAGCGGAAGTCGGTTTGCACTTAACGATTGCCATGATGCACCCCTTCCTTACTCAGCACTGCTGGTGAAATCGAGTTCTTGGCCCGGCTGAAGGGAGATAACCGCCTTCTTCCAGTCGTTACGCTTGCCCAGACCGCGAGCGGTGCGCTTGCTCTTACCCAGAACGTTCTGAGTAGTCACGCGCTCAACCTTCACGCCGAACAGGCCTTCGACAGCCTTCTTGATTTCCAGCTTGGTCGCATCGGTAGCGACTTTGAAAACGAACTGACCTTGTTTGTCAGCCAGAACCGTGGCCTTCTCGGAGATGTGCGGGCCAAGCAGCACTTTGAATACGCGTTCCTGGTTCATCCCAGCAGCTCCTCGAATTTCTTCACGGCCGAAACGGTGACCAGCACCTTTTCGTACGCGATCAGGCTGACCGGATCGGAACCCTGAACGTCACGTACGTCGACGTGCGGCAGGTTGCGGGCAGCCAGGTACAGGTTCTGATCAACGGCGTCGGAAACGATCAGCACGTCGTTCAGGCCCAGGCCATTGAGTTTGGCCAGCAGAGTCTTGGTCTTCGGTGCATCAACAGCGAAGTCTTCGACTACGACCAGACGATCAGTACGAACCAGCTCAGCAAGGATGGAGCGCAGGGCTGCGCGATACATCTTCTTGTTCAGCTTTTGGTCATGATTGCGGGTGGACGCTGCGAAGGTCACACCACCGCCACGCCAGATCGGACCACGGGTAGTACCCGCACGAGCACGACCAGTGCCCTTCTGACGCCATGGGCGCTTGCCGCCACCGGAAACGTCGGAACGGGACTTCTGACCTTTGGTGCCCTGACGGCCGCCAGCCATGTAGGCCACGACTGCTTGGTGAACCAGAGTCTCGTTGAACTCGCCACCGAAGGTCGCTTCGGACACTTCGATCGCCTGAGCGCCATTTACATTCAATTGCATCTCAGATACTCCCCTTACGCCTTGGCAGCCGGACGAACGATAACGTCGCCGCCAGTAGCGCCAGGAACGGCACCCTTGACCAGCAGCAGGTTACGCTCGGCGTCTACGCGCACGACTTCCAGGGACTGCACGGTCACGCGCTCAGCACCCAGATGACCGGACATCTTCTTGCCCTTGAATACGCGACCCGGGGTCTGGCACTGGCCAATGGAACCCGGAACACGGTGGGACACGGAGTTGCCGTGAGTGTTGTCTTGGCCGCGGAAGTTCCAACGCTTGATGGTACCGGCGAAGCCTTTACCTTTGGACTGACCGGTCACGTCGACCAGTTGACCAGCTTGGAAAATTTCAGCGTTGATCAGATCGCCAGCCTGGTACTCGCCTTCTTCAAGACGGAACTCCAGAACGGTACGACCTGCCGCGACGTTCGCCTTGGCGAAGTGGCCAGCTTGAGCCTTGCTGACACGGGAGGCACGACGCTCACCGACAGTGACCTGCACTGCACGATAGCCATCCGACTCCTCGTTTTTGAACTGGGTGACGCGATTCGGCTCGATCTCGATGACCGTAACCGGAATGGAGACACCTTCTTCGGTGAAAATGCGGGTCATGCCGCACTTACGACCGACTACACCAATAGTCATGTTGTAAACCTCATGAGTGTACGGGGCTTTCACCCGCTATGGCCGCCCATTTCAGAGCGTTACACGACTAAAACCGCCAGGTTTTAGCCGAGGCTGATCTGCACTTCCACGCCTGCCGCAAGGTCGAGCTTCATCAGCGCGTCAACGGTTTTATCCGTCGGCTGGACGATGTCCAGAACACGCTTATGAGTGCGGATTTCGTACTGATCGCGCGCGTCTTTGTTGACGTGCGGAGAGATCAGAACGGTGTACCGCTCCTTACGAGTAGGCAGAGGAATCGGACCACGCACCTGAGCACCAGTACGTTTCGCGGTTTCCACGATTTCCTGGGTAGATTGATCGATCAGGCGATGGTCAAAAGCCTTCAACCGAATACGGATTTGTTGGTTTTGCATTTTGACCTCAGATTCCAAGCTGCTAATCCCCACAGACGGACTACGCCCGCTCAAGGGAGGCGCAATTGTACGGATGCCCCCTGGGGGTGTCAACTTTTAACCAGTTCAAAAGAAAAGGGCCCCGAAGGGCCCTTTTCTCTACCGCGGATCTTCGATTACTCGACGATCTTGGCAACCACGCCAGCACCAACGGTACGACCACCTTCGCGAATTGCGAAGCGCAGGCCGTCTTCCATGGCGATCGGCTTGATCAGGGTGACAACCATTTTGATGTTGTCGCCCGGCATTACCATCTCAACGCCTTCCGGCAGTTCGCACGAACCGGTCACGTCAGTGGTACGGAAGTAGAACTGAGGACGGTAGCCTTTGAAGAACGGGGTGTGACGACCACCTTCTTCTTTGGACAGAACGTACACTTCAGCTTCGAACTTGGTGTGCGGCTTGATGGTGCCCGGCTTGGCCAGAACCTGACCACGCTCGACTTCATCACGCTTGGTGCCGCGCAGCAGCACGCCGCAGTTCTCACCAGCACGACCTTCGTCCAGCAGCTTGCGGAACATCTCAACGCCGGTGCAGGTGGTTTTGGTGGTCGGACGCAGACCAACGATTTCGATTTCTTCCTGGATCCTGACGATACCGCGCTCTACACGACCGGTAACTACAGTACCGCGACCGGAGATCGAGAACACGTCTTCGATCGGCATCAGGAACGGACGGTCGATAGCACGAACCGGCTCAGGAATGTAGCTGTCCAGAGTCTCAACCAGCTTCTTGACGGCAGTGGTGCCCAGCTCGTTGTCGTCTTCACCGTTCAGAGCCATCAGCGCGGAGCCGATGATGATCGGAGTGTCGTCACCCGGGAAATCGTAGGTGCTCAGCAGGTCGCGAACTTCCATCTCGACCAGCTCCAGCAGCTCAGCGTCGTCAACCATGTCAGCCTTGTTCAGGAAGACAACGATGTACGGAACGCCTACCTGACGGGACAGCAGGATGTGCTCACGGGTTTGCGGCATCGGGCCGTCGGCAGCCGAGCAGACCAGGATCGCGCCGTCCATCTGGGCAGCACCGGTGATCATGTTCTTCACGTAGTCGGCGTGACCCGGGCAGTCAACGTGCGCGTAGTGACGAATGTTGGAATCGTACTCTACGTGTGCAGTGTTGATGGTGATACCACGAGCCTTCTCTTCCGGAGCGCTATCGATCTTGTCGAAATCGACCTTGGCCGAACCGAAAACTTCGGAGCAGACGCGGGTCAGAGCAGCGGTCAGAGTGGTTTTACCGTGGTCAACGTGACCGATGGTGCCTACGTTGACGTGCGGTTTGTTACGTTCGAATTTTTCCTTAGCCACGACAGTAAACCTCTTACTTAAAGGGCGGGATTAGCCTTGTTTTTTAACCAGTGCTTCGACGATGTTCGCCGGAGCCTCTGCGTACTTGGAGAATTCCATGGAGTAGCTGGCGCGACCCTGGGACATGGAGCGAACGTCGGTAGCGTACCCAAACATCTCGCCCAGCGGAACTTCGGCACGGATAACCTTACCGGACACCGAATCTTCCATACCCTGGATCAGACCACGACGACGGTTCAGGTCGCCCATCACGTCACCCATGTAGTCCTCAGGAGTCACCACTTCTACCTTCATAATCGGCTCAAGCACCTTACCGCCACCCTTCTGGGCCAGTTGCTTGGTCGCCATGGAGGCAGCGATTTTGAACGCCATCTCGTTGGAGTCGACGTCGTGGTAGGAACCATCGAATACGGTCGCCTTCAGGCCGATCAGCGGATAGCCGGCAACGACGCCGTTCTTCATCTGCTCTTCGATACCCTTCTGGATCGCCGGGATGTATTCCTTCGGAACCACACCACCAACAACTTCGTTGGTGAACACCAGACCCTCGGTGATGTTGCCCTTGTCGTCCACGTCCGGAGTCGAGAAGCGAATCCAGCAGTGACCGAACTGACCGCGACCACCGGACTGACGAACGAACTTGCCTTCGATCTCGACAGCGTCCTTGGTGATGGTTTCACGGTAGGAAACCTGCGGCTTACCGATGTTGGCTTCGACGTTGAACTCGCGCTTCATGCGGTCAACGAGGATGTCCAGGTGCAGCTCACCCATACCGGAGATGATGGTCTGACCAGTTTCTTCGTCGGTCTTGACGCGGAACGACGGGTCTTCCTGAGCGAGTTTGCCCAGTGCGATACCCATCTTCTCCTGGTCGGCCTTGGTCTTCGGCTCTACTGCTACCGAGATGACCGGCTCCGGGAAGTCCATACGCTCGAGGATGATCGGCTTCTCTGGATCGCACAGGGTTTCACCAGTGGTGACGTCCTTCATGCCGATCAGAGCAGCGATGTCGCCAGCGCGCACTTCCTTGATCTCTTCACGCTGGTTGGCGTGCATCTGCACCATACGACCAACGCGCTCTTTCTTGCCCTTCACGGAGTTGATGACCGACTGGCCAGACTCCAGAACGCCCGAGTAAACGCGGACGAAGGTCAGCGTACCCACGAACGGGTCAGTCGCGATCTTGAACGCCAGAGCCGAGAACGGCTCGTTGTCGTCAGCGTGACGCTCGTCGTAGTCAGCCTCTTCGATCTGATCTTTCGGCTTGTCGGCCAGATCCGGGTGAATACCCTTGATCGCAGGGATCTCGGTCGGAGCAGGCAGAAAGTCGATAACGGCATCGAGAACCAGCGGAACGCCCTTGTTCTTGAAGGACGAACCACAGACAGCCGGAACGATCTCGCTAGCCAGAGTGCGCAGGCGCAGACCAGCCTTGATTTCCTCGACGGAGAGGTCGCCCTCTTCGAGGTACTTGTTCATCAGCTCTTCATTGGCTTCGGCAGCAGCCTCGACCATGTTGGAGCGCCACTCGTTGGCCAGGTCTACCAGCTCGGCAGGAATTTCTTCCTCACGATAGGTAGTACCCTTGTCGTCTTCGTTCCAGTAGATGGCCTTCATCTTGATCAGATCAACCTGACCTTCGAAGTTCTCTTCCGAACCGATAGCGATCTGAATTGGAACCGGGGTGTGACCCAGGCGGTTCTTGATCTGACCGACGACACGCAGGAAATTGGCACCAGCACGATCCATCTTGTTCACGTAGACGATACGCGGAACACCGTACTTGTTGGCCTGACGCCATACGGTTTCAGACTGCGGCTCAACGCCCGAAGTACCACAGAACACAACGACAGCACCATCGAGTACGCGCAGCGAGCGCTCTACTTCGATGGTGAAGTCAACGTGACCGGGGGTATCGATGACGTTTACGCGGTAGTTGTCGTACTGACCAACCGAACCTTTCCAGAAGGTGGTGATGGCAGCAGAAGTAATGGTAATACCACGCTCCTGCTCCTGAACCATCCAGTCGGTGGTCGCGGCGCCATCATGCACCTCGCCCATCTTGTGGCTCAGGCCTGTGTAGAACAGGATCCGCTCGGTAGTGGTGGTCTTGCCCGCGTCAACGTGAGCACAGATACCGATGTTACGGTAGCGGTTAATTGCTGTATTACGAGCCATAAAGCCCTCGCAAGGTTAGTGGAGCCGGAATTAGAAGCGGTAGTGCGAGAAAGCTTTGTTGGCCTCAGCCATACGGTGCACGTCTTCACGCTTCTTGACAGCAGCGCCTTTGCCTTCAGCAGCATCCAACAGCTCACCAGCCAGACGCAGAGCCATGGACTTCTCACCGCGCTTGCGCGCGAAGTCCACCAGCCAGCGCATAGCCAGGGCGTTACGACGGGACGGACGAACTTCGACCGGAACCTGGTAGGTAGCACCGCCTACACGGCGGGACTTGACTTCGACCAGCGGAGCGATGGCGTCGAGAGCTTTCTCGAAGATTTCCAGGGGATCGCTGTTCTTGCGTGCTTTGACAGTGTCCAGAGCACCGTAAACGATGCGCTCGGCCACGGCCTTCTTGCCGCTTTCCATCACGTGGTTCATGAATTTGGCGAGAATCTGACTTCCGTACTTCGGATCGTCCAGAATCTCACGCTTTGCTGCTACACGACGTCTTGGCATGATAAGCCCTCAAACGGTCTTCAGGTTAGCCCGGGACTGACGGCAAAACCGCGCCCGACCTTACTCTTATCGACTCAACTAAATATAAAGATTCAAGCAGCCTTATTTCGGACGCTTGGTACCGTACTTGGAACGACCTTGCTTACGGTCTTTGACGCCGGAGGTATCCAGCGAACCACGCACGGTGTGGTAGCGCACACCCGGAAGGTCCTTTACACGACCGCCACGGATCAGCACGACGCTGTGCTCTTGCAGGTTGTGGCCTTCACCACCGATGTACGAAGAAACTTCGTAACCATTGGTCAGACGCACGCGGCACACTTTACGCAGTGCCGAGTTAGGTTTCTTCGGCGTGGTGGTGTACACGCGGGTGCACACGCCACGACGCTGCGGGCAGTTCTGCAGCGCAGGCACGTCGGATTTCTCGACGATGCGCTTACGCGGCTGACGTACCAGCTGGTTGATAGTTGCCATCTACTAGCTCCACTGTTGTCTTTCGACGCTATTTACCTACACACAAATAAATTTGGCAGAGCCAAGCCCTGCCAAATTTAGGGGTGCATGAGTCTAAAGAGACCCGCGCCCCCAGTCAAGGCAAAGCCCCGCTAGCGAACTAGCGAGGCTTCGACTCAATTTCCGCTGGAGTTCAGCGCTTCGGTCAGTGCGGCTTCCACTTCACTGGCGCTGACACGTACCGGCTTGTCGGCTTCACGACGACGCTTGCGTTCGCTGTGGTAGGCCAGGCCGGTACCAGCCGGGATCAGACGACCCACGACCACGTTTTCTTTCAGACCGCGCAGGTAGTCGCGCTTGCCGGTTACCGCCGCTTCGGTCAGTACGCGGGTAGTTTCCTGGAAGGAAGCCGCGGAGATGAACGACTCGGTGGACAGCGAGGCCTTGGTGATACCCAGCAGTACACGAGTGTACTTGGCGACGAACTTGTCCTCTTCGGCCAGACGCTCGTTCTCGCCCAGAACCTGGGTGAGCTCCATCTGATCGCCTTTGATGAAGGACGAATCGCCCGACTCACTCACTTCGACCTTACGCAGCATCTGCCGCAGGATGGTCTCGATGTGCTTGTCGTTGATCTTCACGCCCTGCAGACGGTAAACGTCCTGGATCTCGTTGACGATGTACTTGGCCAGCGCGCTCACACCCAGCAGACGCAGGATATCGTGCGGATCGCTCGGGCCGTCGGAGATGACTTCACCGCGGTTCACTTGTTCGCCTTCGAAGACGTTCAGGTGACGCCACTTAGGAATCAGCTCCTCGTACGGATCGCTACCATCGGTCGGCGTGATGACCAGACGGCGCTTGCCCTTGGTCTCCTTGCCGAACGAGATGGTGCCGCTGATTTCCGCCAGGATCGAAGCTTCTTTCGGACGACGAGCTTCGAACAGGTCGGCAACGCGCGGCAGACCACCGGTGATGTCGCGAGTCTTCGAGGTTTCCTGCGGGATACGGGCGATAACGTCACCAACCGCGATCTGCGCACCATCCGCCACGCCGACCAGGGCGTTGGCAGGCAGGAAGTACTGAGCGGGAACGTCGGTACCCGGCAGCAGCAGTTCCTTGCCGTTGGCGTCGACCATCTTGATGGCCGGACGAATGTCCTTGCCAGCAGCCGGACGATCCTTCGGATCGAGAACCTCGATGTTGGTCAGACCGGTCAGTTCGTCGGTCTGGCGCTTGATGGTGATGCCCTCCTCCATGCCGACGAAGGTCACGGTACCCTTCATTTCGGTCACGATCGGGTGGGTGTGCGGATCCCACTTGGCGACGATGGCGCCAGCGTCGACCTTGTCGCCTTCCTTCACCGAAATCACGGCGCCGTACGGCAGCTTGTAGCGCTCGCGCTCACGACCGAACTCGTCAGCCACAGCCAGCTCGCCGGAGCGGGAAACCGCTACCAGATTGCCGTCCACGCGCTCGACGTGCTTGAGGTTGTGCAGACGGATCGCACCGCCGTTCTTCACCTGGACGCTGTCGGCAGCCGAAGTACGGCTGGCGGCACCACCGATGTGGAAGGTACGCATGGTGAGCTGGGTACCCGGCTCACCGATGGACTGGGCAGCGATAACGCCGACCGCTTCACCGATGTTGACGCGGTGACCACGGGCCAGATCGCGACCGTAGCACTTGGCGCAGATGCCATAGCGGGTTTCACAGGTGATCGGCGAACGCACGACGACTTCGTCGACGCTGTTCAGCTCGATGAACTCGACCCACTGCTCGTCGATCAGGGTGCCGGCCGGAACGATGACGTCTTCGGTGCCCGGCTTGAACACGTCCTTGGCGATGACACGACCCAGTACGCGCTCACCCAACGGCTCGACGACGTCGCCGCCTTCGATGTGCGGAGTCATCAGCAGACCGTGCTCGGTGCCGCAGTCGATCTCGGTCACCACCAGATCCTGCGCCACGTCGACCAGACGACGGGTCAGGTAACCGGAGTTCGCGGTCTTCAGTGCGGTATCCGCCAGGCCTTTACGAGCACCGTGGGTGGAGATGAAGTACTGCAGAACCGACAGACCTTCGCGGAAGTTCGCGGTGATCGGCGTCTCGATGATGGAGCCGTCCGGCTTGGCCATCAGACCACGCATACCGGCCAGCTGACGGATCTGGGCGGCACTACCACGAGCACCAGAGTCCGCCATCATGTACATGGAGTTGAAGGACTCCTGCTCGACGGTCTTGCCTTCGCGATCGACAACCGGCTCTTTCGAGAGGTTGGCCATCATCGCCTTGGAAACTTCGTCGTTGGCCTTCGACCAGAGGTCGATCACCTTGTTGTACTTCTCGCCCTGGGTGACCAGACCGGAGGCGTACTGCGATTCAATTTCCTTCACTTCCTCGGTAGCGGCGTCGATGATGCGCGCCTTCTCATCCGGGATGACGAAGTCGTTCACGCCGATCGACACACCGGAGATGGTCGAGTAGGCGAAACCGGTGTACATCAGCTGGTCGGCGAAGATGACGGTGTCCTTCAGACCCACGGTGCGGTAGCACTGGTTGATCAGCTTGGAGATCGCCTTCTTCTTCATCGACTGGTTGACCACGTCGTAGGACAGGCCAGCCGGTACGATCTGGAACAGCAGCGCACGGCCAACGGTGGTGTCGACGATGCGGGTATTCTTGGTGATCGAACCATCTTTCTCTTTGATGGTTTCGTTGATACGCACTTTCACACGGGCGTGCAGGGACGCTTCGCCGGCGCGGAATACGCGGTCGACTTCCTGCAGGTCGGCGAATACGCGACCTTCACCCTTGGCGTTCACCGCTTCACGGGTCATGTAGTACAGACCCAATACAACGTCCTGCGACGGCACGATGATTGGCTCACCGTTGGCGGGCGACAGGATGTTGTTGGTCGACATCATCAGTGCGCGCGCTTCGAGCTGGGCTTCCAGGGTCAGCGGCACGTGTACGGCCATCTGGTCACCGTCGAAGTCGGCGTTGTACGCGGCGCAGACCAGCGGGTGCAGCTGGATGGCTTTACCTTCGATCAGTACCGGCTCGAACGCCTGGATACCCAGACGGTGCAGGGTCGGTGCACGGTTGAGCAGGACGGGGTGTTCGCGGATCACTTCAGCGAGAACGTCCCAAACCTCCGGCAGCTCGCGCTCGACCATCTTCTTGGCGGCCTTGATGGTGGTCGCCAGACCACGCATTTCCAGCTTGCCGAAAATGAACGGTTTGAACAGCTCGAGAGCCATCTTCTTCGGCAGGCCGCACTGGTGCAGGCGCAGGGTCGGGCCCACAGTAATCACGGAACGACCGGAGTAGTCCACGCGCTTACCGAGCAGGTTCTGACGGAAGCGACCTTGCTTACCTTTGATCATGTCAGCCAGCGACTTCAGCGGACGCTTGTTCGAGCCAGTGATGGCGCGACCGCGACGGCCGTTGTCGAGCAGGGCATCAACCGCTTCCTGCAGCATGCGCTTTTCGTTGCGCACGATGATGTCCGGCGCCGACAGATCAAGCAGGCGCTTCAGACGGTTGTTACGGTTGATGACGCGGCGATACAGGTCGTTCAGATCGGAAGTGGCGAAACGGCCACCATCGAGCGGCACCAGCGGACGCAGATCCGGCGGCAGAACCGGCAGAACGGTCAGCACCATCCACTCCGGCAGGTTGCCGGAGTCCTTGAAGGCTTCCATCAGCTTCAGGCGTTTGGACAGCTTCTTGATCTTGGTCTCGGAGTTGGTCTGCGGAATCTCTTCACGCAGGCGGCCGATCTCGTGATCCAGGTCAATGGCGTGCAGCAGCTCGCGAACGGCCTCGGCGCCCATGCGCGCGTCGAAGTCATCACCGAACTCTTCCAGCGCTTCGAAGTACTGCTCGTCGTTCAGAAGCTGGCCCTTCTCGAGGGTGGTCATGCCAGGATCGATCACCACGTAGCTCTCGAAATAGAGCACGCGTTCGATATCACGCAGGGTCATGTCCATCAGCAGGCCGATACGGGACGGCAGCGACTTCAGGAACCAGATGTGGGCGACTGGCGAGGCGAGTTCGATGTGCGCCATGCGCTCACGACGAACCTTGGCCAGAGCAACTTCAACGCCGCACTTCTCGCAGATCACACCGCGGTGCTTGAGGCGCTTGTACTTGCCGCACAGGCACTCGTAGTCCTTGACCGGGCCAAAGATCTTGGCGCAGAACAGGCCGTCGCGCTCTGGCTTGAAGGTACGGTAGTTGATGGTTTCCGGCTTTTTAACTTCACCGAACGACCACGAACGGATCATCTCAGGCGAGGCCAATCCGATACGGATGGCGTCGAACTCTTCGATCTGACCCTGGTTTTTCAGCAAATTCAGTAGGTCTTTCAAGGCCTTTCCTCCTGGCGGAGCGGGCAGCGAGCTGGACTAGCCCCGCTGCCGATTCACGTCGTGTTATTCGGTTTCCAGATCGATATCGATGCCGAGCGAACGGATCTCTTTGATCAGTACGTTGAAGGACTCGGGCATGCCCGGCTCCATACGGTGATCGCCATCCACGATGTTCTTGTACATCTTGGTACGGCCGTTCACGTCGTCCGACTTCACGGTCAGCATTTCCTGCAGGGTGTAGGCGGCGCCATAGGCTTCCAGTGCCCAGACCTCCATCTCCCCGAAACGCTGACCACCGAACTGCGCCTTACCACCCAGCGGCTGCTGGGTAACCAGGCTGTAGGAACCAGTGGAACGGGCGTGCATCTTGTCGTCCACCAGGTGGTTCAGTTTGAGCATGTACATGTAGCCGACGGTGGTCGGACGCTCGAACTGGTTACCGGTACGACCGTCGAACAGACGCATCTGGCCACTCTCAGGCAGATCAGCCAGCTTCAGCATGGCCTTGATCTCGGTTTCCTTGGCGCCGTCGAACACGGCAGTTGCCATCGGTACACCACCCTTGAGGTTATTCGCCAGCTCGAGGATCTCGGTATCGGAGAACTCGTCGAGGTTTTCCTGACGGCCACCGATCTCGTTGTAGATCTCAGCAAGGAACTTGCGCAGTTCGGCGATCTTGCGCTGCTCTTCGAGCATGCGGTTGATCTTCTCGCCCAGGCCCTTGGCCGCGAGGCCCAGGTGGGTTTCGAGAATCTGACCGACGTTCATACGCGACGGAACGCCCAGCGGGTTCAACACGATGTCGACCGGAGTACCGTTGGCGTCGTGCGGCATGTCTTCGACCGGCATGATCACCGAAACGACACCCTTGTTACCGTGACGACCGGCCATCTTGTCACCCGGCTGGATGCGACGGCGGATGGCCAGGTAGACCTTGACGATCTTCAGTACGCCCGGAGCCAGGTCATCGCCCTGCTGCAGCTTGCGCTTCTTGTCTTCGAACTTGTCGTCGAGCAGCTGACGGCGGTCGGAGATGTAGGCCTGGGCCTTCTCCAACTGCTCGTTCAGGGCGTCGTCGGCCATGCGCAGTTTGAACCACTGGCCACGCTCGAGACCGTCGAGGAACTCGTCGGTGATCGCGGTGCCTTTCTTCAGGCCAGCGCCGCCTTCGGCGATCGCGCCGACCAGAGCGGAACGCAGACGCTCGAAGGTCGCACCTTCGACGATGCGGAACTCTTCGTTCAGATCCTTGCGGATCTCGTCCAGTTGCATCTTCTCGATCGACAGGGCACGGCTATCGCGCTCGACGCCATCACGGGTGAAGACCTGCACGTCGATGACGGTGCCCTTGGTGCCGGTCGGCACACGCAGGGAAGTGTCCTTAACGTCGGACGCCTTCTCACCGAAGATCGCACGCAGCAGCTTCTCTTCCGGGGTCAGCTGGGTCTCGCCTTTCGGAGTGACCTTACCGACCAGGATGTCGCCCGGGCCGACTTCGGCGCCGACGTAGACGATACCGGCTTCGTCCAGCTTGTTCAGAGCAGCTTCGCCAACGTTCGGGATGTCGGAGGAGATTTCCTCTGGGCCGAGCTTGGTGTCACGCGCCACACAGGTCAGTTCCTGAATGTGGATGGTGGTGAAGCGGTCTTCCTGAACCACACGCTCGGACAGGCAGATGGAGTCTTCGAAGTTGAAGCCGTTCCACGGCATGAACGCAACGCGCATGTTCTGACCCAGCGCCAGTTCACCCATATCGGTGGACGGGCCGTCAGCCATGATGTCGCTGCGCGCAACCTTGTCACCCTTGCGCACCAGCGGACGCTGGTTGATGCAGGTGTTCTGGTTGGAGCGGGTGTATTTGGTCAGGTTGTAGATGTCGACACCGGCTTCGCCAGTTTCGACTTCGTCATCATTGACGCGAACCACGATACGGCTGGCGTCGACGGAGTCGATCACACCACCACGACGAGCCACGACGCAGACACCGGAGTCACGGGCGACGTTGCGCTCCATGCCGGTACCCACCAGCGGCTTGTCGGCACGCAGAGTCGGTACAGCCTGACGCTGCATGTTCGACCCCATCAGTGCACGGTTGGCGTCGTCGTGCTCGAGGAACGGAATCAGCGAGGCGGCAACCGAGACTACCTGCTTCGGCGAAACGTCCATCAGGGTGACGTCTTCCGGCGCCTTGACGGTGAATTCGTTGAGGTGACGCACGGCAACCAGTTCGTCGATCAGCTGACCTTTGTCGTTCAGGGTCGCGGACGCCTGAGCGATCACGTGGTCGGCTTCTTCGATGGCGGACAGGAACACGATCTCGTCGGTGACCTGACCTTCCTTGACCACACGGTACGGGCTTTCCAGGAAGCCGTACTGGTTGGTGCGGGCATAGGCCGCCAGCGAGTTGATCAGACCGATGTTCGGGCCTTCTGGCGTTTCGATCGGGCACACACGGCCGTAGTGAGTCGGGTGTACGTCGCGGACTTCGAAGCCGGCGCGCTCACGGGTCAGACCGCCTGGGCCGAGTGCGGAAACACGGCGCTTGTGGGTGATCTCGGAGAGCGGGTTGTTCTGGTCCATGAACTGCGAAAGCTGGCTGGAACCGAAGAACTCCTTCACCGCCGCCGCAACCGGCTTGGCGTTGATCAGGTCTTGCGGCATCAGGCCTTCGCTTTCAGCCATCGACAGACGCTCTTTGACCGCACGCTCGACGCGCACCAGACCTACACGGAACTGGTTCTCGGCCATCTCGCCAACGCAACGTACGCGACGGTTACCCAGGTGGTCGATGTCGTCGACGATGCCTTTACCGTTACGGATGTCGACCAGGGTCTTCAGTACGGCAACGATGTCTTCCTTGCTCAGCACGCCCGAACCTTCGATCTCGGTGCGACCGATACGGCGGTTGAACTTCATGCGGCCCACGGCGGACAGGTCGTAGCGCTCGGCACTGAAGAACAGGTTGTTGAACAGGGTCTCGGCAGCGTCCTTGGTTGGAGGCTCGCCAGGACGCATCATGCGGTAGATCTCGACCAGCGCTTCCAACTGATTGGTGGTGCTGTCGATCTTCAGCGTGTCGCTGATGAACGGACCACAATCGATGTCGTTGGTGTACAGGGTCTCGAAACGAACGACCTGAGCCTTGGCCATCTTGACCAGCAGGTCGGCGGTCAGCTCGGTGTTGCACTCGGCGATGATTTCGCCGGTAGCCGGGTGCACGATCGCCTTGGCAGTGGTGCGGCCAATGACGTAGTCGAGCGGAACTTCCAGCTCTTTGATACCAGCCTTGTCCAGCTGATTGATGTGACGGGCAGTGATACGACGCCCCTGTTCGACGATGACCTTGCCGCTGCCATCCTTGATGTCGAGCACGGCGACTTCACCGCGCAGACGCTGCGGAACCAGCTCCAGGTTCAGGCTCTCGCCCTTCACGTGGAAGACGTTGGTGTCATAGAAGGCATCCAGCACTTCTTCAGTGCTATAACCCAACGCGCGCAGCAGGACGGAAGCCGGCAGTTTGCGGCGACGGTCGATACGCACGAATACCGCGTCCTTCGGATCGAACTCGAAGTCCAACCAGGAACCGCGGTAAGGAATGATGCGAGCGGAGTACAGCAGCTTGCCCGAGCTGTGAGTCTTGCCACGGTCGTGGTCGAAGAACACGCCTGGCGAACGGTGCAGCTGGGACACGATGACGCGCTCGGTACCGTTGATGACGAAGGTACCGTTCTCGGTCATGAGCGGAATTTCGCCCATGTACACTTCTTGCTCTTTGATGTCCTTGATCGCTTTGTTCGACGACTCTTTGTCGAAAATGATCAGGCGCACTTTCACGCGCAGCGGCACGGCGAAGGTCACGCCACGCAGGACGCACTCCTTGACGTCGAACGCCGGCTCGCCCAGGCGATAGCCGACATACTCCAGGGCGGCGTTGCCGGAGTAGCTGATGATCGGGAATACCGACTTGAAGGCCGCGTGCAGGCCGATGTCGCGGAACTGTTCCTTGCTCACCCCTTGCTGCAGGAATTCGCGGTACGAATCCAGCTGGATGGCCAGGAGGTAAGGCACATCCATGACATCCGGCAACTTGCTAAAGTCCTTGCGGATACGTTTTTTCTCAGTGTATGAGTAAGCCATCAGCGTTCCCCAGCTTGGTCACCTGCTTGTTTGGCCAGCGCCGGCGGCGATGACCAGAAAATCGTGCAAACCCTCGGTTTGCGACCGTCTCGACGGACGGGTTTTTCCTGCTCCAGGTCGGCTGACGAACAGCCAACCTAGAACGGAAAAAGGCCGGTGGCATAAGCCACCAGCCATCAGCCTTACGCGAATCGCTCGGGCTGTAGACGCAAGGTACGAACTTACTTGAGCTCGACCTTGGCGCCAGCTTCTTCCAGTGCCTTCTTGGCAGCTTCGGCTTCTTCTTTCGAAACGCCTTCTTTGACCACGCCCGGGGCGCCGTCAACAACAGCCTTGGCTTCTTTCAGACCCAGACCGGTCAGCTCGCGAACGGCTTTGATCACGTTCACTTTCTTGTCGCCAGCTTCAGCCAGGACGATGGTGAACTCGGTCTGCTCTTCAGCAGCGGCAGCGGCAACAGCTGGGCCAGCGGCAACAGCAGCAGCAGCGGTAACGCCGAAGGTTTCTTCCATCGCTTTGATCAGCTCAACGATTTCCACAACGGATTTCTGGCCGATCGCTTCGATGATTTGCTCGTTAGTCAGAGACATGACTATCAATTCCTGTATTAGGGTGACGGCCTACGCGACCATCAAATTAAACGTTTGATTTCGAAAGTGCTCACGCCGCCTTAGGCAGCAGCAGCTTCTTTCTGGTCGCGAATAGCTGCCAGGGTGCGGGCGAGCTTGCTGGTGGCGCCTTGAATAACGCTCATCAGCTGCGCGATGCCCTCATCACGGGTCGGCAGAGTTGCCAGTACGTCGATCTGGTTTGCTGCGAGGAACTTGCCCTCGAACGCAGCTGCCTTGATCTCGAACTTGTCCTGACCCTTGGCGAATTCCTTGAAGATACGAGCAGCAGCGCCCGGATGTTCGTTGGAGAACGCGATCAGGGTCGGGCCTTTGAACACGTCGTTGAGCACGTCGAACTGAGTGCCTTCAACAGCGCGCTTGAGCAGGGTGTTGCGCACGACTTTCACGTACACACCAGCCGCTCGGGCCTCTTTACGGAGTCCGGTCATTGCGCCGACAGTCACGCCACGGGCATCAGCCACGACAGCGGACAGACCGGCTTTGGCAGCCTCGTTGACTTCAGCGACGATGGCCTTCTTGTCTTCGAGTTTAATTGCCACGGGTTTACTCCTGGTTTTTACCGTTTCGCCGGGCCGAAGCTCGGCGGCGTTTTGGTGTCTGATTCGGTAACGAATCGGGAGCACCATCTGCGTAGGCCATCAGTCGAACCTGACATTTAAAACGCTAGTCACCTACGGTCTTGGATAGCCCCCGCCAGGCAGGGACCCCAATCTTTCATGGCTGGCGGCGCAGGCCACCAGCCGAACTTCATTACGCTTCGAGCGAAGCCTGATCGATGATCAGACCAGGACCCATGGTGGTGCTCAGGGTCACGCGCTTGACGTAGATACCTTTCGAAGTCGACGGCTTCAGACGCTTCAGGTCGGACAGCAGGGCTTCCACGTTCTGCTTCAGCGCAGCGGCTTCGAAGCCGACCTTGCCAACGGAGGTGTGGATGATGCCGTTCTTGTCGGTACGGAAACGTACCTGACCAGCCTTGGCGTTCTTGACAGCGGTGGCGACGTCCGGAGTAACGGTACCGACTTTCGGGTTCGGCATCAGGCCGCGCGGGCCGAGAACCTGACCCAGCTGACCGACGACACGCATGGCATCCGGGGAAGCGATGACCACGTCATAGTTCAGGTCGCCAGCCTTCATTTCGGCAGCCAGATCGTCCATGCCGACTTTGTCTGCACCGGCAGCCAGGGCAGCTTCAGCGCCCGGGCCTTGAGTGAACACGGCAACGCGAACGCTTTTACCGGTGCCATTCGGCAGAACGGTAGCGCCACGAACGACCTGGTCGGATTTACGCGGATCGACGCCCAAGTTCACAGCGATGTCGAAAGACTCGGTGAACTTGACAGCGGACAGCTCAGCCAGCAGGCCGGCAGCTTCTTCGAAGGAGTAAGCCTTACCGGCTTCAACCTTGGCCGCGATGGCCTTTTGGCGCTTGGTCAACTTAGCCATTACACACCCTCCACGTTCAGGCCCATGCTACGCGCGGAGCCGGCGATGGTACGCACGGCCGCATCCAGGTCAGCGGCAGTCAGATCAGCCTGTTTGGTCTTGGCGATCTCTTCCAGCTGAGCACGGGTAACGGTGCCAACTTTGACGGTGTTCGGACGAGCGGAACCGCTGGTCAGGCCTGCGGCCTTCTTCAGCAGTACCGATGCCGGGGTGCTCTTGGTTTCAAAGGTGAAGCTACGGTCGCTGTAAACGGTGATAATCACAGGAGTCGGCAGACCAGGTTCCATGCCCTGAGTCTTGGCGTTGAACGCCTTGCAGAATTCCATGATGTTAACACCGTGCTGACCCAGTGCAGGACCAACGGGCGGCGACGGGTTTGCCTGACCGGCTTTAACCTGAAGCTTGATATAAGCCTGAATTTTCTTAGCCATTAGCTACTCCAATTTCGGGTTCGAACGCCTGACGGCTCCCCGGGTTACTTACGCATTTATCCCAGTGACGACAAAACCCCGCAGCCTGCGGCTGCGGGGTCAGGGATGCTTATGTCAGTTATGCCTTCTCGACCTGACTGAACTCCAGCTCGACCGGGGTTGAGCGACCGAAGATGGTCACAGCAACCTGGATACGGCTCTTCTCGTAATTCACTTCTTCGACCACACCACCGAAATCGGCGAACGGGCCATCAACAACACGAACCATTTCGCCCGGCTCGAACAGCGTCTTCGGCTTGGGCTTGTCGCCGCTATCGGCGACACGACGCAGGATGGCTTCGGCTTCTTTCTCAGTGATTGGCGCCGGCTTGTCTGCCGTACCACCAATGAAGCCCATGACCCGCGGCGTATCCTTGATCAAGTGCCAAGTTGCCTCGTTCATCTCCATCTGCACCAGGACGTAACCGGGGAAGAACTTGCGCTCACTCTTGCGCTTCTGACCATTGCGCATCTCGACCACTTCTTCAGTAGGAACGAGAATCTCGCCAAAGTCATCTTCCATACCAGCCAGCTTGACGCGCTCGATCAGCGAGCGCATGACATGCTTCTCGTAACCCGAGTATGCATGCACGACGTACCAACGCTTAGCCACGAGACACCCTTAACCAACAATCAGGGAAACAAGCAAACCGAGCAGGGAATCAAGACCCCACAACAGCAGCGCCATCACCAGAACCACAGCGACCACGATCAACGTAGTCTGAGTAGTTTCCTGGCGGGTCGGCCAAACAACCTTACGAATCTCGACGCGCGCCTCTTTCAGCAGCACCGCGAAAGCCTGACCACGCGCCGTCTGCAGGGCAACCACACCTGCAACAGCAGCCAATACGACCAGACCGAGAACGCGATAAAGAATCGACTCAGCGGAGAAGTACTGATTACCGACCACACCCACCACAACCAGGGCAGCGACAATCAGCCACTTAACCAGATCAAAGCGAGAGTCTTTGGCTTCAGCCTTAACATTCATTCGAGAGGATCCTGTGAAAGACACGCCAGATTCGTTAGAAAATGGCAGGTCAGGAGGGAATCGAACCCCCAACCTGCGGTTTTGGAGACCGCCGCTCTGCCAATTGAGCTACTGACCTAAAGCAAAATCAGGCCGACCATTATGCCGGCCTGAGAGGAACAGATCAACCGATTACTCGACGATCTTGGCAACCACGCCAGCACCAACGGTACGACCACCTTCGCGAATTGCGAAGCGCAGGCCGTCTTCCATGGCGATCGGCTTGATCAGGGTGACAACCATTTTGATGTTGTCGCCCGGCATTACCATCTCAACGCCTTCCGGCAGTTCGCACGAACCGGTCACGTCAGTGGTACGGAAGTAGAACTGAGGACGGTAGCCTTTGAAGAACGGGGTGTGACGACCACCTTCTTCTTTGGACAGAACGTACACTTCAGCTTCGAACTTGGTGTGCGGCTTGATGGTGCCCGGCTTGGCCAGAACCTGACCACGCTCGACTTCATCACGCTTGGTGCCGCGCAGCAGCACGCCGCAGTTCTCACCAGCACGACCTTCGTCCAGCAGCTTGCGGAACATCTCAACGCCGGTGCAGGTGGTTTTGGTGGTCGGACGCAGACCAACGATTTCGATTTCTTCCTGGATCCTGACGATACCGCGCTCTACACGACCGGTAACTACAGTACCGCGACCGGAGATCGAGAACACGTCTTCGATCGGCATCAGGAACGGACGGTCGATAGCACGAACCGGCTCAGGAATGTAGCTGTCCAGAGTCTCAACCAGCTTCTTGACGGCAGTGGTGCCCAGCTCGTTGTCGTCTTCACCGTTCAGAGCCATCAGCGCGGAGCCGATGATGATCGGAGTGTCGTCACCCGGGAAATCGTAGGTGCTCAGCAGGTCGCGAACTTCCATCTCGACCAGCTCCAGCAGCTCAGCGTCGTCAACCATGTCAGCCTTGTTCAGGAAGACAACGATGTACGGAACGCCTACCTGACGGGACAGCAGGATGTGCTCACGGGTTTGCGGCATCGGGCCGTCGGCAGCCGAGCAGACCAGGATCGCGCCGTCCATCTGGGCAGCACCGGTGATCATGTTCTTCACGTAGTCGGCGTGACCCGGGCAGTCAACGTGCGCGTAGTGACGAATATTGGAATCGTACTCTACGTGTGCAGTGTTGATGGTGATACCACGAGCCTTCTCTTCCGGAGCGCTATCGATCTTGTCGAAGTCGACCTTGGCCGAACCGAAAACTTCGGAGCAGACGCGGGTCAGAGCAGCGGTCAGAGTGGTTTTACCGTGGTCAACGTGACCGATGGTGCCTACGTTGACGTGCGGTTTGTTACGTTCGAATTTCTCTTTAGCCATCTTGACCGTCTCCTAACGAAGAATTGAGCAAGCCATGCCGCCATTAAAACAAAGGCAGATACTTTCATATCTGCCTTCATTAGATGGAGCTCATGAGCGGATTTGAACCGCTGACCTCACCCTTACCAAGGGTGTGCTCTACCAACTGAGCTACATGAGCCAAACTCTTTTGCACAAACAACAAACTGGAGCGGGTAGCGGGAATCGAACCCGCATCATCAGCTTGGAAGGCTGAGGTTCTACCACTGAACTATACCCGCGGAGCTTGCAGCTCACGCCGAATCTGGTGGAGGGGGAAGGATTCGAACCTTCGAAGTCGATGACGTCAGATTTACAGTCTGATCCCTTTGGCCGCTCGGGAACCCCTCCAAAGTGAGGCGGCATTTTCTAGATCTGCCACCCTGCTGTCAAGCATTTTCTCATTTAAAATCGTGAGGTTAGCTACTTTGACAACATCTTTGCAGGGAACAAACTTTGACCACCCTGCGAAGCGGGCGCCATTCTATGCAAACTACTAAGGCAATGCAACGCCTTCACAAGGCATTAATTGATGCTGCAGCCCGGCGAAATCACCCGCCAGTTTTCCGAGCAGATATTCATCAGCCAATCGCCTGCTTTCCGGCGACACACGTACCCAGAAACTGCGATGTGCGCGTGACAGCTCACGCATCTGCGGCTCATAACCGACCTCTCGCAGACGTTGCATGACACTCCCTGCCGAATCGCTCCGCGGGAAAATACCAAGCGAAATACCGTTGGCCAGCTCTCCCTGAGTAATGATGTAGCTGTCGATACGTCGAGCTTGCAACTCACGCAACTGCCGCAACGAGGCTTGCCGGGATGCGAGCGGCGGAAGATAAACCCAGTACTCGACTCCCGCCGCCGCATCAATACTGCGCACATCGGCCCGTATATCCAGGCTCAGCAGGCGCTGCTCTACTACCTCTGCCTGCGTCTGCCCATCGAAGCTCCCAAGGAAAAGACACACAGCAGCCTCAGGAGCAGAACTCTCGACAGGAACGGACGAGGGCGCACGCACACGCGGCGACTCAGCCTCGCTCAACAAACGGATATCCTTTCGCGCAGCCTGGTAAGCGGTCGCCGGCTCGACCTCCTTGGCACGCAGAGGAGCTTGCTGCTGATGCCATACGTAATAAAAGGCATTCAGCAATATGAGCAGTAGCAGGATCCAACGCATGCTCACCTCACCCTAACGGACAGGCAATTGCCAGCCCAACAAAGACCAGATCCGGAACGACCTGAGCACCAGGAGCAACATCCCGTACCAGATCGGCATCGCCCCCAGTCAAGAACACCTCGAATCCATCAGCAAAGCGTGCGCGCGCCTGAAGCAGCTGCTGCTCGACGAAGCCTCTGAGCATCAATACGCAGCCACGCTCTACAGCCTCCGCAGTGGAGCGCCCTGGCTCAAGCTCCTGCAGAGCAGCCAACGCAACCTGGCGGTCGTAGCGAATACGCCGAGTATGCGTACTCAACTGGTCGCGCATCAGCGGAAGCCCCGGGCAAATAAAGCCACCAAGATGAGCACCATCAGCGGAAACGAAGTCAGCTGTCACTGCCGTTCCCAGATCCACCACCAAGCAAGCCCGCTGCCCCAGATGATAAGCACCCAGCACCGCCAGCCAACGATCCAAACCCAGGCGCTGAAAGTCATCGTAACCATTACGAACCGCACCGACCTGACTGGCCGACTGAGCAGAGACCGCCTCCACCCCCAAAGACCCGCGCAAACGATCTATCAGTTGCTCGGTTTCCACATCGCTACGCACGCTTACCAATCGACAGTGAGTAATCGACAGCGCAGGAGAAGCGGCAAGCGCCTCGAACAGGCGAGAGTCGGAGTCGACGACGCCCGATAGCGCACGCTCACGACCATCGCTGGAAATAACGCGCCACTTGATAAAGCTATTCCCGCAATCGAGCTCAAGAATCATTGCGCAACCTCAAGCTCAACTCACCACCACTGAAAGAGCGCTCACAACCATCGACCTCAAGGCGAATAGCCCCTCGCTGATCCACACCAAGTACGACACCCAAGGTCGCGCCCTGCCCCGCCGTCAATGCAACGGGTTTTCCACGCCAAACGTGCAGCGCTTCCCACTCTTCGCGCACCCCTGCAAAGCCATCCCGCCAATGAGTGGCGAAATAGGTACGCAGTTGACGCAATAGCTCGCCAGCCAACTGATTACGATCCATAGGCTTACCCAAGCACTGGCGTACAGACGTCCATGGCTGATCGATCACAGCCGAGGCATCGACCAGCATGTTCACATTGATACCCACGCCGACCACGACATGGCAGACATCCGCCGGATCACCAGCGAGCTCCAGCAAGATTCCGGATATCTTGTGACCATCGACCAGAACGTCATTCGGCCACTTCAAACCCGCCGCCGAGAGACCACAAGCCTGTAACGCACGAGCTACAGCCAAACCGACAGTAAGGCTTAGCGCCTCGACCTGGCTCATGCCGCCATCGACACGCACTACGACACTGCAATAAAGGTTCTCTGCAAATGGACTCGACCATGCGCGTCCCCGCCGCCCCCGCCCTGCCGTTTGACGCTCGGCGAGCAGAACAAAAGGCGCACGAACGCCAGCATCGAGACGTCGAAATATCTCAGCATTGGTAGAGTCGAGACTTGATTCGACAAATACAGGCCAATCCACCAGACCCGAGTTAAGCCGAATCTGCTCGGCATCCAGCAGCGTCATAGGCGCCGCAAGCCGATAGCCACGCCCTGGAACCTTGAACACCTCGATCCCGAGCTCGCTCTCCAGACCTTGTAGCTGCTTCCAGACGGCACTACGACTAACTCCCAGCACAGCCCCAAGGGCTTCGCCAGAATGGAATCGACCGTCCTGCAGAAGTTTCAACAATGCCAGCATGCCAGGCCCCGCTTAGAACAAGGCTGGCATGATAACGACGAGCCCACTACTTGCATAGAAAACACAAGTTTCGGATTAGTCATTCACTCAGGCGCTCCTCGGCCACCCCATCGCAGGCGAATACCGCGGCGACTAACCCTGTTCTGAAAAACACAAAAGGCCACCGTCAGGTGGCCTTTTCGTTACGGTACGGTCCCGTAGGGTGCGCCACGCGCACCGACCTGTCGGCGTCCTTGGCGGTGCACGCAGCACACGCCCCACGCACTCGTTGTTTTCTTTGCCGCAAAGAAGAAACCCCAGACCGCTAGGCGATCTGGGGTTTCGTATGGGAGTTTGAGGATGATCCGGCCGGCGCTCCGGCGGCCGGCACTCCGGGACTCTCACCGCCACATCATTGTTTTCTTGACGCAAAAGTGAACGCCCTGATCAGTTACCTGATCAGGGCGTTCGTATAGGAGCTTGACGATGACCTACTCTCACATGGTGAAGCACCACACTACCATCGGCGATGCGTCGTTTCACTACTGAGTTCGGGATGGGATCAGGTGGTTCCAACGCTCTATGGTCGTCAAGCAATTTGTTGCTGTCTCGGGGTTAGCCGCTACAGCGAATTGGGTATGTGATTCGTAATTTGTAGTTCTTGCAAACTTTCGGCTTTCTGTCGACTTCACCATCGACACCCTCTGCTTTGAGGGCAGATTGTTTGGGTGTTATATGGTCAAGCCTCACGGGCAATTAGTATTGGTTAGCTCAACGCCTCACAGCGCTTACACACCCAACCTATCAACGTCGTAGTCTTCGACGGCCCTTTAGGGAGCTCAAGGCTCCAGTGAGATCTCATCTTGAGGCAAGTTTCCCGCTTAGATGCTTTCAGCGGTTATCTTTTCCGAACATAGCTACCCGGCAATGCCACTGGCGTGACAACCGGAACACCAGAGGTTCGTCCAACCCGGTCCTCTCGTACTAAGGTCAGCCCCTCTCAAATCTCAAACGTCCACGGCAGATAGGGACCGAACTGTCTCACGACGTTCTAAACCCAGCTCGCGTACCACTTTAAATGGCGAACAGCCATACCCTTGGGACCGGCTTCAGCCCCAGGATGTGATGAGCCGACATCGAGGTGCCAAACACCGCCGTCGATATGAACTCTTGGGCGGTATCAGCCTGTTATCCCCGGAGTACCTTTTATCCGTTGAGCGATGGCCCTTCCATACAGAACCACCGGATCACTAAGACCTACTTTCGTACCTGCTCGACGTGTCTGTCTCGCAGTCAAGCGCGCTTTTGCCTTTATACTCTACGACCGATTTCCGACCGGTCTGAGCGCACCTTCGTACTCCTCCGTTACTCTTTGGGAGGAGACCGCCCCAGTCAAACTACCCACCATACACTGTCCTCGATCCGGATAACGGACCAGAGTTAGAACCTCAAGGTTGCCAGGGTGGTATTTCAAGGATGGCTCCATGAGAACTGGCGTCCCCACTTCAAAGCCTCCCACCTATCCTACACAAGCAAGCTCAAAGTCCAGTGCAAAGCTATAGTAAAGGTTCACGGGGTCTTTCCGTCTAGCCGCGGATACACTGCATCTTCACAGCGATTTCAATTTCACTGAGTCTCGGGTGGAGACAGCGCCGCCATCGTTACGCCATTCGTGCAGGTCGGAACTTACCCGACAAGGAATTTCGCTACCTTAGGACCGTTATAGTTACGGCCGCCGTTTACCGGGGCTTCGATCAAGAGCTTCGCTTGCGCTAACCCCATCAATTAACCTTCCGGCACCGGGCAGGCGTCACACCCTATACGTCCACTTTCGTGTTTGCAGAGTGCTGTGTTTTTAATAAACAGTCGCAGCGGCCTGGTATCTTCGACCGGCATGGGCTTACGTAGTAAATACTTCACCCTCACCGGCGCACCTTCTCCCGAAGTTACGGTGCCATTTTGCCTAGTTCCTTCACCCGAGTTCTCTCAAGCGCCTTGGTATTCTCTACCTAACCACCTGTGTCGGTTTGGGGTACGGTTCCTAGTTACCTGAAGCTTAGAAGCTTTTCCTGGAAGCATGGCATCAACCACTTCGCATTCTAAAAGAACGCTCGTCATCAGCTCTCGGCCTTGATCTCCCGGATTTACCTAAGAAATCAGCCTACCACCTTAAACACGGACAACCAACGCCGTGCTGGCCTAGCCTTCTCCGTCCCTCCATCGCAGTAACTAGAAGTACGGGAATATTAACCCGTTTCCCATCGACTACGCATTTCTGCCTCGCCTTAGGGGCCGACTAACCCTGCGTCGATTAACGTTGCGCAGGAAACCTTGGTCTTTCGGCGTGCGAGTTTTTCACTCGCATTGTCGTTACTCATGTCAGCATTCGCACTTCTGATACCTCCAGCAAGCTTCTCAACTCACCTTCACAGGCTTACAGAACGCTCCTCTACCGCTCATCCAAAGGATGAACCCGTAGCTTCGGTGTATGGTTTGAGCCCCGTTACATCTTCCGCGCAGGCCGACTCGACTAGTGAGCTATTACGCTTTCTTTAAAGGGTGGCTGCTTCTAAGCCAACCTCCTAGCTGTCTAAGCCTTCCCACATCGTTTCCCACTTAACCATAACTTTGGGACCTTAGCTGACGGTCTGGGTTGTTTCCCTTTTCACGACGGACGTTAGCACCCGCCGTGTGTCTCCCGTGCTGACACTTGCTGGTATTCGGAGTTTGCATCGGTTTGGTAAGTCGGGATGACCCCCTAGCCGAAACAGTGCTCTACCCCCAGCAGTGATACACGAGGCGCTACCTAAATAGCTTTCGAGGAGAACCAGCTATCTCCGAGCTTGATTAGCCTTTCACTCCGATCCACAGGTCATCCGCTAACTTTTCAACGGTAGTCGGTTCGGTCCTCCAGTCAGTGTTACCTAACCTTCAACCTGCCCATGGATAGATCGCCCGGTTTCGGGTCTATACCCAGCGACTAAAGCGCCCTATTAAGACTCGCTTTCGCTACGCCTCCCCTATTCGGTTAAGCTCGCCACTGAATATAAGTCGCTGACCCATTATACAAAAGGTACGCAGTCACCCAACAAAGTAGGCTCCCACTGCTTGTACGCATACGGTTTCAGGTTCTATTTCACTCCCCTCTCCGGGGTTCTTTTCGCCTTTCCCTCACGGTACTGGTTCACTATCGGTCAGTCAGTAGTATTTAGCCTTGGAGGATGGTCCCCCCATGTTCAGACAAAGTTTCTCGTGCTCCGTCCTACTCGATTTCATTGATAAGAGATTTTCGTGTACGGGGCTATCACCCACTACGGCGGAACTTTCCAGAACCTTCCACTAATCTCAAATCAACTTAAGGGCTAGTCCCCGTTCGCTCGCCACTACTTAGGGAATCTCGGTTGATTTCTATTCCTCAGGGTACTTAGATGTTTCAGTTCCCCTGGTTCGCCTCTTGCACCTATGGATTCAGTACAAGATAACCAGCTTATGCTGGCTGGGTTCCCCCATTCAGAGATCTCCGGGTCATAACGGTTGTTTGCCACCTAACCGGAGCTTATCGCAGGCTACCACGTCTTTCATCGCCTCTGACTGCCAAGGCATCCACCGTATGCGCTTCTTCACTTGACCATATAACCCCAAGCAATCTGGTTACTGTCTCAATCGTGAAGACGACATTCGCCGAAAATTTGCGTCTTGAGAACTACAAATTTTACCTTGACCAGATCAATTGCCAGTGAAAGCAATTAATCAGTCACTTCTATCACATACCCAAATTTTTAAAGAACGATGTTTCGACTGGTCAAAAGACCAGAAATCAACACTCTTCTGCCTCAGCAGGAATGCTCATTTCTGAACTCTTTCACTACGATCAAACTGTAAGTGGTGGAGCCAAGCGGGATCGAACCGCTGACCTCCTGCGTGCAAGGCAGGCGCTCTCCCAGCTGAGCTATGGCCCCGTAAGCATCTGCACCTGAATTGGTAGGTCTGGGCAGATTTGAACTGCCGACCTCACCCTTATCAGGGGTGCGCTCTAACCAACTGAGCTACAGACCTATAACAGGGTCGCGTTACAGCATCGTCTTCTACAATGAATCAAGCAATTCGTGTGGGAGCTTATGAGAAAGCTGAAGTCTTCGATTAAGGAGGTGATCCAGCCGCAGGTTCCCCTACGGCTACCTTGTTACGACTTCACCCCAGTCATGAATCACTCCGTGGTAACCGTCCCCCCGAAGGTTAGACTAGCTACTTCTGGAGCAACCCAC